>DATDGZ010000083.1:0-2235 GCA_036521795.1 Thermoanaerobaculia bacterium | reverse complement strand
CGGCAGCCAGCACCTCCGGCTGCGCGGTCAGGGCCGCCTCGATCTCCGCCGGCTCGACGCGGAAGCCGCGGATCTTGAGCTGGTGGTCGATGCGCCCGACGAATTCGCACTCGCCGTTCCACCGCCGGCGCACCAGATCGCCGCTGCGGTAAAGGCGAGCGCCGGGGGTGCCGCTCCACGGGTCCGGCACGAAGCGCTCCGCGGTCAGCGCGGGCTGGCCCCAGTAGCCGCGTGCCACGCCCGCGCCGCCGATGAGCAGCTCCCCGGCCACGCCCGGCGACAGCGGCGCGAGCTGCCGGTCGACCACGTAGAAACGGGTATTGGCGATCGGCCGGCCCAGGAGCACCACGGCCTCCGTCGCCTGCCCGGCCGCCATGACGACCCGTCCAGCCGCCGACCAGATCGCCGTTTCGGTGGGGCCATAGAGGTTCCACAGCTCGAGGCCGCGGGCGAGCAGCGCCGCCGCCAGCTCACGCGGCAGCGCCTCGCCCCCGCACAGCGCCTTGAGGCCCGGCCAGCCTTCCCAGGCGGCGTCAAGCAGCAGGCGCCAGGTCGCCGGCGTCGCCTGTACGGCGGTGGCGCCGGCAGCCACGAGGCAGGCCGCCAGCCGGCGGCCATCCGTCGCCGCTTCGCGAGTCACCACCTCCACGCGGCCTCCCACCGCGAGCGGCAGGTAGATCTCGAGGCCGGCGATGTCGAAGGTCACCGTGGTCAGCGCCGGCATCACGTCGCCGGCAGCGAGCCCCGGCCGTTCGGCCATGGCGCGCAGCAGGTTGACCACCGCCCGATGCGAGAGGCCCACTCCCTTCGGCCTGCCCGTCGAGCCGGAGGTGTAGATCAGGTAGGCCAGGCTGTCGGGCGGCGCCGAGACCGCCAGTGGCGCCGCCGCTTCGGCGGCGATCTGCTCCCGGTCGCGATCGAGGCAGACCCGCCGGGGCGGCGCGGCGCCGAGAGCGGCGGACTGGCGCGCCAGCCATGGCTCCTCGGTCACCAGCAGCGCCGGCGCGCTGTCGCCGAGCACCAGCGCCAGGCGGTCCGGAGGCAGGTCGGGGTCGAGGGGCACGTAGGCGCCGCCGGCCTTGAGGATGCCGAGCAGCGCCACCACCATCGCCGGCGAGCGCTCGACGCACAGCCCCACCCTGACCTCGGGCCCGACCCCCAGCCGTCTCAGGTGACGCGCCAGCTGATTGGCGCGCGCCTCGAGCTCGCCGTAGCGGAGCGTCACGCCCTGCCCCATGACCGCCGTCGCGCTCGGCCGCCGGGCCGCCTGCCACTCGAACAGCTCATGCACGCGCTCGGCCGCGGCAGACAGCCGCCTCACGGCGGACGGTGCTCCGGCCGGCGGCGCCGTCGCGGTGTCGTTCCACTCCACCAGCAGCTGGTGGCGCTCGGGCCCGGTGAGCGGGGAGAGCGCGTCGTGGGGCGCGGCGGGGTCTGCCGTCATCGTTGCGAGGACCCGGGTCAGCAGCTCGCCAAACGCCGCCACCTGGCGGCGCGGCAGCAGCCTCGAGTGGTAGTCGAGCTCGCAGCCGAGGTCGGCGCCGGCGAGGTGCCGGGTGAAGCTCACCGCCAGCTTGAAGCTGTTGCCTTCCGACTTCTGAAAGCCCGCCAGGGCGACCTCGCCGGACTGCGTCAGGCCGCGAGCGATATGGAAATGGACGAAGTTGAAGGTGACCTCGAAGAGCGGCTGGTCACCGCGCCGCCGCTGCAGGGCGGCCAGCGGATAGCGCCGAAAGGGCAGCATCGCCAGCTCGGCGCGCTCGGCGGCGCGGATCAGCGCCAGCCATGAGCCGCGCGGCTGGGCGAGGCGCAGCGGCAGGGTGTTGAGGAACAGGCCGCGCACCTCGTCGCCGCCGGCCACCTCCAGGCGGCCGTTGGCCACCAGGCCGGTGACGATCTCGCTCTCGCCGGTGGCCAGCGCCAGCGTCTTGGCATGGGCGGCAAGCAGGACGCTCTTGAGCGGCACCGCCGCCCGCCGCGCCAGCTCGTGCAGCGCGCCGCCGAGCTGCGGCGAGAAGGGCACGGCGAGATTGTGCAACCATGGCGGCTGCTGCTCGACCGGTCCGTCCGGCCAGGGGGTGAGCGCGGTGAACGGCGCGCCCGCGAGGGTTTCCGCCCAGAAGGCCTCGGCGGCCGGCGAAGCCAGGGTGCGCCGCTCCTGCGCCACGAACTCGCGGTAGGTCGAGGCGAGCGGCGGCGCCGGCGGCGGCGGCTCGCCGCGCAGCAGCGCAAAGT
>DATDGZ010000082.1:0-3034 GCA_036521795.1 Thermoanaerobaculia bacterium | reverse complement strand
GCCGCGAGCGTCTCCCGCGGCACCGGCCTGGGGAGGAACGCCCGCTTGCAGTGCCGCGCGGCGATGATCGACAGGAGCTCGCTATGCATGGCCGGAAGGCCGGGGCACCCGGAAGCGCATGGGGTCGTGGACGTCGCGGGGGAGATTGTAGCCCGATCCGCCCGCGGCGGTCCCGCGGCACCAGGCGGACCCACGACCCGACGCGGGCGCCGCGTGCAGCCTGGCCGGCCGTGGGGAGGGCCGTCGATGCCTGAGGCCGCCCTGATCGCCGCGTTGACCGTGCCGCCATCGGCCGACGGCAGGGAGATCCGGGCGCTGCCGCCGGCGGTGAGCTGCCTCGAGGTGCGGGCCGACCGGGTCGGGGACCTGGACCCCGACTGGCTGCGCGGGCACTTCTCCGGCGACCTCCTCTATACCCTGCGCAGCGCCGCCGAGGGGGGAGGCCACGCCGGCGCCCCCGAGCAGCGCCAGGCGCGCCTGCTGGCGGCGGCGGCCCGCTACGACCTGGTCGATCTCGAGGGCGCGCGCGACCTCGGCCCGGAGGTCCTCGCGCGGCTGCCCGCGGCGCGGCGCCTGATCTCCTGGCACGGCGGCGCCGCCGGCGCCGGCGAGCTGCGGCAGCGGTTCGCGCAGCTGGCCGGCACCGCGGCGCGCCTCTACCGCCTCGGGGTCCGCGCCGGCAGCGCGGCCGAGGCCCTGGTGCCGCTCGCGCTGCTGCCGGCGCTGGGCCGCTCGGACGTCACCGCCTACGCGACCGGCCCGGCGGGCTCCTGGAGCCGGCTGCTGGCGCCCATGCTGGCGGCGCCGGTCGTCTTCGCCGGGGTCGCGGACGGCATCGACGGCGACGGCGCCTTCGGCGCGGCGCAGCTGGTCGGCGATTTCGGCTTCCCCGCCTTGCCGCGGGCGCGCCGGCTCTTCGGCATCGTCGGCCGGTCGGTCGGGCGATCGCTGTCGCCGCGCCTGCACAACGACGCGTATCGGCGGCTCGACCTGCGCGCGCTCTACCTGCCGTTCCAGGTCGAGAGCTTCGCCCCTTTCCTGGAGGCGGCCGCGGCCGGGCTGGCGGCGCTCGGGATGCCGCTCTGTGGCCTGACCGTGACCGCCCCCTACAAGGAGTCGGCCCTGGGTGCGGCCGGCAGCGCGACGCCGCTCGCCCGCCGGGCCGGCGCCGCGAACACCATGCTGCGCCAGGGCGATTCCTGGCGGGCCGACACCGCCGATGCCCTGGGCGTGGTGGCCGCTCTCGGCGCTCACCGCGTCACGCTCGCCGGCCGAGAGACGGCGGTCGTCGGCTGCGGCGGCGCCGGGCGGGCGGCCGCGGCCGGGCTGCAGCAGGCGGGCGCCCGCGTGACCCTGGTCAATCGTGGCCGGGAGCGCGGCGAGCTGGCGGCGCGCCTGCTCGGCCTGCCTTTCGTGCCGCTCGCCGCCTTCACTCCCGGCCGCTATTCCCTGGTGGTCAACGCGACGCCCTGCACGGGCGCCGGGGAGGAGTGGCCCTTCCGGCCCGGCGAGCTGGGCGCCGGGACGGTGATCGTGGATCTGCCCTACGCCGCCGCCGAGCCGACGCCGCTGGTCGCCGCCAGCGCGGCGCGCGGCCACACGGCGATCGACGGCCGCGAGGTGCTGCTGGTCGAGGCGCAGCGCCAGTTCCAGCTGATGACAGGGCGGCGGATGCCGGGCGCGCCGGCGCGCGCCCTGATCGAGCGCGGCAGCGTTTCCGTCCATGCTACGCTCTGTGCACGCGGCGAATCGGCGTCCCATGGCGTGCCCCATGGCGTGCGGACGGAGGGCGCGAAGCGATGACCAGGCTGCAATCCGTGCGGGCCGACGACCAGCTCGGGGAGCTCGCGTCCGCGCCGCCCGGCGAGATCGACGTCGCCCCGCTGCTGGGCACCTGGTGGGCCACCGACAAGGCTACGGACAGCGTCGTCAAGCTGGTGCTGGCCGACCGCGCCGGCAGCTTCGTCGTACACGCCTTCGGCGCCTGCACCCCCGCTCCCTGCGACTGGGGGGAGCGGCCGGCCGTCCCCTACGCCGCCACGGTGGGCTCGCGCGACGCGATGGCGTTCAGCGCGGTCTACGATTTCGGCTTCATGGAGACGCTGCTCGCCGCGTACATGAAGGGCGGCATCCTGGTGCTCGACACCTTCAACTCCTTCAAGGACGGCAGCGGCCGCGCGAGCTACTTCACCCGCGAGTTCTTCCACCGCTAGTGGCAGGACGTTCGTGATGAGCATGCCGGCGCCCCTCCGCCTCAGCCGCGCCAGAGACGCGCCGCGGGGCGCCGCGGCCGACGATCGCATCGATCGCGCCGATCAGGGTGAGGCCGCGCACCGCTCCGTCGCCCCCGCCCCCGCCCCTACCGTCGACCCGTCGCCGCTGGTGGGGACCTGGGTGAGCTTCGATGCGGCCACCCGCGGCCTCGTCCGCGTCGTCGTCGCGCTGCGCGGCGGACGGCTGGCGGTGCGCGCCTTCGGCGCCTCCTCGCCGGCGCCCCAGGACTGGGGAGAGGCTGAAGGCGACGCCTTCGCCGGCGGCGTTGATCGCGTCGGGGGCGCCGGGGGCGTCGTGGGCGTCGTGGGCGCCGCGGCGGTCGGCTTCACCGCCCGCTACCGCTTCGGCTTCGTCGACGCCCTGCTGGCTGCCTACCTCAACCGGCGGCTGCTGGTCGTCGACTGCTACAGCGTGTTCGGCGACGGCAGCGGCCGCTCGAGCTACTTCAGCCGCGATCACTTCTACCAACCGGCCGAGTCGGCCTCCCGCGCATGAAGCTCGATCTCGACCTCGACCTCGAGCGGCGGGCGCTGGTCGAGCGGGTCGCCGAGCTGGCGCGCGAGCGGCTGGCGCCGCGCGCGGCGCACTACGACCGCACGGCCAGCTTTCCCGCCGAGGACTTCGCCGACCTCTTCGCTGCCGGCCTGCTGGCCGCCACGGTGCCGCGGGAGCATGGTGGGCTCGGGGTGGGGCCGTTGCGCGGCGACGCCTTCACGCTCTGGATGATGACCAAGGAGCTGGCCAAGGCCGACCTCTCGCT
>DATDGZ010000081.1:0-18927 GCA_036521795.1 Thermoanaerobaculia bacterium | reverse complement strand
CTCGTAGCTGCGGGTGAGCGCGAAGGCGGCGGCGAGGCCCCCTTGCAGCAGGATCGCCGCGACCGGCACCCGGAAGCGCGGGTGGAGGCGGGCGAGCGCGCGGAAGAAGAGGCCGTCGGCGGCCATGGCGTAGTAGACCCGCGGCGCGGTGAGCAGCGCCAGGTTGAGGAAGCCGAAGGTGGAGACGACCACCAGCGCGCCGATCAGCCGGCCGCCCAGGCTGCCGACGACCACCGTCGCGGCGTCCGCTGCCGGGGTCAGGCTGGCCGCCAGCACCGGCGCTGTCAGCACGTGGAGGTAGGCGACGTTGGCGCCGATGTAGAGCACGATCACGCAGACCACGCCCAGCAGGATCGCCCGCGGCAGGTTGCGCTGAGGCTCGCGCACCTCCTCGGCGACGAAGTTGACGTTCTGCCAGCCGCCATAGGAGAACATCGCCGGCACCAGCCCGGCGAAGAAGGCCGAGAGCAGCAGCAGGCCATGGACGCCCGGCGGGGCCAGCGGCGTGAACGTCAGCCCGGAGGCGTGCGGGGCGGCCACGAACACCGAGACGATCAGCGCCGCCAGCACCAGCACCTTGCCGAAGGTGATGACGTTGATCACCACGGCGCCGGGCCGCACCCCCAGGGCGTGGAATCCCGCCAGCAGCAGCATGACGGCGGCCGCCAGCCACGGCACCAGCGCCTGCGGCATGCCCACCAGGGGCGCGACGTACTGCGCGAACGCCACCGCCACCGCCGCGGTCGCCCCCGACTGGATGATCAGCAGCAGCGACCAGCCGTGCAGGAACGCCACCAGCGGGTGGAAGGCCTCGCGGAAGAAGGCGTACTGGCCGCCCACCCGCGGCATCACCGTGCTCAGCTCGGCGAAGACGAAGGCGCCGAGCATCGCGAGCGCGCCGCCCGCCACCCAGACCGCGACGATCAGGAACGGCGTGCCCACCGCCTGCGCCACCACGTAGGGGTTGATGAAGATGCCCGAGCCGACGATGCCGCTGATCACGATCATCGTGGCGTCGAACAGGTTGAGCCGCCGCGCGAAGGTCGGGCGCGAGACGGTGGCGGCCGGGGCGGCGGCGTCGAGAGTGGCGGTGGTTGGGGCGGCCGTGGTCGAAGCGGCAGACGGGGCGAGCGAGTCGCTCGTCCCACGCGTCACGGCCGGAGGTGGGCTCTGATCGTCGATGGCGGGGATTCTAGCCCGCTTTCGGCCCGGCCAGCCTAACCACCCGCTGCCGGGCTGGTGAAGGGCGTGGACGTCCCGAAGTGGGAAGCGCGAGCTGGCGTGAGCACGGGGCCGCGGAGCGTCAGCTGAGAGGACTCGCTCCTCTCGCGGCCGCGGCAGCCTGCGACTGCGGCTCGGGCGAGAGGAAAGAATGCGTCTCCCTGGGTGTGAGGCCAGGAGCGGAGAGCTCGGCCGCCATCAATGCGTTGAGGCTCTCGCTCAGGCTGGAGATCTCCGAATCGGAAAGGGTCGTCGCGAGGTTGTTCTGCTCGTGGGGATCGGTGCCGAGAGCGAACACCTGAACGTCCTGGCCCAGGTAGTCTCCCTCCGGTGCATGGAGCAGACCGTAGCTGCCGGCGAGGACCGCCTGTTCGGCGTAGTTGTGGGCCGAGAACCACCGGCCGAACTTCACCAGCTGGCTACCCGCGGCGTCGACCGCCACCATGGCACGCATCATCGCCCGGACGCGGAAGTCGAGGTGCAGGTCCCAAAAGTAGAAGTCGGCCAGGGCCCACGCCGCGAACGGGTCGAAGGTGTCCAGCGCATCGCCGGTGATGAGGACGCGGCTCCGTCCGTTGCCGTTGGCGTCGGACCAGCGGAGGGTGTCGCGATAGGTGCTGGGCTTGGCCAGGATGGCGGCGAGGCTCGTGCCTGGCAGCGCCTTCAGCAGCGGCGGGTCGAGCTGTGACAGGTAAGGACCGAAGGTCTTCTCGTACCAGTCGCGCGGCACGCCGGCGAGGTCGAGGAGCGTCGGCACGATGTCGACATGAGAGCTGAGCGCCGCGACGGTGGTCGCGCGGTTGGCGTCCGGCAACACCGATCCCGGCACCGGCGCCGCGGCGAAGATCAGCGGCACGTGGGCGGCCTCTTCGAACTGGAGTGACCCCTTGCTGCGCAGCGGCATCATCTCCGGCGCCCTCGGCTCGAGACCTAAAAGCGGCCCGAAGTGGACGCCGTTGTAGACCGCGCTCAGCCCGGCCTGCGACGTCGCCATCTCACCGTGGTCGGAGAGATAGACGATCCAAGTGTTCGCCAGATCGGCGCCGGAGCCGAGGAAGGCCTGGATCACCGTCCAGAGGTCGACGTCGGCATCGAGGATACAGTTGATGTAGTAGTTGAGATACGCCTGCCACATAGGGACTTGAAGGGTCTCGCCGGGGGAGACGTAGATGGCGCACAGCGCGTCGTCGTCGAACGGGATGTTGCCGAAGGACACGCTGAGGATGCCGGCGAAGGCGTCCACCGCTTGCGGGCGTGGGGCGGTGGTGGCCGGGGGCAGGCCAAAGTTCGGTGGCTTCTGCGGACACCACCAATTGAAGTAGGGCGCGCGCAGCGGGATGGGCGCGATGCCCAGCACTGTGTGGTCGAGCCCGGGTGGCAGCCACGGCTTGCAGGGATCATAAGCCGCGACATTCGCGTATTGAACGTCGTGCGGGTTGATCAGGTTGACCGCGAGCAGCCATGGCTGGGAGAGCTCCGGCGCCTTGTAGATGAGCCAGTCCGCCGCGTCCTGGGCAACCGTCTGCTCGTTATAGGCGCCGGACAAGGCGGAGTCGTAATAGGCCGTTTTCTGTCGGGTCCAGTCCTTGAACCCGTAGAGGGTGTGCAGCGCCTCCGAGTCTGGGAGGTCTTTGTCGAGCGCGAAATGGACCTTGCCCTTGTAGGCGCAGTAGTACGGCGTGCCGCCGCCGCCCAGGTTCAGAAGGTCGGCGATCGTCGGCATAGCGAAAGGGACGTCGCCCAGCGTTACCGGCTGGGTTGGCGGCAGGTAGACGCCCAGCGACTGCGTCATGAACTCCATGACGTTGATGATCTGGGTGTCCGGCGCATGGAAGCCCGTGTAAATCGACGACCGGGCCGGGCTGCAGGGAATCCCCGAGGCGTAGTGGTTGGCGAAGGTCACCCCGTTCTCGGCCAGCCACTGATGCGCCGGCAAGAGATCCCATAACTGCGCCTGCAGTTCCGCTGGAACCAGTGGGAACGTGAGGTCCCAGCGACGCTCCTGGTCCACGATCAGCATGAGCAGGTTGGGTGGGGACATGGCAGCGTCTCCCTGGGAGGTGCAGGCCCGGCGTGTTGTCGGTGATACGGATTGTAGTGCAAGGGCAAGGACAGGGCCAGGCCGCGCGTCGGCGCCCCGGCTGAGATCCCAACTCGGCAGCCGGGCGGTCGACGTGGCGGTCGCGACCCCCCGAGGTCCGACGCTCCCGAGCCGGAGGTGCCGGGTGTGCCCGTCGAGCCGGCCACCAGGTTCGTCGACCCCCTTGACAGGCTTTTCGGACCCCTTCGCGAGTTTCCTCGAGTCCGCGCTCGAAGGCCCCTCGTCGGCCCGCAGGACGGGCGCCAGAGCCAGAAGTCGCAGTGAGCCTCTCGGGCTCCTTCGACGAGCGCCGATCGGCCTTCCCGCGGCCTCCAACGAGATAAGAAATCATGGGTTTACAATCGCTGATGGGAGGAAAGCAGATGACCATCGGCGAACCGGCGCACGAGGCAGATCACGATCTCGCAGTGAGGGGTGGAGGTGCGGAGCTCGAAGAGCTCGGCGAGAGGATCGCTGAGCTGGCGGCGCAGATCTCGGCCGCCACCTACGAGCTGCTGGCCATGCTGCGGGAGTTCGACGAGCGAGGTGGGTGGGGCGGCGGGTTCCACTCTTGCGCGCACTGGCTGACTTGGCGCGTGGGGCTCGACCCCGGCGCGGCGCGCGAGAAGATGCGCGTGGCGCGGGCGCTCGGCGCGTTGCCGCTGCTCTCGGCGGCCTTGCGCCGCGGCGAGGTCTCTTACTCGAAGGTCCGCGCCCTCACGCGCATCGCCACGCCGGACAACGAGCAGGACCTGCTGATCTTCGGGCGTGCGGGAACTGCCGCGCACGTCGAGAGGCTGGTGCGCGGCATGCGGCGCGTCGATCGCATCGCAGCGGGACGTACCGAGAAGCGCCTCCACGCCGCGCGGTATCTGCACGTCTACACCGACGAGGACGGCATGGTAGTGGTGAGGGGACGCCTCGCGCCGGAGGCCGGCGCGGCCCTGCGGCGCGCCCTGGAGGCCGGCGTCGAAGCGCTCTACGGGCCACGCTCCGGCCAGCCGGGCGGCGCCGAACCGGAGGCGGCAGCGGTGGTAGAAGCGGCAGCGGCGGCTGCGGCGACAGGGGAAGTTTCGTTCGAGCAACGCCGCGCCGATGCCCTGGGCTTGATGGCCGAAAGCGCACTCGCGGCAGGCCTCGATCCCGGCACTCGCGGAGACCGCTACCAGGTCGTGGTGCATGTCGACGCCGAGGTGCTGGCACCCGATAGCGAAGGCGGGTCGTCCTGGCTCGCCGACGGCAGCCACGTTTCCGCGGAAACGTCCAGGCGGCTCGCCTGCGACTCGGCGCGGGTGGTGATGCAGCACGCCGCGGATGGCCGTGTCCTCGACATCGGCCGCCGCACCCGCGCCATCTCACCTGCCCTGCGCCGCGCCCTTGAGCATCGCGACGGTGGCTGCCGCTTCCCTGGCTGCGGCGGAAGGTTCTGCGACGCTCACCACGTCGAGCCCTGGGCCGATGGCGGCGCAACCAGCCTCGCTAACACGGTGCTGCTGTGCCGCCGTCATCATCGCGCGGTGCACGAAGAGGGATTCTCGATGGAACTGGCGTCCGACGGCGAAGCGCGCTTCTATCGACCCGACGGCCGGCCGCTCCCGGAGGCCCCGGCGCTGCTGGTGCCGGCACGGGAGCCCGTCACGGCCCTGGCCGCGCGGCTCGCGAGCCACGGCGTGGCCGTGGATGCCGGCGCGACGGTGCCCGACTGGTGGGGTGGGCCGGTCGACTACGGCTGGGAGATCGATTGGCTGCGGTGGCGCGACCATCGGGAACATGCATCCGTCGCCGGGTAACGGACGCTTGATGCAGTCACCGGCAGCCCCTCGCCGCCCGCCACCAGCGCGAGCTTACGCGTCAAGGCATTGCCTTCCAAATAGTGTTCGATAAAGACGCGCGGTCTGCTGGCTACACCTTTCGTAAAGCCGCGATGAAATACCACTGGATCACCGCCGCCGGCCAAGAGTTCCTGCACCACGCTCGAGTCGTAGAGGCCCGAAAGAGGCATCTTTGCGCTCATCTTCTTCAGGATCGCCAGCCGCTGAGCTGGTGGGAGGTTGTTAAGCTGCCCAAAAACTCTCTTAAGGTCGGTGGCGGTCTCCTCATCAACATCCGTTTCCGGGTACCACTCGCCCTCATCCGAGATCACCTGGCTTTGAGAATCTGCGCCGGAAACCAGTGCGCTACGCTCACCTGCATCAAACCTCCGGCCCGCACGACTCAGGCGCACTAAGCTGGCGCGGATGAGTTCCATCCACACGATCAGAGCTGCCGGCCCGCTGGTGATCCGTAGCGGCCCGCCGCTCAGGGCCGCGTCAAGATAGCGCTGCCTGATGGCAGGTCGGACTCGCGCCAGCCGCCGCCGAGGGCCTTGACGAGGTTGACGGCGGCGGTCATGCGGCGGGTGAGGATGTCGACGGCGGTGCGCTCGTTGGCCAGCGCCGCGGCCTGCGCAGTGATGACCTCGAGGTAGGTGGTGATGCCGCCCTGGTAGCGGTAGTTGGAGAGGGCCAGGGAGCGCTCGGCGGCGGTGACGGCGATCTGCTGCTGGGCTGCCTCGGCGTCCAGCACTCGGAGGGCCGAGAGGTTGTCCTCGACGTCCTGGAAGGCGGTGAGGACGGTCTGGCGATAGGCGGCGACGGCGGCGTCGTAGTTGGCCCTGGCCTGCTCGGTGGCGGCGCGGCGGGCGCCGCCGTTGAAGAGGGTCTCGACGGCGGAGGCGCCCAGCGACCAGAAGCGGCTTGGCCAGTTGAAGAGGTCCGCGAGGCTGGTGTTCTCGAAGCCGCCCGAGGCGGTGAGCGAGATCGTCGGGTAGTAGGCCGCCACCTGGACGCCGACCTGGGCGTTGGCCGCCGCCATCCGCCGCTCGTTGGCGGCGATGTCGGGGCGCCGCTCGAGCAGCTCGGAAGGGAGCGCCACCGGCACCACCGGTGGCTGCACGGTGACCGGCGCCTGGGTGATGGTGAGCTCGGAGGGTGCCTTGCCGGTCAGCACGGCGATGGCGTGCTCGAGCTGGGTGCGCTGCACTCCCAGGTCGATCGCCTGGGCGCGCGTCGTCTCGAGCTGGGTCTGGGCCTGCGCCACGTCGACCCCCGACGCCACCCCCTGGTTGTAGCGGTTGGTGGTGAGCTCGAGCGCCTTCTGGTAGGCGCCGGCGGTGGTGATCAGCAGCTGCTGCTGGGCGTCGAGGCCGTGCAGCTCGAAGTAGTCGACCGCCAGCTCGGCCTGCAGGCTGAGGCGCATGGTCTCGAGGTCGCCGGCGCTGGCCTGGGCGGTCGCGACGCTGCTCTCGATCAGCCGCCGCACCCGCCCCCAGACGTCGACTTCGTAGGAGGCGTCGAGCGGCACCTGGTAGATGCTGGTCGTGGACCCGGGCGTCGTGGCCGTCGTGCCGGAGCCGGAGGCGCCGGGGCTGCCGGTCGCACCGGTCAGCGTCGTCGCGCCGCGTCCCGCGCCGCTCCGCGACCTCGTCGCCGAGGCCCCCGCGGTCACCGTCGGGAACAGGCCGCCGCGCGCCACCCCGGCCGCCGCGCGGGCCGCCCGGAACTGCGCCTCGGCTTGGGCGATCGACTGGTTCGAGACCGACACCTGCTCCTCGAGCGCGTCAAGCTGCGGATCGCCGAAGAGCTCCCACCACTTGCCGCGCGGGATCTCGTCGCGCGGCGTCGCCGACTTCCAGTTCGGCGGCGGCGGCTCCTTGAAGGCGGCGGGGGAGGCGGCCGGTGGCCGCTTGTAGCTCGGGCCCACCAGGCAGCCCGTGAGGAGCACGGCGACTCCCGCCAACGCGGTGATCGCCACGAGCGCCGCCGTTCTCGATCCCCTGCCCCTGCCGCTGCCGTTCGCCGTCATGAGCGCCTCTCAGGCCTCCTGTCCCGCCGGCCGCGCGGCGCCGGGCGCCGCGGCCGGTCCGGGCCGCTTGGGCTGGTGGCCGCGCACCCGCCGCCACCAGATCTGGAACCGGTCGAAATAGAGATAGACCACCGGCGTCGTGTAGAGCGTCAGCGCCTGGCTGAACAGCAGGCCGCCGACGATGGCGATGCCCAGCGGCCGCCGCAGCTCCGAGCCGGTCCCCAGGCCGATCGCCAGCGGCAGGCCGCCCAGCATGGCCGCCATGGTGGTCATGGTGATCGGCCGGAAGCGCAGCAGGGCGGCCTGGAAGATCGACTCCTCCGGCGATCTGTCCTCGCTGCGCTCGAGCTCGATGGCGAAATCGATCATCAGGATCGCGTTCTTCTTGACGATGCCGATCAGCAGGATGATGCCGATGAGAGCGATCACCGACAGGTCGGTCTTGGTGATCAGCAGCGCCAGCAGCGCGCCGACCCCCGCCGACGGCAGCGTCGACAGGATGGTCACCGGGTGGACCAGGCTCTCGTAGAGCACGCCGAGCACGATGTAGACCGCGATCAGCGCCGCCGCGATCAGCAGCGGCTCGTTGGCCAGCGACGCCTGGAACGCCTGCGCGGTGCCCTGGAAGCTGCCGTGGATGTCCGACGGCAGGCCCATCTGCCGCTCGGCCTTCTCGATCTCGGTCACCGCGGTGCCCAGCGCCACGTTCGGCGGCAGGTTGAACGACAGGGTCACCGAGGGGAACTGCGCCGAGTGGTTGATGGTCAGCGGCGCCGTCGAGGCCTTGTACTGGGTGAAGGCGGAGAGCGGCACGAGGCTGCCGAAGTTGGCGTTGGCGGGGTCGGTCGCCTTGACGTAGATGCTCTTCAGCCCCTCGGGGTTCTGCCAGAACTGGGGCTCCACCTCCATCACCACGTGGTACTGGTTGAGGGGCTTGTACATCGTCGACACCTGCCGCTGGCCGAAAGCGTCATAGAGCGTGTCGTCGATCGCCTGCGGCGTGATCCCCAGCCGCGAGGCGGTGACACGGTCGATCGCCAGCGTCGCCTCGAGCCCCTTGTTCTGCTGGTCGGTGTTGACGTCGGCGAGGATCGGGATCTGCCGCAGGCGCTGCATGACCCGCGGCGCCCATTGCAGCAGCTCCGCGGTGTTGTCGCCCTGCAGCGTGTACTGGTACTGCGCGCCGCTCGTCCGGCCGCCCACCCGCAGGTCCTGGATGGGTTGCAGGAAGAGGCTGACGCCGGGGACGCGCCCGAGCTTCGGGCGCAGGCGGCCGATGACCTGGTCGGCGGTGGGGTTGCCCTTGCCGCGCTCGCCCTGCGGCTTGAGGCCGATGAAGACGCGGCCGGTGTTGACCGCCTGGCCGCCGATGAAGGCGGAGACCGAGTCGACCGCCGGGTCTTTCTGGACGATGGCCGCCAGTGTCGCCAGGCGCCGCTTCATCGCCTGGAAGGAGGTGTCCTGGTCGGCCTGGATGGAGCCGTTCATGCGGCCGGTGTCCTGCTGCGGGAAGAAGCCCTTCGGCACCGCCACGTAGAGGTAGGCGGTGGCGGCCATCGTCGCCAGCGTCACCAGCAGGGTGAGGAACTGGTGCCGCAGCACCCAGGTGAGCGAGCCGCGGTAGCCGCGCAGGATGGTGTCGAACGCCTTCTCGCTGGCGTTATAGAGGCGCCCGTGCCGCTCGTCGCCCTGCGCCCGGAGCAGCCGCGCGCACATCATCGGGGTGGTGGTGAGCGAGATGAGCAGCGAGACGGCGATGGCGACCGAGAGAACGACCGCGAACTCGCGGAACAGGCGGCCGACGATGCCGCCCATCAGCAGGATGGGGATGAAGACGGCGATCAGCGAGATGCTGATCGACATCACGGTGAAGCCGATCTCCTGGGCGCCGCGCAGCGCCGCCTGGTACGGCGCCATGCCGCTCTCGAGGTGGCGGGTGATGTTCTCGATCACCACGATGGCGTCGTCCACCACGAAGCCGGTGGCGATGGTCAGCGCCATCAGCGACAGGTTGTCGATGCTGTAGCCGCAGAGATACATGACGCCGAAGGTGCCGATCAGCGACACCGGCACCGCGACGCTGGGGATCAGGGTGGCGCGCACGTTGCGCAGGAAGACGAAGACGACGCCGATGACCAGTATGATCGAGATCACCAACGTGATCTCGACGTCGCGCACCGAGGCGCGGATGGTGCGGGTGGCGTCGATGATCACCTGCAGCTTGATGATCGGCGGGATCGACGCCTCGAGCCGCGGGATGATGGCTTGGACGGCGTCGACGGTCTGGATGATGTTCGCGCCCGGCTGGCGGAAGATGATGATGATCACCGCCGGCTTGCCGTTGGTCAGGCCGCCGGTGCGGATGTCCTCGACCGAGTCGGTGACGTCGGCGACGTCGCCCAGGCGCACGGCGGCGCCGTTCTGCTGGTTGTAGCTGACCACCTGCGTCCGGTACTCGGCGGCCAGCAGCAGCTGGTCGGTGGTGGAGAGCGCCCAGGTCTTATGGACGTTGCCGAGCTCGCCCTTGGGGCGGTTGGCGTTGGCGGCGGCGAGCGCGTTGCGCACGTCCTCGAGGCTCAACCCCTCGTGGTTCAGCGCCGCCGGGTTGACGTCCACCCGCACCGCCGGCAGCGCGCCGCCGCCGACGATCACCTGGCCGACCCCGGAGACCTGGGAGAGCTTCTGCTGCAGGATCGAGGACGCCAGGTCGTAGATCTTGGCGCGGTCGACGAGGTCGGAGGTGAGCGCGATCAGCATGATCGGCGCGTCCGCCGGGTTCGACTTGCGCCAGAAGGGATTGCTCGGCAGGTTGGCCGGCAGCTGGCCGCGCGCCGCGTTGATCGCCGCCTGCACGTCGCGGCCGGCGGCGTCGATGTTGCGGTTGAGGTCGAACTGCAGGGTGACGTTGGTCGAGCCGAGCGAGCTCGTCGAGGTCATCTCGGTGATGCCGGAGATGCGCCCGAACTGGCGCTCGAGCGGCGTCGCCACCGAGGAAGCCATGGTCTCGGGGCTGGCGCCCGGCAGGTTCGACGAGACGTTGATGGTCGGGAAGTCGACCTGCGGCAGCGGCGACACCGGCAGGAACTGGTAGGCGATGCCGCCGGCCAGCGCCACCGCCACGGTCAGCAGGGTGGTGGCGATCGGCCGCTCGATGAACGGCGTCGAGAGGCTCAAGCGCCGCCCTCCGCGGGCTCCGACCCCGCGGCCAGCTCCGCCGGGCGCCGCGCCGGCCGGCGGGCGAGCCGCCGCGCCAGGCGGTCGAAGGCGAGGTAGACCACGGGCGTGGTGTAGAGCGTCAACGCCTGGCTGAAGATCAGGCCGCCGACGATGGCGATGCCGAGCGGCCGCCGCAGCTCGGCGCCTATGCCGCTGCCGAGCGCCAGCGGGATGCCGGCCAGGAGCGCCGCCATGGTGGTCATGATGATCGGGCGGAAGCGCAGCAGCGCCGCCTGGTAGATCGCCTCTTCCGGCGGCTTGCCGTCCTTGCGCTCGGCGTCGAGCGCGAAGTCGATCATCATGATGGCGTTCTTCTCGACGATGCCGATGAGCAGGATGATGCCGATCAGCGCGATGACGCTGAAGTCGTTGCCGGTCAAGAACAGCGCCAGCAGGGCGCCGACGCCGGCCGAGGGCAGCGTCGACAGGATGGTGACCGGGTGGATGTAGCTCTCGTACAGCACGCCGAGCAGGATGTAGACGGTGATCACCGCCGCCAGGATCAGCAGCGGCTCGTTGACCAGCGAGGCGCGGAACGACTCGGCGGTGCCCTGGAAGCTGGGCTGGACGCTGGCCGGCATGCCGAGCTGCAGCTGCGCCTTGGTCACGGCGTTCACCGCCTCGCCCAGCGCGGTGCCGGGCGCCAGGTTGAACGAGATCGTCGCCACCGGGAACTGCCCCTGGTGATTGACCGACAGCGGCGCGCTGACCGTCTGCGTGCGGGTGAACGAGCCGAGCGGCACCGAGCCGCCGGTGGACGACTTCAGGAAGAGGTCGGACAGGTTCTCGGGACGCTGCTGGAGGTCGGGGGTGGCCTCGATCACCACGCGGTACTGGTTGAGCTGCGTGAACATGGTCGAGATCTGGCGCTGCCCGTAGGCGTCGTAGAGCGCGTCGTCGAGGTTCTGGGGGGTGATGCCGAGCCGCGACGCGGTGGTGCGGTCGAGCAGCAGGCGCGCCTGCAGGCCGGCGTTCTGCTGGTCGCTGGCGACGTCGCGCAGCTCGGGCAGCGACTGCAGCTTGGCGACGAAACGCGGCACCCAGGCAGCCAGCTCGTCGGGGTTGGCGTCCTCGAGGCTGTACTGGAACTGCGCGCGGCTCACCCGGTCCTCGACGGTGAGGTCCTGGACCGGCTGCATGTACAGGGTGATGCCGGAGACGTTGGCGAGCTGCACCTGCAGGCGGCGGATGAGGTCGCTGGCGTTGATGCCGCGGTCGGCGAGCGGCTTGAGGTTGATCTGGATGCGACCGCTGTTGAGCGTGGTGTTGGTGCCGTCGATGCCGATGAACGAGGACAGGCTCTCGACCGCCGGATCGGCGAGGATCACGGCGGCCAGCGCCTGCTGGCGGTCGGCCATGGCGGCGAAGGAGATCGACTGCGGCGCTTCCGAGACGCCGAGGATCACGCCGGTGTCCTGCACCGGGAAGAAGCCTTTCGGGATCACCAGGTAGAGCAGGATGGTCAGCACCAGGGTCGCGACGGCGACCACCAGCGTCGCCGGCTGGTGCCGCATCACCACCTGCAGCGTGCGGCCGTAGAAGGCGATGATGCGCTGGAACGTCCGCTCGGAGGCGCGGTAGAAGCGTCCCTGCTCGGACTCCTCCTTGTGGCGCAGGAGCTTGGCGCACATCATCGGCGTCAGGGTGAGCGACACCGCCGCCGACACCAGGATGGTCACCGACAGGGTCACCGCGAACTCGCGGAACAGGCGGCCGACCACGTCGCCCATGAACAGCAGCGGGATCAGCACCGCGATCAGCGACACGGTCAGCGACATGATGGTGAAGCCGATCTGCGCCGAGCCCTTGAGCGCCGCCTCGAGTGGCTTCATCCCCTCCTCGATGTAACGCATGATGTTCTCGATCATCACGATGGCGTCGTCGACGACGAAGCCGGTCGAGATGGTCAGCGCCATCAGCGTCAGGTTGTTGAGGCTGTAGCCGAGCAGGTACATGGCGCCGAACGTCCCCACCAGCGACAGCGGCACGGCGACGCTGGGGATGATCGTAGCGGCGATGGTGCGGAGGAAGAGGAAGATCACCATCACCACCAGGGCGATGACCAGCATCAGCTCGAACTCGACGTCCTTCACCGAGGCGCGGATGGTGGTCGTGCGGTCGGTCAGGGTGGTGATCTGGATCGAGGTCGGCAGCGAGGCGCGCAGCTGCGGCAGCAGCGTCGTGACGCGGTCCACCACCGAGATGATGTTGGCGCCGGGCTGGCGCTGGATGTTGACGATCACCGCCGGCACCTGGTTCATCCAGGCCGCCAGCCGGACGTTCTCGGCGGAGTCGGTCACGTTGGCGATGTCGGACAGCCGCACCGCGTTGCCGTTGCGGTAGGCGATGATCAACGGCCGGTACTGGTCGCTCGACAGCAGCTGGTCGTTGGCGCCGATCGAGTACGACTGGTGGGCGCCGTCGAAGGCGCCCTTGGCCTGGTTGACGTTGGAGGCGGCGACGGCGGCGCGGACGTCCTCGAGGGTGAGCCCGTACGACGAGGCCGCGGTCGAGTTCACCTGGATGCGCACCGCCGGCTTCTGGCCGCCGCTGATGCTCACCAGGCCAACGCCGGGCAGCTGCGACATCTTCTGCGCCAGGCGGGTGTCGGCGAGGTCCTCCACCTTCGACAGCGGCAGGGTGTTCGAGGTCAGCGCCAGGGTCAGGATGGGGGCGTCGGCCGGGTTCGTCTTGCTGTAGATCGGCGGGTTCGGCAGGTCCTTCGGCAGGTAGGTGCCGGAGGCGTTGATCGACGCCTGCACCTCCTGCTCGGCGACGTCGATGCTGAGGTCGAGCACGAACTGCAGGGTGATGACCGAGCTCCCCTCGGAGCTGGTCGAGGTCATCTGGTTGAGGCCGGGCACCTGGCCGAACTGGCGCTCGAGCGGCGCGGTGACCGCCGACGCCATCACGTCGGGGCTGGCGCCGGGATAGAAGGTGACCACCTGGATGGTGGGGTAGTCCACCTCCGGCAGCGCCGACACCGGCAGCTGCCGGAACGCGATGGTGCCGGCGATCAGCAGGCCCGCCATCAACAGCGACGTCGCGATCGGCCGCAGGATGAACGGGCGCGATGGGCTCACCGGGCTGTCCCTCGGTGGCGGCGGCCGGCGGCGGGGGACGGGGAGGCCGGGCCGGGAGCGGCACCCTGGGGGTTCTGACCGGCGGCGGGGGCCGGGGCACCGGCGGCGGCGGGAGCGGCGGCGCCGGCGGCGGGGCTGCCGTTGGCGGGGGCCACGGTCGGGGCGACCTTCATGCCCGGCCGCAGGCGATCTACGCCGTCGGTGACCACCAGCTCGCCGGGTGCGAGGCCGCCGCGGAGCGCGGTCGTGTCTCCTTCGCTCAGCTGCACCACGACGTTGCGGGTCTCGACCGTCTGGTCGAGCTTGACGTGGTAGACGAAGGTCGCCGTCGGGCTGCGCTGGATGGCGGCGGTCGGCACCAGCACCACGTTGCGCAGGGTGTCGACCAGCAGGCGCGCGTTCACGAACTGGCTCGGGAAGAGGGCGTCGTCCTGGTTCGGGAAGACTGCCCGCAGGCGGACCGTGCCGGTGGTCTGATCGATCTGGTTGTCGACCGCCGCCAGCGCGCCGCCGGCCAGCCGGTTCTTGAGGTCGCGGTCGAAGGCGTCCACCTGCAGCTGGCGGCCGGCGTGCATCTGCTGCAGCACCTGCGGCAGCCGATCGGCGGCGATGGTGAAGATGACGGTGATCGGCTGCACCTGGTTGACCATCACGACGCCGTTGGGGTCGCTCGCGTGGACGATGTTGCCGGTGTCCACCAGCCGCAGGCCGACGCGGCCGGCGATCGGCGCGGCGATGCGGCAGTAGGCCAGGTTCAGCTTGGCGCTCTCGACCTGGGCCTGGTCGCTCTCGATCGCCGCCTCGTCCTGCTTGACCGTCGCCGCCTGGGTGTCGAGCTGCTGCTTCGGGATCGCGTCCTCCTTCATCAGCACCTCGTAGCGGTTCAGGTCGACCCTGGCGTTCTGCAGCACCGCCTCGTCCTTCGCCTTCTGGCCCTGCGCCTGCATCAGCTGGACCTGGAAGGGGCGCGGGTCGAGCTCGGCCAGGACCTGGCCCTCCTTGACCATCTGGCCTTCGCGGAAGTCGATGCGGAACAGCTGCCCGTCGACCCGGCTCTTGACCGCGGCGGTGTTGAGCGCGGTGACGCTGCCGAGGCCGGTCAGATAGACGGGGATGTCGCCGGTCCTGGCGGCCGCGGCCACCACCGGCACCGGCGCCGAGGCGGCGGCCTTGGCCTTGGCGGCTTCGGCTTTCGCCTGCGTGCGGCTGTGGCTCGAGACCAAGAGGTAGATCACCACGGCCACCGCGGCAGCCAGCAGCCACAGCCAGCGCCGTCGTCTGTTTGCGGGACGACGCGGCTCTGACGACGGCGCGGGCGGTGGGGCTGTGGGCTCCTCGCGGCGCGCCGCTGTCTTGGCGGCGGCGGAGGAATCGGAGGCAGCAGCGGCGCCGGAGGCGATGCCGCCATGGGCGCCCGGAGAGGTCTCGCGGGGAGCTTCCAGAGTTGTCGTCTGCGACGGCTCGTCGGTGACCATAGCCGGTAACTCTACCTCACGGGTGGGCGCGGGTCCGGGGCGGCCCGAGCAGCGTCCGCGGCGCCGGGGCGGCGCCGGAGCGCAGGTCTTGCGCTGGCAGTGATAACGCCGCCCGGGGCCGCGAAGTTCCGGGGGCCGCAGGAGGCGGCCAGGGGCCGCAGAAGAGGTGACCACGAGGCGCCCCCAGCGGCGGACATGGATCCACCTTGGGCGCTGCCCGCGCCACTGGGCGGCGGCGGCAGTTGCCGCCGGCTCAGCGCCTGCATCGCGCAAGAGACGCGCCGGGCACCGGCCGGTGCCTCATTTCGCATCGGTGGGAGGGGGTGCGGCCAGGCGCGAATCCCGGCCGCGATCGCGCAAGATGTGGTAAGCCTGGGCCATCCCTTCCAGCGTCACCGTCACCAGCTCGCGGCTGCGTTCGTCCATGCCGGCGATCTCCCGCAAGCACCAGATGAGGCGGGGGTCCATCACCGGCGCGAGGTCGCCGCGCCCGGCCAGCTGATCCAGGCTGACGTCGAGGATCGCCCCCAGGCGGACCAGGACGGCGAGGGGCGGCGTATGCACCCCCGCCTCGTACTTGGCGATGGTCGAGCTGGACACCTGGAGGTGCTGTGCCAGGGCTCGCTGGCTCAAACCCCGCTCCTCGCGCAGCGCTTTGACGCGGGAGCCGACCGCGGCCGCGAGCTCGGCTTCAGATGACCACGTTCGAGTGGGTTCGCTCATTAGGGTCATATAATGACCTGTCAACACCCATTTTGCAACCGCTGCGAGTCGATCAGCGGCCCCAGCTGACCAATGATGAGCGATCCTCATCGCCTCTCCCCGTAGCGACGCCTCGCCGTCACGCGCCTGACATGAGCGGCGCGCAACCTCGGGTAGCGCCTTTTGCGCAGGAAATTGCGACACTGAAGGTCAGGTTCCGCGGCCGCTGGGCGCCATTCAGGCGTCCAGGCCTCCCCGCGATGAAGGAGGTTGTCATGTCATCACGTCTGTCCCACCGTCCGGCAATCAGCGCGTTGGTCCTCGCCGCCGTCTTCCTTGCCCTGGCCGCCCCCCCGGCCCAGGCCGCCCAGGGGTCCAGCCTCCTGGATCACCTGGGATCCAAGGTCCAGACCTGGCTCGCCAGCTGGTTGCCAGGCGTCAGAGTTGACGGTGCGGGGCCGAGCGCGCCCAAGGGAGGAGGGGCGTTGGGGGGCCGGGCTCAGCAGGCTGGGAACGGGAACCATCACCAGGCGCGGGCGTTCCACCCGGTGATCAGGCCTCAGTGCGATGAAGGCTCTCACACCGATCCGAATGGTGGTTGCATCCCCAACTGAGCAGAGACATCCAGGCTTGAACGCTCCAGGCTTGAGCGGACAGCGGGGGCCGATTCCCCCGCTGTCCCTTTCTTCTATGCGTAATCGATGGCACAATGGTGTCTCCAAGAGGAAGAACTGGTGACCGACCACCCTTCAGCTGAAGATTTCGCCCTCCTTGCATCCGGCCAGCTCTCGCGCCAGAAGAGGTCGGAGCTGCTCTGTCACCTCATTCGGGGTTGCCCGGCGTGCGCGGGTCTCCTGGCTCTGCATGGGATCCCGACGCCGTCGGAGGTGCCGGAGGAAGCGTACGACGAAGTCGTGGCGCGTGCGGTGGCACGGGCATCGGCAACCGCCCGGGCAGGCACTGGCGGGGTCGCCATCCTCACTTCACTGCTGGCGGGCGAGAGGAGCTGGAGCGAACTCTCCGCCCCCGAGATCGCCAGCCTGAGGGGTCTCCCTCGCGTTCGCGCGCTCCTCGAGGCCGGCCGCTCCCTCCGGCATCACGATCCGCAGGCGACCTTGCGCTTCGCCAAGCTGGCGCGCTACGCAGCTGATCGTCTGAACCTGAAGGACTTCGGCGCCCAGGCGGTCGCCGACGTGCGCTCCCTCGCCTGGGCGGAGCTTGGCAACGCCTACCGGATCTGCGACGACCTAGCTCGAGCGAGCCGCGCTATGAATCGAGCAGTGCACTGGTCGCGTCGCGGTTCTCGCTCTGACCTCCTGCTGGCGCGCATTGCCGATCTCTTGGCTTCACTGCTGGGTGCACAGCGTCGCTCTCCTGAAGCGTGTCAGCTGCTTCTTCTCGTCTATCACGCTCATAAACGGAATGATCGCCCTCACCTCGCTGGCAGGGCGCTGTTTAGTGCCGGGAACATGGCAGCAAAGGATGGGTTTCACGACACAGCACTTCTGCTCATGCGCCGAGGTCTCGACCTCCTGGACCATGAGCGCGATCCAGTACTGGTGTCGCAGCTTCTACTTGCAATGATCATGTCCTTGACTGACCTCGGGCGGTTCCGTTCGGCGAGGCGGCTCCTGTGGCGATGCCGCCATCTATTCGCCGAGTCGGGCAACGAGCTTGATCTTGTTCGTGTGCGTTGGCTGGAGGGACGGATCTACGCCGGCCTTTCTGACTACTCCAGGGCCGCGCTCGCTTTCCAGGACACTCGGGCAGGATTCGCCAAGCACCAGCAGGTCTATTCGGCCGCGCTTGCAGGACTCGATCTCGCAGCGCTGTGGGCTCGCCAGGGCCATTTAGCCGAAGTCCAGGCCCTCGCCCAGGAGATGATCGCCACCTTCCGGGCCCTGCGCATCGCCCGCGAGGCGATCGTCACCCTGCTGATCCTTCAGCGTGCCTGTATCAACGGAAGCGGCCAGCTGCTGGAGATCATCGAGATGGTGGTGACGTTCCTCAAGGACCTGGAGCGTCAGCCGGCGAAGCGCTACGAGTCCGGCTCGCCGGCGCAGTCCTCGCTCTGAGCAAGAGGCTCCGTCCACCGTCTAGCCGCTCGACCCGCGCCATTCCGTTCCAGCGGGTGGCAACGGCTTCCCGTTCGGGCTCTCACCCGTTTCGACGCGACGCCTGCACCTCGAGCACTTCCGGTCGGCCGCCCTGCCCCGGTCATCGCCGGACGACCGCCGGGCCCAGCTCTCAGGGCTCGGACGGGCCCTGGTCGCGTAGGAGGGGCGATAGCGCGTCGGGCAGCGCCTTGCCTTCTTGACGGCGGCGCTCGAGAACTCGGTTCACGGCATCCTCGACCAGCCGGTCGAACTCTTCGGGGGATGCCGGGTCCACCTCGTCCAGCGGCACCATCTCGCCGCGGTACCCGACTCGCTGGAAGGCTGCCAGGAAGTCGGTGGCGGTGGGAGCGTGGTGTGGCTGCGGAGCGTGCTGCCGGTGCTTGGGGCGCGACCCGATCGCGAAGAACTCCTCCTGGGACATGCCGAGGATGCGGAGGATGGCGACGATGTGCTTGAGCTTCAGGTCCACCTGGCCGCTGAAGATCCGGCGCAGGGCCTTCGGGCCGGCGCCCAGGCGGCGCTCGACCTCGCTGACGCTGAGCCCGGCGGCGCGGATTGCCTGCTTCAGAAGGCCGGCGTAGCGTCGGACCTCTTCCTCGACCTCGGGTATCATCTCTGTCATCCTGGCTAGATTGTACACGATTCTGGCCCTCTTGGGGCGTTTTTCTAGCCAGAACTTCCATTGTCGTTTCCAGGGCTCTTTTTCGGGGCTCGCGAACCCGCCTTCCGGTCGAGCCTGAGGCCGCGCACCTCCCCACTCAGCACCGGACCGCGGTACCGTCCTCACGGACTTGAGGGTCCGTGTCTTTCCTTCAGATGCAAGTACTGTATTGCGCTTCGACGAGCAAATCGCTTCCGGCCGCCACCGGCTCTCGCGGCCGGCTTCGCGCCGGGCCGGTGACCCGCGTCGTGTTGCACCGAGGGTCCGCGTCGAGGTCGGGATGGACCGGTCTACTTCGTCGGGACGCGCTTGACGAACCGGAGGGAGGCTCCGGCAAGAGGACACGAACGATCCGTCGGCCGGAAAGACCAGGTACCGAAGGTCAGCCGCGCTCGCGGATCCTCGCCAGCTGCCCCGGCCGCAGGCGATAGCCCGGGTTCGGGAAGAGGCCCTCGGCTCCGATGGTGCGGGTGGCGAGATCGACCTGGCGGTCGGTGGCGGCCAGGTAACCCTTCTCGGGGAGGGTCTT
>DATDGZ010000080.1:0-15009 GCA_036521795.1 Thermoanaerobaculia bacterium | reverse complement strand
CGAGCGACTGGTGGAACGCGCCCGCGAGGAGGAGGGATTGATCGTCTGGCCGAACGTCGGTCACGCCGACGGCACCCGCGGCGATCTGCTGATCGTCGCGCCGCCGCTCGCCGTCACCCCGGAGGAAGTGGCCGAGATCGGCGCACGCCTGCGGCGGGCGCTGGCGGCGATGCCGGCGATGCCGCTGGCCGGGACGGAGGAAGCCCCGGGGCCTTGAGCAGGCCGCCGGGGCCGCCAACGGCGGCGGGCTCCGCGGGCGCCGAGCCGCTCGTGCGACTCAGGCAGGTCCGCGCGGCGGTCCCGCAGCGACCCGGTGGCGATAGAATCCGCCTCGGCTCGTCTCCCTGGCTGGAGGCGAGGAGATCACCATGACCACGGCCCTCCGCATCGATCGCGACCGAATCGTCAGCGCAGAAGCATTGGCGCGTGCTCAACGGCGCCAAGCTCCTCGCCGATGTCATCGAGGGAGTGCAGTTCGAGGATGGAATCCGGAGGAAAGCCGCTTGAAGATCACGATCTCAACCCGCCTTAACGATGGGAGGCCAAGAGTGCGGACCATGTTCGGCAATTGCGTTGCCTTGGCGACCTACCTCATGACGCCAGGCTCTCTGCTCGCCCAGACACCACCACCACCAGCGTGCGTGCCCGGTACCTCGCAGATCTTCGCCTCGAGCTCGAAGGCAACGCCGGCGCCTGGGTTCCAAACCTACGCCGTGCCGGCGGGTGTCACGAGCCTCCTCATCACTGCCAACGGCGGCTCAGGAGGAAGAGGCAACGCTACCAATGGCACCGACTTCGGACCAGCGAGCTTCGGAGCTCATATCCAGGCGACGGTGCCGATCGCGGGACCCGCGATTCTTGATGTCGTGGTCGGATGGGCTGGGTTCGATGCTGCCGCTGACTCAGGCAGCGGTGGCGGTGGCGGCGGCGGCTCTTTCGTCTTCGTCCCGGGCGGCACTCTCCTCGTCGCAGCTGGCGGCGGAGGCGGCGGTAACGGGGGTTTCGCCGGCGGCGGCAACAGTCCAACCGCGGCCGGAGGGAACGCTCAGCTGGGCTTAGTGGGAGGCAATGGTAGTGGCCCCTTGGCGGGCTCCGGCGGTTCAGGTGGCCAGGGGGGATCGGGTGGAACCGGCACGGTTGCAGACGGAGGGGGAGGGGGAGGATACAACTCACCAGGCACCGCGCCCGGATTTCCCAACGACACCTTTGGCCATCAGATTGGACTGCCCGGCGACGCGAGCGGAGGCAATGGCGACGACGCGGCGGGAGCCGGAGGCTTCGGAGGAGGCGGCGGTGCGGCCGGTCCTCCGGCTGGCGGCGGGGGCGGCTACAGCGGCGGCGGCGGCGGGAGCGACTCGAACTCGGGCACATTGACCCCCACCGGGGGAGGTGGCGGGTCGCTTGTAGCCCCCGGAGGATTCACTGACGACCGGTCGGTTCTGAACACGACCGGGGACGGCTCGGTCACCATCTGCGTTGCCTCCTCCGCCGTGGCGGCGATTCCCACGATCGATTCCCGGGGTCTCGCGCTGCTCGCCCTGCTCATTGGAATCCTGGGAGCACTCGCTGCGAAGCGAGCCGCATCGCGTGTTGGAGGATAGTGTTCAAGCTGGCGATGTTGGCGCCTTGGCTCTCTCCGCAAACGCGACCTCACCGAGGCGGCGAAGCTGGCGCGGGCCAAAGCCTCTGCTTTCAGCCTGCACCCGGTCCCTGACCCGCATACGCCAGCCCGTCCCGAATGTCGTCCGCGCAGTTGGTGGTGATCTGGATCGCGCCTTTCCGCGCGAGGTTGACGGCGACGTCGGCGTCGTCGACGGCCCAGGCTCCCCATGGCATGCCTGCCTGGCTCATGGCGGCGGCGAAGTCGTCGGGCTGCTGGAAGCTGACGTCGAGGCCGTCGAGCTGGACGTCGTCGTTGCGCGCCAGGGCCAGCAGCTCGGCGTAGTCGACCGGCTGCTGCCAGATGGTGCGGAAGGTCAGGTTGTCGTCCTCGGTGCGGTCGTAGCCTGCCCGCCAGACGCCCGGCTTCAGCTCCTCGAAGACCAGGATCCAGTAGCAGGTGAACTCCGGCCTGGCGCGCTTGAGCGCCGTGATGCAATCGATGCTGAAGCTGATGAAGATCACCTGGTCCGGGCCCTTGCCCGCCGCGTCGATCTCTGCCAGCAGGGGCCCGACGATGCCGGGGCCTTGCTTCGACTCGACGTAGAGGCGGTGGCCGGGCGGCATGGCGTCGAGCACCTCGCGCAGCGTCGGCAGGCGCAGCCCCCGCCACATCGGCCCCTTCATGACGCCGGCGTCGAGCCGCCGCAGGTCGTCGAGAGTGCTCGCGGCCACTTTCAGGTTGCGATCGCAGGTGCGGCCGGTGGTGTCGTCGTGAATCACCACGATCTTGCCGTCGCGGGTGAGGTACACGTCGAGCTCGCAGGTGCGGCCGCGGGCCCAGCCCCAGTGGAACGCCGGCAGCGTGTTCTCGGGCGGGGCGGCCGGCCGATGGGCCTGCAGCGCGATCGGCTGAGGGTAGTCGCGGCCGGTGCCGCGGTGGGCGGCGATCTCGATGGGCTGCCGTGCGGTGGCGGCGGCCGGGAAGGGTTCGGACGCTCCCGTGCTCATGGTCTCTCCTCCCGCCGCCGGCTCCGCGGCGGCTCGATCCGTCTTCTGGCGCATCCTCAGTCTCCTTCCCCGATCTTATCCGGCAGCGGCGCCGCCGTCCCGGGCCGGCGATCGCACGTGCTCGGGCCGCACGCCGACGCCGATCACCCGCGGCGGGATGCGCCGCAGCCACGGCCAGCGATTGAACAGCCGCAGCGGCCACGGCGCCTGCACGGGTTCGTCGCGGTCCAGCACCCGGTCGAGGACCCGCTCCTGGAGGATGACCTGGATTCGCTGGGTGACGCGCGTCGGGAACATCCGCCGGCGCTGCACGGCCTCGAGATGGCGGGTGGAAAGCCGGCCCTCGAGCAGCGGCCGGGCCAGGAGGTTCGCGGCGGCGACGGCATCCTGGATGGCGAGGTTGATGCCGACGCCGCCGATCGGCGACATCGCATGCGCGGCGTCGCCGATGCACAGCAGACCCGGCTTCCACCAGCGCTTCAGGCGGTCCACGGCGACGCTCAACAGCTTGACGTCGTCCCAACTCTCGAGCTCGCGCAGCCGGTCGCCAAGGAAGGGAGCCACCTTCGCGAGGTCGCCGCGAAAGCTCTCGATCCCCCGCGCCTGCAGCTCCCCGAAGCGGCCCTTCCGGATGACGTAGCCGCACTGCCAGTAGTCGCCGCGGTCGAGCATGATCAGCAGCCGGCCGAAGTTGAAGCGTCCGAGACTCTGCGGCGGGTCCTGCGGCCGCTTCGAGAGGCGCATCCACAAGGCGTCGATCGGCGCGCCCAGGTCCTCGACCTCGAGACCCGCTCGCGCCCGGACCGTCGAATGGCGCCCATCCGCGGCAATGACGAGATCGGCAGCGATCTGCGACGTCCCCTCCGGCGACTCGACCAGCACCCCGGTGACACGGCCCTCCTCCTCGACGACGTCCTTGACCTCGGCCTGCAGGCGCAGCTCGAGCTCCGGGTAGCGGCGCCCCTGCGCGGCGAGGAACTCGAGGAAGTCCCACTGCGGCATGAACGCCAGGAAGCGGCACCGAGTCGACAGGTGGGAGAAGTCGGCCAGCTGGATCTCCGTGTCGCCGATCTGCGCGTGGATCTCGCGCAGCTCCTGGTGCCGGATCGCCAGCAGGGAGTCGAGCAGGCCGAGCTCGGCCATCACCTCCAGCGTCGAGGGGTGCACCGTGTCGCCGCGGAAATCGCGCAGGAAGTCGCGATGCTTCTCCAGCACCAGGGTCGCGATGCCGGCGCGGGCAAGCAGGAACCCGACCATGACCCCGGCGGGCCCGCCGCCGGCGACGCAGCAACGCACCCGCTTCACCTGTCCAACCGATTCAGTCTCCACGTTGCGGCCTCCCCCGAGAGCGGCGAGCGGATGGCGGTTCCTATCCTGAGCAGACGACGAGGCCGCGGGCGGCGAACCGGCAGCAGGTGGTCAGCCCGAGAGGCAGTGAAAACGCGTGGTCGAGCGCCCCGCCTCGATGGCGCGGAGACGGGCCGCCACCTGGCCGGCGATCTTGTCCTGCGGGAACCTGGCGAGAAAGGTCTCGAGCTCCGCGGCGACGATCTCCCGGTCTTCGCAGGCACAGCTGGCCGCGCCGAGCTGGGACTCGACGTCCTGGATCGATGCCGCCACGGCCTGCTGATAGTCACCTGGGAAACGCGAGCGATAGAGCTTCCAGCGGCCGTAGAGATCCACCAGCTTGTGCGGCGCGAAGCTCGTGCAGCCCGAGGCGTCCGTCTGCTGCTCGACGTAGGCGGGCCAGATGTAGCCCTTGCCGGGGGGATACATGCGCATGTAGGTCGCGAAGAACTCGCGGTCGCTCGCATCGCCGTACTTAGGCCTGGGGGTCGAGCCGCTCGAGCAACGTCGGCTCGCTGCCCCGCCTCGCGAGGAGCTGGTCGTGGAGTCTCGTGGCCGCCAGGTAGAGTTGCTGCACCGAGATCTCGCGGCGCTCGAGACGGTGATGGGCTGCGATGTATTCGTCCGCTGCCGCGTCCTCGAGCGCGACATGCCGGGCGGAGGAAAGCGCCAGGGCGGCAGCTCCGGCGATTGCCAGGAGCGGCATCATCTCGGTGGCACCTCAGTGGCCGTCCGTGGACCAATGCACCCGGTCCTGCGCCGGATGGAGGAAATGGATCACGGGCGCGGACCGACGCTCAGTGCTTGCCGCCGGCCGGGCGTCCGAGGTGAACGAAGCGCGCCACCGACGGCACGCCTTCCGCGTTCAGGATGAAGAGCAGATAGTAACCGGGAGGCGCGAGGTTCCCGTTGGCGGGCGCCGTCGCCCGCAGCACGCCCTTGCCGGCGGTGAAAGCGAGCCCCACCAGCCGCTGCTCCATGTCGAAGGCGTGGGTCGGGGCACCAGCACGGATCAGCACCACGGACTTGACATTGCCGGCCTCCGGGCTGCGCACGGCAAACCGGGCGCCGTAGTAGATCTTGGGCGCGGCGCCGGTGATCGCCGGGCGCTTGGCGGGAGTGCCGTCGGCCTTGAACAGGTACGGCGGCGAATAGATCTCGATCTCGGGCTGGTAGGTCTTGCGTTCCGGGTTGCCCCCGAGCGACACCACCGTCGCGTCCGGCAGCAGCAGCGTGTTGGAGTGATAGAGGCGCGGGAGCTCCATGGTGCTGGCGGAGCTGAAGGTGTTGCTCTGCGGGTCGTAGAGCTGCGCCTCCTTCACGGCCGTGGCGTTGTCTTCGTCGTTGACCGACCCGCCCGAGACCAGGACCTTGCCATCGGGCAGGATCGTCGCGTTCAGCTCGACCCTTCCCTTCACCATCGGCGGCCCCAGCACCCACTTCGGGGATGGCACCGACAGATCGATCAGCTCGGTCGTGTCCGTGGCCGGATTCGCGCCTCCCATGATGATCACCTTCGGCTTGAAGGCGTTGGCCGGGGTCAACGGCAGCAGCACCGAGGTGCCCGCGAAGCGGTCCTGGCCGAAGATCGTCGTGGCCACCGGCGTGAAGGTATGGGTGACCGGATCGTAGAGCTGCGAGCTCGGGTTGTAGCCGTCCTCGAACACCTTGCCGTCGGGCAGCACGTGCTGACGAGGATACAGGTCGACGTTGGCGAAGGCGGTGCCGGCGGCCTTCCATGCCTTGCCGTTCCAGATCTGGACGGTCCGATTCATGTTCCCATCCTTGCCCAGGCCGGAGTAGACCAGCACCGAACCGTCGCCCAGCACGGTGCCCGTGGGATACCAGCGCCCGCCGCCCATGCTCGGCATGTCCACGAACTTCTCGGTTAACGGGTCGAAGGCGGCGGTCTTCGGCTCACCGTGGAACGGGTCGTACTGCAACGTGCCTCCCAGGACGAACGGTCTGCCGTCGGGCAGGACGACCATGCCGTTGCAGAACATGTCCCAGGCGATCTGGAAGGTCTTGACCGTGTCGTTCTTGGGGTCCCAGACGGCCGCCTGCAGGTCATGGTTGTCGGGATCGTTGCCGGAGCCCGAGACGACCAGCACCTTGCCGGTGTGCATCAGGGTGACGTGCACCGGGTTGATGGGCATCTCGAAAGGCAGCGTGTCCCACCTGCCGTGCTGGCTCGCGCTCGCTTCCACGATCGCCCGCACCCTGGTCTTGGCATGCGTCTCCGACATCGAGAACGTTGGCTGCTTCTCCTGTGCGTTCGCCGCGCCGGGTGCCGCCGCGAACAGGATCAATGCCCACGAGGCCCAGGCGAGACTCTGCGCCCGGAGAGCGAGGGCCCTGGTGCAGCGCCGGACGGCTGGAACGGAACGCGGACCACGAGACGGAATGACGTTCATGATCAGACCCTCCTGAAGCCGGTCGTCGACCCGGCCCGATTCGAGGCAGCGGCGGCTGGGCGCCGCGTCCCGGCACCGGCGCGCGCGCTCCTCACGAGTTGCAGACAAAGACGAGAGTAAATGACAATCGCCATCTAAGCAACAATTACGTTGCCGCCGTGCCGGCCAGCCCGTTGTCCCCGAGCCGCGTCGCCGCGGCACCACGCAGGTAATGTCGGTCGCGACCGCCACCCCCGCCCGGAGACTCGTCAATCGCAATTTCCTGCTGCTCTGGCAGGGCCAGGCGGTCAGCCAGCTGGGCAACCAGGCCTTCGCGCTGGGGATGGCTTTCTGGGTGCTGGAGGCGACCGGCTCGGCGAGCTTGATGGGCCTGCTGCCCGCCTGCTCGATGCTGCTCACGGCCCTGCTGTCGCCGATCGGCGGCGCGCTGGCCGATCGCTTCCCGCGCATCCGCATCCTCGTCGTCTGCGACTGCCTCGCCGGGATCGCGATCCTGCTCCAGGCGGCCGCCATGCTGTCCGGCCGCCTGTCGACGCCGGCGCTGGTGGCGCTGCTGTTCGCGGTGGCGACGATCAGCGGCACGGTCAACGGCTTCTTCCAGCCGTCGCTGGCGGCCGCCATCCCCGACCTGGTGCCCGCCGGCCGGCTCACCGCGGCCAATTCGCTCAACCAGTTCTCGATCCAGGCGTCGCAGCTGATCGGCCTGGCCGTCGGCGGCATGCTCTACCCGCTGCTCGGGGCGCCGCGGCTCTTCCTGTTCGACGGCCTGTCGTTCCTGTTCGCCGCTGGCAGCGAGGCCCTGGTGCAGGTGCCGCCGCAACCGGTGCGCGAACGCCTCGGCGTGGCTGCCGGCGCGCGCCAGTTCGCCGCCTCGATCCGCGAGGGCTTCGCCTACGTCCGCCGCACCCCGGGCTTGCTCCCCTTCATCGCCGCTCCCGCTTCCTACAACTTCGCCACCATGGCGGTGTTCCCGCTACTCCCCTTCTTCGTCAAGCTCAATCTCCATGCGGGCGCGGAGTGGTACGGCCTGCTGCTCGCCACGATCAGCTGTGGCACCATCGCCGGCTTCCTGGCCGCCGGGCTGGTGCGCCTCACCGGCGAGGCGCGGGCGCGCTTCCTGCTGGTGGTGATCCCGCTGTCGCCTACCCCCCTGCTGGTGGCCGGCTTCGTGCACCGTGTGGGCCTCGCGCTGCCGGTCGCCTTCGCCCTGGGCTTCATGCTCGGGCTGATCAACGTCAACTTGCTGACGCTGCTGCAGAGCTCCTCGCCTCCCGAGCTACGGGGCCGGGTGATGGGGCTGTGGGCGGCGCTCGCCAGCGGCGTCGCGCCGCTCGGCATGGCCCTGGGCGGGCTTGCCGGAGATCTCACCGGCAAGAACATCCCGCTGGTGTTCACCGCCTGCGGCGCGCTGACCGTCGCGGTCATCGCCGTCACCCTCGGACGCCGTTCGACCCGCCGCTTCCTCGCCCGCGCCTGATCGAGCCGGCGCCGCGCGCACCGCCGGCACTCAAGCGGGACGCACGCGCTCCTTGAACCGGCGTGCGGTGGTGTGGGTGATCCGCTTGAAGTTGCGCTCGAAGGTCCGCAGGTCGTTGAAGCCCACCGCCTGGGCGATGTCCGCGATCGGCCGATCGCGGCTCCTGAGCAGGCGGATGGCGTGCGCGACCCTCAGGCACCCCAGCCAGTCCGTGTAACGAATACCTATCTTCTTGCGGAAGAAAGCTGAGAAGTAGGTGGCCTCCATGCCGGCGATGTCCGCGGCACAGGGCAACGGGATCTCTTCGCGATAATGCTCTTCGGTATATCTCTTGATGCGGTCGAGCGAGGGATAGTACTCGAATGAGCGCCAATTGATTTCGCGCGCCTTGGCGTTCAATTCCGGGCTCGCGAACACGGAAACCGGCATGCCAGTGGTGAGATCATCATCCCTGTCATGATGAGAAAAACCTTTTCCTGGCGCGAAGTAAGTGACCACCGGCGGTGCCCCTTCTTGCAGCTGTGTCTCGCGGCGTGAATTCGTGACACCACGGGCGTGGCGCGCCGGCGGCGGCGCCACGCCCCGCCCGCCGAGCCCGTCGCGTCCGCCTGGGCCGCCGGGCCGGCGCTCCTCGCCGGTCCAAGATAATGACGCATCCGCGCCGAGAAGTGACGCCAGCTTCAAGACCGCTGCCGTCCACCTGGCTCGACCGATCGATACTCTAATTGGTAGTGCGCCACGTGACACCGGTCACGGCGAGCGCCTGTTCCAACAGTGAGCCGCCGGCAGTGTTCTTTTCGATCTCTTGCGAAACGGAGCATTCATGTTGATCCGCAGCGTCGATCCCGGCCGGCTCGTCGATGCCTATGACGTCAAGGAACAGATGTTCTATCCCTGGCCGGAGGTGGTGACGACGCCGTTCGGCACGGGATGGCTGGTGGTGGAGCCGGGCCGCAGGACGAAGCCTCACAATCATCACGAGCACGAGACGTTCTTCATCCTGCGCGGGCGGGGCAGGATGACCGCCGGCGGCGACAGCCGCGAGGTCGGGCCCGGCGACGTCATCTACCTGCCGCCATTCGGGGATCACATCCTCGAGAACCTCTCGCCGTGCGAGGACCTCCATTTCGTCAGCATCTGGTGGGAGGATCCGGCGGTCCTCGCCGGCCTCAAGGAGCCGCCGGCGAGCGGCCGGCCGCGGTTGCCCCGCCGTACCCTGGCGGTTGCGGTGTGCGCCGGCGGCGCCCGTGGACCTGCCGCCGCGGACCTCGCCGGGCCCGTCCTCGGCACCGAGATCCTCGCGCGCTTCGCCAGCCTGCAAGGGGCGACGGTGCGCACGCGACTCGACCTGGTGTCGGCGCCGGCCGCGCTGCCGAAGCTGCCGGCGCTGCCGGCGCTGCCGGAACTGCCGGAGCTGCCGGAAGACACTCCGAGCGACGATCCCGCTCCCGCCCTGGCCCTGTGCGAGCGCTTGCAGGCGGCGGGCGCGGTCGCGCTGCGCTCGCGGCCAGCCCGCCTCTGCGTCGCCCTGGCCGGACACGAGGAGGCGGTCAGGCGTCACTACGAGCGCACCGCGATGAGCCCCAGGCTGCGCGCACTGGTGGACGCTGCGCTCGACCGCGGCCTGCCCGAGCTCGCGATCCGCCAGCCCGCCGAGCCCGGCGCGGCTCCACCGCCGCCAGGTCTCTCCGGGCCGCCTTTCGAGCGCTGGTTCGCGCGCGCCGCCCGGGTCCTGCTGGCAGACACCACGGACACCGCGGACACCGGGGAATCCGCGGAATCCGCGGCAACCGCGGGAGACGCCGCGGGGGACGACTCAGGACGCCCGGTCGTCTTCCTAGGTCTCGGCGAGGCCTTCCACTACGCCGTGGTCCTGCCTGCCCTGGCCGAGGCCGCGGGAGCACCCGCCTTCGCCCCGCTGGCGCTGGTCGAGGCGGAGGACTACCGTGCCGCGCTCGCCGGCTTCGCAATCTCGGATCCCGCAACGGACGCCGCGGCGGGCGCCATCTCGGACGCCGCCGCGAGCGCCACCGCGAGCGCCACCGGCGGCGGCGAGACGCCGGCCCGGTGGCAGCCCTGGCTGCGCGGCCTGGCAGAGAGGATCGCCCAAGACCACCAGGGGCAGGCGCCGCCGACGCAAGCCTGGACCCGCGAGCAGCAGCGGTTCGCCGGCGGTCTCCTGCGGCTGGCCGAAGAGGCTGCCGCGGCCTACCAGCCAGCGACCTTCTCGCCGGCCGAGGCGGCGCGGCTGCTCGACGATCTGGTCCGGGCGGCGAGCGCCTTCGCGGCGGCCGAGGAGCCATGGCGCCGGGTCGCCTCGCGGCGTGAGGAACGCAACACTGGCGTCGCGCTGGAGCTGCTGGCGGCGAAGTTGCTGGCCCAGCTGGCTCACCCGCTGGCGCCCGCATGGAGCGCCCGCCTCTGGCGCAGCCTTGGCTTTGCGTCGCCGCTCGGCGAGGGTGGCGAGGGCAGCTGGGAGGAGGTCCCGACCTTCGTACCCTCCGGCAATGCGATCCGCGGCCTCGGCGAGCTGGCGCCGGCCCGGCCAGTTGCGGCCGATCCGGCCCGGCCAGCCGCCGCCGATCCGGCCCTTCCGGCCGCCGCCGCGCCGGCCGCTGGCCGGAGGGGGCGGCGCCGTGCCCCCGCAGGGCGGGCGCGAGAAGCCGGGAGCCGATGATGCGTCTGCCGCACGACGACATGGACGCGGGCTGGCTGGCGCTGCTGCCGCCGCCGCCCCCGCCGCGGCCGCTGCTGGGCGAGGAGCGCGTCGGCTCGGCCGTCGTCGGGGCCGGGCTGACCGGCCTGACCATCGCGCGCCGCCTGGCCGAGCTGCGGCCGGGTGAACCCGTCGCGGTGGTCGAGGCCCAGCGGATCGGCTTCGGCGCCTCCGGCCGCAACGCCGGCTTCGTCGTCGAGCTGACCGACTTCGCGGCGTGCATGGCGGCGCCCGACCGCGCGCGCTACCTGCGCGTCGCGCGCTTCGGCCTCGAATGCCTGCGAGAGCTGGTGGGCCGGCACGCCATCGAGTGCGACTGGGACGAGAGCGGCTTCCTGCGCGCCGCCGCGGGAGACGAAGGGCTGCGTCAGCTCGCCCGCTGGCCGGCGCGGCTCGAGGCCGCCGGCGTCTGCCACCGCTGGCTCGACGCCGAGGCCACCGCCGCCCTGACCGGCACACTCTTCTATCGCGCGGCCATCCACCTCCCGGGCACGGTGACGGTCCAGCCTGCCGCCCTGGCGCGCGGCCTCGCCCGCTCACTCCCCGAAGAGGTGACGGTGTTCGAGGCGTCGCCGGTGCGCGCCATCCGGCGCCGGCGTCCCGCCGGCGGCTTCCGGATCGAGGCGGGAGGCGGCGCGCTGCTCTGCGACCGCCTTTTCCTGGCCGCCAACGGCTACACGCCGGGGCTGGGGTTCCTGCGCCACCGGGCCGCGCCGCGCTTCAGCTTCGCCAGCCTGACCCGCGTGCTCACCGGCGCCGAGCAGGCGGACCTGGGAGGCGAGCGGCATTGGGGCGTGCTCGCCAGCGACCCCTCCGGCTCGACGGTCCGGCGCACCCGCGACCAGCGCATCCTGATCCGCAACACCTTCCCCTACAGCCCATCGCCCGCCGTTCGCCCGCGGGTGCGCCGGGCCGCGGGGCGGCGGCATCGCGCGGCCCTCGCGGCCCGCTTCCCCGGCCTGAGCGAGGTCCCCTTCGACTACACCTGGAGCGGCCTCTACGCCACTTCGGGCAACGGCCAACCTTACTTCGGCGAGCTCGCGACCGGCCTGTTCACGGCGGCGGTGTTCAACTTCGCCGGCATCGCCATGGGGACCGCGGCGGGACGGCTGCTCGCCGACCTCGCCCTGGGCGAGCCCTCACCGCCGCTCACGGACCTGCGCCAGCTGCCGCTGCCGAGCTGGCTCCCCCCCGAGCCGCTGCGCAGCCTCCACGCCTGGCGCGACGTCGCGCGGCAGAACGCCCGGGCCGGCGCTTACTTGTAGCGCGGCGATCCACCACCGGCGTGCACCCATGGCAGACCTGCGACAGGAGAGGCGACCACCAATGAGAGATCGGACGAGGATGACGCCGGCACGCTCCCGCGAGCCTCGCGCGGCGCTCGACGTCATCGGGATCGGCTTCGGGCCGGCCAACCTGGCGCTCGCGCTGTGCCTCGAGGAGCAGCCGCAGAGCGTCGACGGCCGGCCGCTGCGGAGTCTCTTCCTGGAGCGCAAGGCGAGCTACGAGTGGCATCCCGACATGCTGCTCGAAGGGGCCGAGATCCAGGTGCCGTTCCTCAAGGACCTGGTGACGCTGCGCAACCCGCAGAGCCGCTTCACGTTCCTCAACTACCTGCGCCTGCACGACCGGCTGCTCGACTTCGTCAACCTGCGCCGGTGGTTCCCCACCCGCCTCGAGTTCAATCACTACTACCGCTGGGTGGCGGCGCAGCTCGCCGAGCGCGTGCGCTACGGCCGGGCGGTGGAGTCGGTGCTGCCGGTGGCCCCGGTGGCCCCGGTGGACAACGGCGGTGGAACGGTGGAGCTCTTGCAGGTCGTCGCGCGTAACCTCGAGACCGGCAGGCTCGAGGAGTACCGGACCCGCAACCTCGTGGTGGCCACCGGTGGCGTTCCCTACCTCCCGCCCGGAGTCGACCTCGAGGCCACCCCGAAGGTGTTCCATTCGCAGAGCTTCCTCCAGGAGGTGCGCCGCCATTTCCCCCAGGCCGACGCTCCCTACCGCTTCCTCGTGGTGGGCTCGGGACAGAGCGCCGCCGAGATCTTCCAGTACCTGTTCTCCCAGTATCCGAACGCCGCGGTCACGGCGGCCCTGCGGCGCTTCGCCTACAAGCCCGCCGACGAGAGCGAGTTCGTCAACGAGATCTACTCGCCGGCGATGACCGACGTCTTCTTCGCCCTACCGGAGGCGGAGCGCTGCTATCTCAAGAACGCTCACGCGGACACCAACTACTCGGCGGTCGACCTCGAGCTGATCCGCTCCATCTTCCGGGCGCTGTACGAGATGAAGGTGAAGGGCGACACCCGGGTCCGGATGCGCTCGCTGGTCGAGCTCAGGCAGCTGGAGCAGAACGGCTCCGGCATCGTCGCCAGGCTGTGGAACAGGGCCGAAGGGCGAATGGAGTGCGTGGAGGCGGACGGCGTGGTGCTGGCCACCGGCTTCCATCGCCCGCGGCGCCACCCGCTGCTCGCCGGCCTCGCCGAGCATCTCCTCGTCAAGGAGGACGGGGAGTACCAGGTCGGCCGCGACTATCGCGTGCGGAGCCTGCCGGGGTTCGCCCCCGGGATCTACCTGCAAGGCTTCTGCGAGAGCACTCACGGGCTGAGCGACGCGGTGCTGTCGGTGCTGCCCATCCGCAGCCGCGAGATCGCGGATTCGCTCGGCGGCGCTCTCGTCCGCGCCGCCCTGGCGAGCGCGGAGGCTCCTCCCCGAACCGCCGCGCTCCCCGGGCTGCGGGAAATCGCGGAGCCAGCTCTCGAGAGTGGAGGACGTTGATGAAGAGAGTGCTGATCACCGCCACGCCGCCGACCCCGAACGGCGATCTTCACGTCGGTCACCTCTCGGGGCCCTACCTGGCCGCGGACGTCTACAAGCGCTATTGCCGCCTCGCCGGCCGGGAAGCCTTCTTCATCACCGGCGGCGACGACAACCAGAGCTACGTCGCCACCAAGGCCGAGCAGCTGGGCTCGACGCCGCCCGCCGTGGCGGCGCGCTTCGACGACGAGATCGTCGAGACCTTGCGGCGGGCGCGGATCGAGACCGACGTCTACGTCAGGCCGCTCTCCTCGCCGCGCCATGCCCGCTTCGTCGCGGACTTCGTCCGGCGTCTCCATGCCGGCGGCAAGCTGGTCGCCAGGGAGAGCGACGCGGCGTGGTGCGGGCACTGCCGCAGGTACCTCTTCGAGGCCCACGTCACGGGCACCTGCCCGCACTGCGGCGCGCACTCGGACGGCAGCTCCTGCGAGACCTGCGCGCAGCCGAACCAGTGCACCGACCTGGTCGACGCCACCTGCAAGCGCTGCGGCAACCCGGCGCTGCGGCGTCCGGCGAAGCGCCTCTTCTTCCCGCTGGCGCCCTACGACCGGCGGCTGGGCGAGCACCTCGCGCGCGCCAGCATGGGGTCGCACCTCGCGGCGCTGTGGGACACCATGCTCGGCCAGGGGCTGCCCGAGATCCCGATCACCCATCCTGCCGACTGGGGCCTGCCGGTGCCGGTGCCCGGCTTCGACGGCCAGCGCCTCTATGCCTGGTTCGAGATGGCGCCGGGCTACCTCTCCGCCACCGAGGAGATGCTGGCGGACCTGGGGCGCGGCGGCGGCTGGCAGGATTGGTGGCGGTCCGACGACGCCGAGGTGGTGCAGTTCTTCGGCTACGACAACGGCTACTTCCACACCATCCTGTTCACCGCCGAGCTGCTGGCCTACGACCCGGAGATCCGCCTGCCGGCCGCCTTCGTCACCAACGAGTTCTACCGCCTGGACGGGGAGAAGTTCTCGACCAGCCGGTCCCATGCCATCTGGGGCAAGGAGGCGCTCGACCACCTGCCGGCCGACGCCCTGCGCTGGTACCTCTGCCGCGACCGGCCGGAGACCGAGCAGACCAACTTCCGGCTGCGCGACTTCCGCGAAGCGGTAGCGCGGGACCTCGCCGGGCGTTGGGAGCCATGGCTGCTGCAGCTGGCGCACCGGGTACGCGGCGAATACGACGGCTTCGCGCCGGCGAGCGCCGAGCCGGCCGCCAGCCAGGCGCCTTTCGCCGCCGAGCTGCGGCAGCTGGTGCGGGCGGCGACCTCGGCCTACCAGGCGGACGGCTTCTCGCCGCGGCGGGTGGTGGCGGCCTGCGACGGCCTGGTGCAGGCGGCCGGCGCCTTCGCCGCGGCCGAGGCCTTCTGGCGCCCCGAGGCCGTCGACCGCCGCCGCACCGCCACCGCGCTCGAGCTCGCGGCCGCCGCCACGCTGGCCGTGCTCGCCTCACCGATCATGCCCGGCTTCGGCGCCCGGCTCTGGTCGGAGCTCGGCTTCGCATCGCCCGCGGCGCCGGGAACGTGGCCCGCCGAACCGGTGGCGGTGCCGGCCGGGCAGCGGCTTCACGGCATGGACAGACCCTACTTTGCGGGGATCGACGCGGGATGCGACGCGCTGGCGGCCGCGGCCGCGGCGCGCACC
>DATDGZ010000079.1:0-4379 GCA_036521795.1 Thermoanaerobaculia bacterium | reverse complement strand
GGGCCCGCCCCGAGATCGAGCCGCGGGTTGGGCCGCGTGAAATGCAGGCTCGCCGGGATCTCGCGCCGCTCGAGCGCCAGCGCCGCTTTGATCAGTCCGGCGACCCCGGCGGCCGCCCCCAGGTGGCCGAGGTTGGTCTTGACCGAGCCCAGGGCACAGGTGCCGGTCCGCCGCGCCGTGCCGAAGGCGCGCGCGAGCGCCGCCACTTCGATCGGATCGCCCAGGGGAGTCCCGGTGCCGTGGCACTCGACGAAACCGATGGTCTCCGGCGCGCAGCCCGCCCGGGCCTGGGCAGCAGCGATCACCTCCGCCTGGCCGGCGATGCTCGGGGCGGTGAAACCCACCTTGCCCGAGCCGTCGTTGTTGATCGCCGTGCCCAGGATCACGGCATGGATGGTGTCGCCGTCCGCCAGCGCCTCCGCCAGCCGTCTCAGGACCACGACACCGGCGCCGCTTCCCCAGACAGTGCCGTCGGCGCCGGCGTCGAAGGCGCGGCAGACCCCGCTCGCAGACTCGACGCCGCCTTCCTCGTGCAGGTAGCCCTGCCGCTGCGGCACCCGCAGCTCGGCGCCGCCGGCGAGCGCCAGGTCGCAGTCGCCGGCCTGCAGCGCCTGGCAGGCGAGGTGGACGGCCACCAGCGAGGTCGAGCACGCGGTCTGCAGGTCGACGCTGGGGCCGCGCAGGTTCAGCTTGTAGGAGACCCGCGTGGTGAGGTAGTCGAGGCTGTTGCCCAGGCTCGCCGCGCGCTCGCCGACCGTGGCCAGCAGCGCCGGGTGGCCGGCCAGGTGGTGCAGGAAGTAGCCGGGATGGCCGGTGCCGGCGTAGACGCCGATTGGCCCGCGGAACCGCTCGGGGTGGTGCCCCGCCCTCTCGAGCGCTTCGTAGGCGCACTCGAGGAAGAGCCGGTGCTGGGGGTCGATCAGCTCGGCCTCGCGCGGCGCGTAGTCGAAGAAGGCGGCGTCGAAGAGCTCCTCGCCGTCGATCATCCCGCCCGCCTTGACGTAGCGCGGGTGGCGCAGCAGCGCGGGCTCGACCCCCGCGGCCAGCAGCTCCTCGTCGCCGAAGCGGTAGATGCAGTCGACCCCGTCCCGCAGGTGCTGCCAGAGCTCCTCGACGTCGCGCGCGCCCGGGAAGCGTCCCGCCATGCCGACGATCGCGATCCTCGCCGGCGAGCGGTGCGCGGGGCCGGATGGGCGCGGCGGGCGCGATCGGCGTGCTCGGCGCGAAGGGCGCGGCGGCCGCGGCAGCCACGGCAACGCGGGCGGCGGCGCCGGAGACTGGCCGACCGCCGGCGCCGTCGCGGCCGCCGCCTGCTCCGCGCGCCAGAGGTGCTCGGCCTGGGCGCGCACCGTGGGATGCAGGAAGAGGTCGAGCAGGGAGATCTCTCGGCCGAGCAGGTTCTCGAGGCGCACATGCAGCCGCGCCAACAGCAGGGAGTGGCCCCCGAGGTCGAAGAAGTTGTCGTCGCGGCCGACCTCGCCGACACCCAGCACCTCGGCCCACAGCCGTGCCACGCTCTCCTCGGCGGGGGTGGACGGGGCGGCGCGGGCGGCGCCTCCGGCCGGCGCTCCCCAGGCCGGCGCCGGCAGCGCCCGGCGGTCGACCTTGCCCGAGGGAGTGAGCGGCAGCCGATCGAGGAGCACGAAGGCCGACGGCACCATCGAGTCGGGAAGCAGGCGCCGCACGAACGCCCGCAGCGCCGCGGCATCGAGCCCGGCGTCCTCGCCCTCGCCCGCTGCCGTCCGCGGAGGAAGCCGTGGCCGCCGCGGCGATTCCGGGAGCGCCGGCGGTGCCGGGAGTGCCGGGAGCGCCGGGAGCGCCGGCGGCACCGGCCGCGCTGGCAGCGTGGCGAGGTAGGCGACCAGCCGCCGGCCAGCCCCATCGCCGGCGGCCACCACCACCGCCCGGGCCACCGCGGGATGCCGTTCGAGAGCCGCCTCGACCTCCCGCGGCTCGATGCGGACGCCGCGCACCTTGACCTGGTGGTCGATCCGGCCAAGGCACTCGAGCTCGCCGTCGTGCCGGCGGCGCACCAGGTCGCCGGTGCGGTACAGCCGTCCGCCACCCTCGCCGCCGCTCCACGGATCGGGCACGAAGCGCTCGGCGGTCAGCTCCGGCCGGCCCCAGTAGCCCCTCGCCACGCCCTGCCCGCCAATCAGCAGCTCCCCGGCGACCCCCACCGGCACCGGCGCGAGCCATCGATCCGCCACGTGGAGCGTGGTGTTGGCCAGCGGACGGCCAAGCGCCGGCTCGCCCGGACCGGCGACCGGTGCGCCTGCCGAATACACCGCCGTCTCGGTCGGGCCATAGAGGTTCCAGAGCTCGACTCCCAGGTCCAGCAGCGTGGCCGCCAGCTCGCTCGGCAGCGCCTCGCCGGTCGAGATCGCCGCCAGCCCCGGCTGCCCCTGCCAGCCCGCATCCAGCAGCAGGCGCCAGGTCGCCGGCGTCGCATGCATCGCCGTCACGCCCGACGCCTGCAGCCGCGCCGCCAGCCGGCGGCCGGTGGCGGCCTCCTCGCGCCCCACCACCTCCACCCGGCCACCCACCGCCAGCGGCAGGTAGATCTCGGCCCCGGCGACGTCGAAGGTCACCGTCGCGAGTGCCGGCATGACGTCGCTCTCGGCGAGCCCGGGGCGCTCGGCGAGAGCGCGCAGCAGGTTCACCGCGGCCCGGTGCGGCACCGCCACTCCCTTCGGCCGGCCGGTCGAGCCCGAGGTGTAGATCAGCCAGGCCAGCGCCTCCGGCGGGGCCGCTGCCGCGGCGCCGAGCGGCGATCCGTCCTCGGCGGCGATGCGCGCCGCGTCGCGGTCCAGGCAGACGATTCGCGGCCGCCCGGCGCCGCCCTCCTCCCCCCATGCCGAAGAGCGGCCGGCGCCACCCCCGAGCCCGGCCACGCCCTGGCCGGCGAGCCATCGCTCCTCCGTGACCAGCACCGCCACCGCGCTGTCCGCGAGCACCAGCGCCGACCGTGCCGCGGGATGGCCGGGGTCGAGCGGCACGTAGGCGCCGCCCGCCTTGAGGATGCCGAGCATCGCCACCACCATCTCCGGCGACCGCTCGACGCACAGCCCGACCCGCGTCTCCGCTCCCACCCCCCGCCGCCGCAGCGCGCGCGCCAGGCGGTTGGAGCGCAGCTCCAGCTCGCCGTAGGTGAGCGTCACGCCCTGCCCGCGGACCGCGAGCGCCTCGGGGCGCCGCGCCGCCTGCCACTCGAAGAGCTCGTGGATCCGCTCGGCCGCCGGCGAGATCTCGCCTCGCCTCTTCCTTGCCTGGCGTCCGGCCGGCGACCTCGATCCTTCCCATCCCCATCGGCGCGCGGTGTCGTTCCACTCCAGCCGCAGCTGTTGCAGCTCCGCCGCGCCGAGCACCGGCAGCTCCTCGAGGCGGCGCCCGGGGTCGCCGGGGAGCGCTGCGAGCAACGCCAGGTAGTGGCCGGCCAGCCGCTTGACGGTGGCGGTGTCGAACAGGTCGCGCCTGAGCTCGAACGACAGCGCCAACCCGCGCGGCGTCTCGGTGGCATCCAGCGTCAGGTCGAACTTGGCCGCGCCGATCTCGAGCTCGCGGGGCCGCATGGCCAGCGGCGCCGGGCCGCCGCCGGCTGCCCCGCCCGCCGGAACGCCGCCCGCGACGCTATCCGGGGCGCCGCCGGCGGCCCAGGCGTTCTGCAGCACCAGCAGCACCTGGAACAGCGGCGTCGTGCCCGGGTCGCGCTCGACCGCCAGCGCCTCCACCAGCTTCTCGAAGGGCAGGTCCTGGTGCGCGTAGGCCGCCAGGCTCGTCTCGCGCACCTGCCGCAGCAGCTCGCCGAGGGACGGCCGCGCCGAGAGGTCGGCGCGCAATGCCAGCGTGTTCACGAAGCAGCCGATCAGCCCCTCGATCTCCACCCGCTCGCGGTTGGCGATCGCCGCGCCGACCACCAGGTCCTCCTGGCCGGTGAGGCGCTCGAGCAGCAGGTCGAACGCCGCGAGCAGGATCATGAACAGCGTCGCGCCGTGCTGCCGCGCCGCGCCGCGCAGCGCCGCCGCCAATCCGGCCGGCGCCAGCACCGCGACGCGCGCGCCGCGGAAGCTGGTCACCGCCGGCCGCGGCCGGTCGGCCGGCAGCTGCAGGCGAGCCGGCGCCCCGGCCAGGGCCTGGCGCCAGAACGCGAGGTGCGCGGCGAGCGCCTCGCCCACCAGCCACCCGCGCTGCCAGCGGGCGAAGTCGGAGTACTGCACGGGCAGCTCGGCGAGCGGCGACGGCAGGCCGGCCGCGAAAGCGCCATAGAGGGTCGCCAGCTCGCCGGCCAGGACGCCGAGCGACCAGCCGTCGGCCGCGATGTGATGCAGCACCAGGACGAGCCAATGCTCCTCGGGTGCCAGCCTCAGCAGCGCCGCGCG
>DATDGZ010000078.1:0-13275 GCA_036521795.1 Thermoanaerobaculia bacterium | reverse complement strand
CTCCTGGTCTGGGCGCTGCTGGCCTGCGTGCCGCTCGCTGCCCGGTGGCGCCCGAGCGTGGCAGCGCTGGCGCTGGTGGGAGCCCTGGCGCTCGACCTCATCCCCTGGTCGCAGCGCCTGCTGCCGCACGGCGAATGGAGGCTCTTCTATCCACCCAGCCCGCTCACCGCGACGCTGGCGCGCGAGACGGGCGGCGGCAACTGGCGGAGCGTGGGCATGGACCTGATGGTCTATCCCTCGCTGCTGCCGGTCTACGGCCTCGCCGAGTTGCGACCCAACAACGTCCTCGCCCCGGGCGACCAGCTCGAGGTGCTGCGCCTCGCCTTCGGCTTCGCTCCGACGGCCGAGAATTACTACGCCAGGTTCGCCAGGGTCGATCATCCCCTGCTGTCGTTCCTCAACGTCCGCGCGGTGGTGGGCAACATCTACCTCCCTCGGCCGCGCACCCTGGTGCCCCTGCCCGAGCCAGGGAACCTGCCCTTCCTGGTGTTCCGCAACGACCGCGCGCTGCCGCGTTGGTTCGTGCCGGCGGCGGTGGACGTGATCGAGCCGGCGGGGCTCGCGAGCTGGATCGACGGGCTCACGGAACCCGGCCGCGTGGCGGTGTTCCGCGACCAGATCGGGAGCTGGGTCCCGCCGCCCGGAGCCGAGGCGGTGCGCGCGGCCCGCCTGCTCGCCGGGAGGCCGGGCCACGTGGAGCTCGAGGTGCCAGGGCAGGGCAGCCGCCTGCTCGCCACCTCGCTGCCGTCGCCCGCGGGGTGGCACGCCACCGCCGCCGACGGCCGGAAGCTGACCACGCTCACCGTCGACGGCGCCTTCCTGGGGGTCTGGTGTCCGGCGGGGGTTTCGCGGTTCGCCGTCGACTTCGAGCCGCCGGGCCTGGGCGCCGGCATGGGGCTGTTCGCGCTCGCGTGCGGCGCCCTGGCAGCCCTGCTCTGGAAAGCCGCTACAGGTCCCGCTGCTAAAACTCATGCTCGCCAATCCGTAACGATCAGAGGAACCCCATGAGCAGCCAAGCCCGAGCATTGCCGCTGCTCGCCGTCGCCCTGCCACTCCTCGACGGCGAGATCGCGGCCGCGCGCGGCCAGCGCCCGGCCGCGGCCGCCAAGCTGCGGGAGGCGGTCGCCGCCGAGGACGCCCTGCGCTACGACGAGCCGTCGGACTGGTACTTCCCCCTGCGGCCGCGCCTGGCGGCCCGGCTCCTTGCCGTCGGCCAGGCCGCCGAGGCGCAGGCGGTCTGCGAGGACGACCTGCGCCGCCACCCCGAGAACGGCTGGGCCCTGGCGGTCCTCGCCGAGAGCCTCCGCCGGCAGCAGAAGGCCGCCGACGCCCAGCGCGCCGGGCAGCGCCTGGCCAGGGCCTGGGCCTCGGCCGGCCTGAAGCCGCCCGCCGGCACCTGACCCGCGCCAAGGTAGTGTCCTGGATTGCTGGATTGCCCTGCCTCCCTCCCGCCGGCCGCTTCTCTTCGCTTCGCGGGGTGGTGTAAGATCGGCCCAAGATTCTGGCTGCGCCGGTAGTTAGAGCACTTTGGGGCGAGCATGCTTCCGACTCTCAATCAATTGCTGAAGGACATGGTGGGACAGGGCGGCTCCGACCTGCACATCACCACCAACTCCCCGCCCCAGGTCCGCATCGACGGCGTGCTGCGGCAGATGAACCTGCCGCCGTTGACGCCCACCGAGACCAAGCAGCTCTGCTACTCCATCCTCACCGACAACCAGAAGCACCGGCTGGAGGAGAACCTCGAGATCGACCTCTCCTTCGGCCTCAAGGGGCTGGCCCGCTTCCGCGCCAACATCTTCCACCAGCGCGGCGCCATCGCCGCGGTGTTCCGCCAGATCCCCTTCGAGATCCGCGGCTTCCGCGAGCTCGGCCTGCCGGCGGTCATCGAGCGCATGTGCGAGAAGCCGCGCGGCCTCGTCCTGGTGACCGGGCCCACCGGCTCCGGCAAGTCCACCACCCTCGCCGCCATGCTCGACAAGGTGAACCGCGAGCGCCACGAGCACATCGTCACCGTCGAGGACCCCGTCGAGTACCTGCACAGCCACAAGAACTGCATCGTCAACCAGCGCGAGATCCACGCCGACACGCACAGCTTCGAGAACGCGCTGCGCTCGGCGCTGCGCCAGGACCCCGACGTGGTGCTGATCGGCGAGATGCGCGACCTCGAGACCGTCGAGTCGGCGCTGCGCATCGCCGAGACCGGCCACTTGACCTTCGCCACCCTGCACACCAACTCCGCGGCGCAGTCGATCAACCGCATCATCGACGTCTTCCCGGCCCACCAGCAGGCGCAGATCCGCGCCCAGCTGTCGCTGGTGCTGGAAGGCATCCTGTGCCAGGCCCTGCTGCCACGCACCGGCGGCAAGGGGCGGGCGCTGGCGATGGAGATCCTGGTGCCCAGCGCGGCGATCCGCAACCTGATCCGCGAGGACAAGGTTCACCAGATCTACGGCATGATGCAGGCCGGGCAGGCGAAGCACGGCATGCAGACCTTCAACCAATCGCTCGCCGTGCTGTACTTCCGGCGCACCATCACCCTGGAGACCGCGATGTTGCGCTCGTCCCACCCGGAGGAGCTCCAGGAGATCATCGCCCGCGGCCCCGCCAGCATGAACCTGGCGCCGCAGGCTTAGCGGGACACCAGGCCGCCGGGAACGCCGACCGCCGCTCGGAGAGCATCAGCCGGAGAACGTCAGCCGGAGAGAACGTCAGCCGGAGAGAACATCAGGGGGAGCTCCACGATGCCCAGTTTCGTTTGGAAAGGTCGCACGCGGGCCGGTCAACCCCAGGAGGGCCAGCTGCTGGCCGACTCCCAGGCGGCGGCGATCGCCGTGCTGCGGCGCCAGCAGATCCAGGTCACGACGATCCGCGAGAAGGGGCGCGAGATCAAGCTGCTGCCCCGGATCCCGCGCGGCATCGGCCAGAAGCGCGTCGCCATCTTCACCCGCCAGTTCTCGGTCATGCTCGACGCCGGCCTGCCGCTCGTGCAGTGCCTGGAGATCCTCGGCGATCAGGAGGAGAACCGCACCTTCCAGACGGTCATCCAGGCCGTGCGCTCCGACGTCGAGGCCGGCTCGTCGCTCGCCGAGGCCATGAAGAAGCATCCGAAGGCCTTCGACAACCTCTACGTCAACATGGTGGCGGCGGGCGAGGCGGGCGGCATCCTGGACGTCATCCTGCAGCGCCTGTCGACCTACATCGAGAAGGCGGTCAAGCTGAAGAGCCAGGTGAAATCGGCGCTGATCTACCCGGTGTCGGTCATCGTCATCGCCGCCTTCGTGGTCTTCATCATCCTGTGGAAGGTGATCCCGGTCTTCACCCAGCTGTTCGCCGGCCTCGGCGGCGAGCTGCCGCTGATCACCCGCATCGTGGTGGGGGCCAGCAACATCGTCGGCCGCTACTTCATCTTCATCGTCGCCATCGTCATCGCCGGCAGCTTCGGCGTGGGCCGGTACCACAAGACCTACCGCGGCCGCCGGATCATCGACGGCGCGCTGCTCAAGATCCCGGTGATCGGCATGCTGCTGCGCAAGATCGCGGTGGCACGCTTCTGCCGCACTCTCGCCACCCTGACCGCCTCGGGCGTGCCGATCCTGGACGGCCTCGAGATCACCGCCAAGACCGCCGGCAACGCCATCGTCGAGGACGCCATCATGGCGGTGCGGAAGAGCGTCGAAGAGGGCAAGACCGTGAGCGAGCCGCTGGCCGAGACCAAGGTCTTCCCGGCGATGGTGGTGCAGATGATCAACGTCGGCGAGCAGACCGGCGCCCTCGACCAGATGCTGGGCAAGATCGCCGATTTCTACGAGGAAGAGGTCGACACCGCCGTGGCGGGCCTGATGAAGCTGATCGAACCGCTGATGATCACGGTCCTCGGCGTCGTCATCGGCACCATCGTGACCGCCATGTACCTGCCGCTCTACGACGTGCTCTCGAAGATCGGATAGTGGCCCGTTCGGTTCATTCGTATGGTAATCGCGCCGTCCATCCGCGTTCCTGGCAAGGCGTCGCCGACGAGACATAGTCGAACCTATGTCGAGGAGGCGCAACGCAGCCAGGGGCGTGGATGGCAAGCGAGTAGCACGCAAATGAACCGCACGGGACGCTAGGTGGCAGCGGCGCGGCGGCATAGAGTCCGCTCTTGATGTCGATCCTGGAACGCAACCTCCTCTGGTACATCGCCGTCCGCGTGGTGGCGGTGACCAGCGTGCTGCTGCCTTTCCTGCTGGTGGTGCTGGCGCGCCCCGACTCCTTCCCGGCCGAGGCGACGCACTACGCCAGGCTGCTCGCCGGCACCACCGCCGCCGCCACCCTGCTCTACATCGGCCTGCTGCGGCTGCTGCGCCGCCACCTGGTCGTCAACGCCTACGTCCAGTTCGTCGGCGACCTGCTGCTGATCACCGTCATGGTGTACTACCTGGGGGGCGTGGCGAGCCCCTTCTCGCTGCTCTACCTGGTGATCATCGCCGTCGCCTCGACCCTGCTGCGCCGGCGCGCCGGCGTCACCGTCGCGAGCTGCGCGTTCCTGCTCTATGCCGGCCTCACCCTGTCGCTGTCGGCCGGCTTGCTGTCGCCGGTGGACGGCATGACCGAGGTGGTCTCCGGCTGGCGCGTCGCCTACAACCTGGCGGTCCACTTCCTCGGCTTCTACGCCATGGCGCTGCTCACCTCGTTCCTGGCGCACAACGCCACCCGCGCCGAGCGCGAGCTCGAGGTGAAGAGCGAGCACCTGGCGGACCTGCAGGTCGTGCACCGCGACGTCATCCAATCGATCAGCAGCGGCCTGATCACCACCGACCTGGCCGGCGCGATCACCAGCATCAACCAGGCCGGCCTGGCGATCCTGCGCCAGGCCGACGACCGGTTGATCGGCGCCCCGGTCACCGAGTCGGGGCTGATCTCCGCCAGCCAATGGGCCGACATGACGGCGGTCAGCCAGCAGCAGGGGAAGCTGCGGGTAGAGGTCCAGCTGCCCTACGACGGCGACAGCACCTACGTCGGCTTCTCGATCTCGCGGCTCAACGACGCCTTCGGCGCCCACCGCGGCTACATCGTGATCTTCCAGGACCTGACGGGCTGGCGCCGGATGCAGGACGAGCTGCGGATGAAGGACCGCATGGCCGCGGTCGGCGAGCTCGCCGCCGGCCTGGCGCACGAGATCGGCAACCCGCTGGCGGCGATCTCCGGCTCGGTGCAGATGCTATCGAGCGCCCTCCCCCGCGACGCCTCGCAGCGCCGGCTGATCGACATCCTGCTCAAGGAGAGCCACCGGCTCGACCGCACGATCAAGGGCTTCCTGCGCTTCGCCCGGCCGCGCGAGAGATCCAGCGCGCCCTTCGACGTCGGGCGCCTGCTGTCCGAGAATATGGAGCTGCTCGCCAACAGCGAGGAGGTGTCCTCCCGCCACCGGCTGGAGCTCGACCTGGTACCGCCCTCGGCGCGCCTCCTCGCCGATCCCGACCAGGTGAGCCAGATCTTCTGGAACCTGGCCCGCAACGCGCTGCGGGCGATGCCGGACGGCGGCACCTTCCGGCTCGTCGGCAGGCTCGACGGCGACGCCTACCGGCTGCAGGTGATCGACACGGGCCGCGGCATGTCGGCGGCGCAGCGGGCCAACCTGTTCCATCCCTTCCAGTCCTTCTTCGACGGCGGCACCGGCATCGGCATGGCGATCGTCTATCGCATCGTCGAGGACCACGGCGGCCGGCTGCGGGTCGAGAGCGCTCCGGGCGGCGGCACCACGATCACCGTCGAGCTGCCCGCCGCCGGCCCCGGCTCGCCGCTGCTCGGCAACGTCGAGGCCGTCGCGGCCGCCCAGCCGGCGGAGATCGCCGGCTGAAGACCCGCCGGCACAGCGGGACACTGATCATGCGCGCCAGCATGCTGATCGTCGACGACGAGCCCAGCATCCTCGAGTTCCTCGCCATGCTGTTCGAGTCCGAGGGGTTCGCGGTCGAGACCTCGCGCTCGACCGCGGAGGCGCAACGCGCCCTGGCCAGCAAGAGCTACGACCTGGTGCTCTGCGACATCCTGATGCCCGACGGCAACGGCCTCGACCTGCTCAAGGAGATCAAGGGCGCGAGCCCGACCACGGCGGTGGTGATGATGACCGCCTTCACCTCGACCAAGACCGCGATCGAGGCGATGAAGCTCGGGGCCTACGACTACGTCTCCAAGCCCTTCGACGTCGAGGAGCTGAAGATCATCACCCAGAAGGCGCTCGAGCGCGCCGAGCTGGCCGACGAGAACGTCTACCTGCGCCGCGAGCTCGAGCAGAAGTACACCTTCAACAACATCATCGGCAAGAGCGCGCGCATGCAGGCGATCTTCGCGCTGGTCGAGCGCATCGCGCGCACCAGCTCGACGGTCTTGATCCACGGCGAGAGCGGCACCGGCAAGGAGCTGATCGCGCGCGCCATCCACTTCGCTTCGCCGCGCGCCAGCCGCCGCTGCCTGTCGATCAACTGCGGCGCGCTGCCCGAGAACCTGCTCGAGAGCGAGCTGTTCGGCCACGAGCGCGGCGCCTTCACCGGCGCCGTGCGCGAGAAGAAGGGCCTGTTCCAGGAGGCCGACCACGGCACGCTGTTCCTCGACGAGATCGGCGAGCTCACCCCCCCGATGCAGGTCAAGCTGCTGCGTGCGCTGCAGGAGAAGACGGTGCGCAAGGTCGGCGGCAACCAGGAGGAGTCGATCGACGTGCGGGTGATCACCGCCACCAATCAGAACCTCGAGAGCCGCCTGCAGACCGGCGAGTTCCGCGAGGACCTCTACTACCGCATCAACGTGCTGCCCATCCACCTGCCGCCGCTGCGCCAGCGGCGGGAGGACATCCCGCTGCTGGTCGACTTCTTCCTGCAGAAGTACAGCCGGCAGATGGAGCTGAGCACCCGCCAGATCTCGGTGGAGGCGATGCGCCTGCTCGAGGCGTACGACTGGCCGGGCAACGTCCGCGAGCTCGAGAACGTCATCGAGCGCGCCCTGGCGCTGTCGCATGCCGAGACCATCTCGAGCCGCGACCTGCCGGCCCACCTGCTGAACCACCGGCGCGGGAATCCCGATCTCATCAGCCTGCCCGAGGAGGGCCTCGACCTCGAGGCCCACCTCGAGGACATCCGCGCCCAGCTGATGTCGCAGGCCCTGGACCGCGCCGGCGGCGTGCAGACCCAGGCCGCCGAGCTGCTGCGGATGAGCTTCCGCAGCTTCCGCTACTACGCCAAGAAGGCCGGCCTGAAGGCTGTCGACGGGGACTGATTACTGGAAGTAGCCGTTGACGTCGAGGATCAGGAACGTGTCCAGCGCGCGGGCCAAGTCAGGCCCACGATCCAGGGGCCTGAGAAGGGCAAAGCGGTGCGTCAGCGATAGCTAGACCAGCACGTCGACCTCGGCCGGCACCGGCGCCGCGCGAGCCGCTCCCGGGCGGGCGGCGGGGGCGTAGGCTTCCCAGGCGCGGGCGAGGCGGGCGATGCCTTCGAGCATCTGCTCCCGCTCGAGGACGAAGGGGAGGCGCAGCCAGGTCTCCCAGGCGTCGCGTGGCGAGCAGGTGGGGCCGGGCACCAGGCCGACGCCGTGGCGCAGCGCGTGCCGCGCCAGCTCCTCGGCGTTGCCGCGCGGCAGGCGCACCCAGAGGCAGAGGCCGCCGGCCGGGCGGCGCCAGGTCCAATCGGGGAGCGCGGCCGCGAGCGCCTGCTCGAGCGCGTGGCGGCGCTCCCGCGCTTCCCGGCGGCGGGCGTCGCGGATCGCCGTGGCGCGGCGCAGCAGGCGGGCAGCCAGGATCTGGCCCGGCACCGAGCTGCCGAGGTCCGACAGCACCTTGAAGCGCGCCAGCCGTGCGATCACCGGCACCTCGGCGCGCACCCAACCGATGCGCAGACCGGCCCAGACGAGCTTGCTCAGCGAGCCGATGGTGAGCACCGGCGCGCCCGGCACCGCGGCGGCGATCGGGGGAGGCGGTGCGACGTCGAGGTCGAGATCGGCCAGGGTGAGGTCCTCGACCACCGGCGTGGCGGTCTCGGCGGCGAGGCGCGCGACCGCCCGGCGCTGCGCCTCCGGCATCAGCGCGCCGGTCGGGTTGTGGAAGGAGGGGACGAGGTAGATGAGCCGCGGCGCTTCGCGGACGACGGCCTCGCGCAGGCGTTCGACGTTGGCGCCGTCCGCGGTCACCGGGATCGGCACCAGGCGCGCCCGGGCGTAGTTGAAGGTGTCGAGCGCGCCGGGGTAGTTCGGGTCCTCGAGCGCCACCGCATCGCCCGGCTGGAGATAGAGCGCGGCCACCAGGCCGATCGCCTGCTGGGCGCCGGAGGTGACCAGCACCTGCTCGGCGGCGGTGGGCAGACCGCCGGCGGTCAGGTGGACGGCGATCGCCTCGCGCAAGGCAGGCAGACCCAGGCCCAGGTAGCCGTGATGGCCCAGCTGCGCCGCGACGTCGGGCGCCGCGGCGGCCCACTCCTCGGCGAGGAACGGCTGCGCCGCCGGCAGGTGAGCGCCCAGGAAGTCGATGCGCGAGCCACTCGCCTCGACCAGGCCGCGGAAGAAGGCCATGCGGCGAAGCGGCCGCGTCAGCTCCCCGGTGCCGGCGGCCCCCGGGCCGGCCGGCCCGTCCAGCCCACTCGGCCCGCTCGACCCGCTCGGTCCGCTCGGTCCGTCCAGCCCGCTCGGTCCGCCCAGGCCTCCCATGCCTCCCAGGCCGCCAGCCGCGGCGACCGACGGCGCCGAGGCCGCCGCCCCGCCGCGCGATGGCGCCGCTCCGCCGCCGGTGGCGCCATCGGGCGGGAGCACCGTGCCCGCCGCCGGGAACGCCGGAGAGAGCGCACGCACCCGCGTGCCGCTGCCGCGGCGGCTCTCGACCCAGCCCTCCTCGCGCAGGAGGTCGTAGGCGCCGATCACGGTGGTGCGGCTGACCGCGAGCGCCGCCGCCAGCGGCCGCTCCGCCGGCAGGCGCGAGCCCGCGGAGAGGCGGCCGCCGGTGACAGCCGCGGCGATGGCGGCGGCCAGGCGGCGATAGAGCGGCCCCGGAGCCGCTTGCCACGCGCCGAGGGAGGAGGTGAAGCTCAGGATCCGCATGCAGTCCAATTATAGCAAAGTGGATCTTGGAGTGGGATCGTTGGGCCGCCATAATCCCCGCATGAGCTCCTCAGGACCTGAAAGTGGATCTCAGCAAATCGCAGGTGGACTTATCGCATCCCGAGTGAACGACTCAGGAGAGAACGCGGCCATGGACCTCTCGACCAGCAACGAACGCGGCGACCAGCTACAGAAGCTACAGGAGGAACCGCGGCCGGCCGGCGACGAACGCGGCGGCCGACGACCGGCGGAGCCGCGGCCGGCCTCCACCCTCGACGCCGAGCCACAGGCGCCGGCAGCCCCGACGCTGCGCCTGGCCTGCGAGCTGGCGCTGTCCTACCTGGAGACTCTGCCGAGCCGGCCGGTGGGCGAGCAAGCAACGCTCGCCGAGCTGCGGGCCCGGCTCGGCGCGCCGCTCGGCGAGGAGGGGGTGGAGCCGGCGGCGGTGCTGCGCGACCTGGCGGCGGGCGCCGAGCCCGGCCTGATCGGCAGCGCCGGCCCGCGCTACTTCGGCTTCGTCATCGGCGGCAGCCTGCCCGCCGCTCTTGGCGCCGACTGGCTGACCAGCACCTGGGACCAGAACCCCGGCCTCTACGCCGTCTCGCCGGCCGCGGCGGTGGTCGAAGAGATCGCCGCCGCCTGGATCCTCGAGCTGCTCGGCCTTCCCGCCGGCGCCAGCGTCGGCTTCGTTACCGGCTGCCAGATGGCGCACGTCACCGCTCTCGCCGCCGCCCGCCATGCGCTGCTGGCGCGCACCGGCTGGGACGCCGGCGAGCTCGGCCTCCAAGGCGCGCCGCCGCTGCGCATCCTGGCCGGCTCCGAGGCCCATGTCACGGTCTTCCGCGCCTTGCGCCTGCTCGGCCTGGGGACGCGCTCGGTCGAGCGGGTCGAGTCCGACGGGCAGGGACGGATGGACCCCGCGGCGCTGGCGCGGCGGCTCGACGTGGGGCGCGGCGCGCCGGCGCTGATCTGCGCCCAGGTGGGCAACGTCAACAGCGGCGCCTGCGATCCACTGGCCGACATCGCCGCGCTGGCGCGGCAGCACGGCGCCTGGCTGCACGTCGACGGCGCCTTCGGACTGTGGGCCGCTGCCAGCCCGCGGCTGCGCCACCTGGTCGCCGGCGCGGTGCTGGCCGACTCCTGGGCGACCGACGCCCACAAGTGGCTGAACGTCCCCTACGACTCGGGGATCGTCGCGGTCGCCGACGCCGGCGCGCACTCCGCCGCGATGAGCACCAGCGCCTCCTACCTGCAGCAGCGGCAGGAGGGTGGGCGCGACGCTCTCGACTGGGTGCCGGAGTTCTCGCGGCGGGCGCGCGGCTTCGCCATCTACGCGGCGCTGCGCTCGCTGGGCCGGCGCGGCGTCGCCGAGCTGGTCGAGCGCTGCTGCGGGCACGCCCGGCGGATGGCGGAGATCCTGGCCGCCGAGCCGGGGGTGGAGGTGCTGAACGAGGTCGCGCTGAACCAGGTGCTGGTGCGCTTCCACGACCGGGCCGGCGGCGGTTCCGCCGACGAGCTGACCCGCGCGATCATCCGCCGGGTGCAGCGGCAGGGTGTCTGCTGGCTGGGAGGCACCACCTGGCACGGCGTGGCCGCGATGCGCATCTCGGTCTCCAACTGGTCGACGACGGCGGACGACGCGGAGCTGTCGGCGGCGGCCATTCTCACGGCCATGCGCGAGGAACGCGCGGAGACCGCCGGTGCAGCCGGCTGAGCGTGCCGCGCCGGACCCGGGACCGCGGAGGGCGACGATGGCAACGATGGCAACGCAAGCCGAGAAGGGACGAGCTTTCCGGGCGCTCCATGAGCGCGACGGCGCGTTCATCATTCCCAATCCGTGGGACGCCGGCACCGCGCGCCTGCTCGCGCACCTGGGCTTCGAGGCGCTGGCCACCACCAGCATGGGGTACGCCTTCTCGGCCGGCCGGCGGGACAACACGATCGAGCGCCACCAGATGATGCTGCACCTGTCGGCGATCGCCGCCGCCACCGGCCTGCCGGTGAGCGCCGATCTCGAGAATGGCTTCGGCGACGCCCCGGACGCCGTCGCGGAGACCATCAGGCTGGCGGCGCTGGCGGGAGTCGTCGGCGGCTCGATCGAAGATGCGACCGGGCGGCCGGACCAGCCGATCTATGACCGCGAGCACGCGGCGGAGAGGATCCGCGCCGCCGCCGCGGCGGTGCGCGCCCTGCCGTTTCCGTTCGTGCTCACCGGCCGCGCGGAGAACTACCTGCACGGCCGGCCCGATCTTGGCGATACGATCGCGCGGCTGCAGGCCTATCAAGAAGCGGGCGCCGACGTGCTCTATGCGCCGGGCCTGGCCAGCCGGGACGAGATCGCCGCCGTGGTCAGCGCGGTGGATCGCCCGGTGAACGTGGTGATGGGGCTGCGGGGCGTGCAGCTGAGCCTGGCGGAGCTCTCGGCGCTGGGGGTCAGGCGCGTCAGCGTCGGCAGCGCTCTGTGCCGCACCGCGCTGGGCGCCTTCCTGCGTGCCGCCCGGGAGATGCGCGAGCACGGCACCTTCGCCTTCGCCGGCGAGGCCGCGAGCCCGCGCGAGATCAGCGCCATCTTCGACGCATGACGTCCGCCGCGGACCCATCGTCGGAGCGCGCCGTGCCGGAGATCCGCGGTGAAGGCGGGCGGACGAGGGAGAGGACCGGCGGATGCAATTGAGGATCGCAGGAGACGTGCTGGCGCTCTTCCCCGAGGCGCTGATCGGGGTGGTGCGCGTGCGCGGTTGCGACAACGCCGGCCAGAGCCCCGAGATCGCGGCTCTCCTGCGGCAGGCGGAGGCCGGGGCGCGGGCCGCCTTCGCGGGCGCCGCGCTGGCCGAAGAGCCGCGCATCGCCTGCTGGCGGGAAGCCTACCGCGCCTTCGGCGCCAGTCCGAAGAAGAGCCCGTCCTCGATCGAGAACCTGCTGCGCCGCGTGACGAAGGGCGAAGCGCTGCGCCCGATCCATCCGCTGGTGGACCTCTACAACGCGGTCTCGCTCGAGCACCTCCTGCCGGCCGGCGGCGAGGACCTCGAACGCATCCAGGGCAACGTCGTCCTCTGCCGCGCCGGCGCCGCCGAGCCGCCGGTGTTGCTGCTCGGCGACACCGAAGCGCGCCCGCCGCATCCCGGCGAGGTCATCTACCGCGACGACCTCTCGGCCCTCTGCCGGCGCTGGAACTGGAAGGAAGCGGACCGCACCAAGCTGACCGCCGCCACCCGCCACGCGATCCTGGTCATCGAAGCCCTCCCCCCGACCCGCCGCCCCGAGCTCGAGCAAGCCCTCGGCGCCCTCGCCGCACGCATCATGCGCCACTGCGGCGGCGAGGCCAGCTTCGCGGTGCTCGACGCCGGCGTCACCGAGCTGGAGCTCGGGCCCTCCAAGTGCTTCGTGGACAGGGTAGGTGACTGACGAAAGGAGCACACGTCCCTGGGGCTGTGTGCACCTTTGTGATCCGCTTGCGAGGCCGGATTCCTGGCCAGCCATGAAAACCGTAACCGAAACCGACGAGGCTGGCCTCCGCCAGCGTAGACTGGTCCAGTTGTGGCAGCAGGCTTCCCACGAGTAGGATAGTTTGATACGCGTGCAACATGGGGTACCACCCCTTCGGCCTCGACCGACGATCTGCCCGCTATGCCGGCGCCGTCTGCACCGGGGCGTTCATTCTGGCCGCCTCCAGGCTGCTCGACGGCTGCGAGGCGACGACCTACTGGAGCCAGCGCGAGAATCTGGCGCTGTTCCCGCGCATCAAGGTCGCCGGCTGTCCGCGCTGGGTGATTTCCGACAATCGCTTCACCGGCGGCGGCGCCTCGTCGTCCATCGAGCTTGCGCTCGAGCTGGTCAACCTGCTGGCTGGTCCGACCGAGTGCCAGCAAGGGCAGCTGCGCCGCAGTACGTTCCCAGTCCGCCGCTGCACTGCGGCGACCCCGGCCAGGAACGCGGGCGGCGTCCGGCACGAAGCGTTGCACGCCCGGCGAAGCGCGCGCGAGCACGCGCTACTGCGTGAGATCGAAGGTCGCCCCCGTGTACCAGGATCACGCTGCCGGTCAGGCGATAGGGGGCACGAGGCGATCGGGGGCGTCGGGGCAGAGCGGCCACACTACCTATCGCGCGGAGGGCGGGTCACTGCGATAATGGCCCCATGAAGGCGAGCGACGAAACCTTGGGGCAGAGGATCGAGCGCCTGTCCAGCGCCTGCCGGGAAGTTCTCTCTCACCT
>DATDGZ010000077.1:0-5481 GCA_036521795.1 Thermoanaerobaculia bacterium | reverse complement strand
ATGGGCGGCCCCCGATCGTGGGCGCTATACTCCCGATGATTCCGGCGGGACCGGCCCTTGCCAGGCGAGCGCGAACTCTTCGAGGCTATTACCCGATCCGCCTTCGATGCTACCGGGTTGAGTCGCGACCTCGCCGAGAGTCGCTTGGCCTTCGCGCTCTCCCGCTACGACGAAGGCGAGCGCACCGTCGCCCTCCTTGAGCGCGAGTACCCGGACCTTATGGCCCGGCGGGACCTCACGGTCCTGGATCTCGGGAGCGGGAACGGCGGCATGCTCTTCCCTTTCGCCGGCCGGGCGCGCCTCGTGGCGCTCGATGTCTACATCGATCAGGAGTTGCTCGCCTTCCGGCGCGCCGCTACGATCCCGCTCCTGCATCTCGTTGGGGAGGCGTCGCGCATCCCGCTCGCCTCACGGAGCGTCGATCTTGTCCTCATGGCGGAGACCTTGGAGCACCTTACTGAGCCCCGGCAGACGGGCCGGGAGATCGCCCGCATCCTTCGCCCCGGCGGGGTCTGCCTCCTCTCCACGCCGCCGCGCCTGAAGTTCGCCCTGAAGCGGGACCCGCACTACGGCATCCGCGGTCTCGCGCTCCTCCCCGATGTCCTGCAACGCTTCGTCGCCAAGCGCTTCTACGGCCATGCCGACTACAACGTCCACCACCTCTATGCGACGAGTTGGGGCGTGGCGCGGCAGTTCCCGCGTGGTGCCTTCCGCTCGCGCGTCATCTGTCCCCACCGCGCGAACTGGACGCAGCACCTCGCCTGGGCGTATTTGGCCTTTGAGCGCCAGGGTGCTCGCAGTGAGGCAGGGCGGATCAGGTAACCGTCAAGGAATCAGGTCCAGTGAGGAGGGCGCGGGCGAATACCGCCTCGTCGTCCTCGGCCGCGAGGAGCGGAATGCACTCGGGACAGACCGGACGCATACCCCCCGCGACCTCAATGCGGCAACCGGTCTCGGGGTCCCCCGCAGATCCGCTCCACGCAGATGCGGCCCCCCGCCTCGACGGGCGGGCGCCCTCGTCCTTTCTTCTTTCAGAGAAGAGAAATATATAACCTCGCCGCCGGGGCTGTGGGAGGTGTGGGAATCGGCGAGGGTGGACGGTGGAGGGCGGGCGTGTGGGGGGCCGGGAGCCGATTTCCAAGCCCTGTGGGCGGCTGTGGGAAACGCCCCCTCGCACCACCCGCCCGAGCTGGCACGTCGGCCGTGGGGCGTTTTCCATAGCCGTCCATAGGGCGCCACCTTCCATAGCCCATGCTTGCGTTGGGTGCGTGGGCGGCACCCGCAATCGTCTCTGTCGGTCGCCGGGGGGCCCGTATCAACGCTCTCCGGGAGCGACAGGAGGTGCACCGGGCGCTCTGATGCCGGAAGGAGGTGCTGAGGTATGGGTCCGGTCGAGATCGTGGCTTGTAGGGCCATCCTGTCGCGTCGGATTCCGCGACGGGTTCATGGACTGCGCTGGCACGGGCGCACCAGGCGTGCCGAAGCGCCGGCGAGTCTCAGCCCGCAAGCCGCCGTCCTGAATTGTTCAGCACGGCTTCGTCTCCGGTTCACGGCCTGCCAACCAGCGGCGCGGGCCTACGATCTCGGCGACGCTGCGGGCGCAGAGGCCCGCGCCGGGACACGAGAAGGGCCGGCCCCTGCCTCAAGCGCGCGGCGGCGAGCCAGGCGGCGAGCCACTCGGGCTTGGACGCAGTGTTACCCGCTTGTTACCCGCACTGTCAATCGAGATGAAGCATGCTTCAGATAAACCATTGAATCCATTGGTGCCCAGGAACGGAATTGAACCGCCGACCCCGTGATTTTCAGTCACGTGCTCTACCAACTGAGCTACCTGGGCTGGGAGGATGGGAGCCCCCCGAAAGGGCTTGTTTCTAGCAGCAGTCAGGGGCTGCCGTCAAGGTTCCGCCGGCCGCCGCGGGGGACCTGATTCCAAGTCGCTGGAATCAGGCAGGTTAGACGGCTGTGCCTGGACCTGCGGACGCCGTTTGCGGCTGGGGCCACCATCCTGGGCGGGTTATGCTCTCGCCGGCGGCCGAGGCTTTCCCGGAGGTGGCTCTGGTCATGACCGGAATTGCGGTCGAGGAGGCGGCGGCGGTGGCGAGGTGGCGGGCGGATACGCCGGGCTGCGAGGGGCGGGTGCATCTCAACAATGCGGGGGCGGCGCTGGCTCCGGCCGGCGTGCTGGAGGTGGTGCGGGATCATCTGGCGCGGGAGGCGGAGATCGGGGGGTATGAGGCGGCGGACGAGGCGGCGGAGCGGGTGGCCGGGGTGTATGGGGCGATCGCGGGGCTGATCGGGGGCGAGGCCCGCAACGTGGCGGTGGTGGAGAACGCAACGGTGGGGACTGCGCTGGCGCTGAGCTCCTTCGATCTGCGGCCGGGGGACAGGATCGTCACCAGCCGGAGTGACTACCCTTCCAACCAGATCATGTACTGGTCGCTGGGGCAGCGATTCGGCGTGGAGACGGTGATCGCGGCGGAACGGCCGGAGGGCGGGGTGGATCCGGAGAGCGTGCGGCAGCTGGTACGGGACCCGCGATGCCGGCTGGTGGCCTTGACCTGGGTGCCGACGAACTCGGGGCTGGTGCAGGCGGCGGCGGAGGTGGGCGAGATCTGCGCGTCCGGCGGGGTGCCCTTCTTGGTCGACGCTTGCCAGTGCGTCGGGCAGATGACGATCGACGTCCGCCGGCTGCGGTGCGATTTCCTGTCGGCGTCGGCACGCAAGTTCATGCGCGGCCCGCGCGGCATCGGGTTCCTCTACGTGTCGGATGCGGCGCTCGAGCGGGGCGCCCACCCGCTGTTGCCCGACATGCGGGGCGCCACCTGGACCGGGCCCGCGGAGTTCCGGCTGTCGCCCGGAGCGCGGCGCTTCGAGAACTGGGAGTTCTCCTACGCGCTGGTGCTGGGCATGGGCGCCGCCGCCCGCTACTCGGCCATGGTCGGCGCGGCAGGACCGGCGCGGGCCTGGCGCCTGGCCGCCGAGCTGCGAGCGCGCCTCGAGGCGATGCCCTGGGCGCGGGTGCTGGACCGCGGCGCCCAGCGCTGCGCCATCGTCTCCGCCGAGATCCGCGGCTGGGACGCCGGCGAGCTGAAGCTGCGCCTTCGGGAGCGCGGCATCAACACCTCCGCGGCTTCTCGTGAGCACGGTGTGCTGGACATGGACGCCAAGCATGCCGCGACGATGTTGCGCGTCTCGCCGCACTACTACAACACAGAGCTGGAGCTGGACACGCTGCTCGAGGCGCTCGCCGAGCTGGCAGCGGCACCGCCCGCGGACCGCCCGCCACCGGTGCCGGGATAGCGGCCGGCCGGCGCCCTCCCGGCCGCCGGCCGCTGTCGCTAGCTCCCCCGCTTGGCCGGATGGCGCTTGCCCCGGGTGCCGCCGACCCCTCCGGCCCCTCGAGCTCCACCTCCGCCGCGGCGCCCGGGGGTCCCCGGGGCCGCACTCCCCTTCTCGATGATGGAGACGATCTTGCCTTGCTGCTCGGAGATCTCGACCAGGCGGTGGCCGGCGCGCTGGCACCAGACGGGCATGTCTTCGAGGATGCCCGGGTCGTCGCCGATGAGCTCGAGGCGGTCCCCGGCGGTGAGGCGCAGCATCTCTCTTGCCGCGAGGAGGATGGGCAGCGGGCAGAAGGTGCCGGTCACGTCGAGTTGGTGGATGGTGGCAGGGGGCACGGCACACTCCTCGTCACCGGCAGCGTCGGCGAGCTGCACCGCTGGGCGCCCCCGTGACGGTTGTTCCTCTGTAGAATAGTGCCCGAATGGCGAGCAACCGATCCCCGCGATCCCGGCCTTGGCTGGCGGCGCTGGCGTGCGCCGCGGCGCTGGCGGTCTGGCCGGCCGTCGCGCCGGCGCGCGCCTGGACTCCCACGACGCACCAGACGATCGCCTGGGAGGCGGCGCGCCTGGCGCCTCCCGATCTCGCGCGCCAGCTGATCAAGCGCCATGCCGCCTACCTCGCCGGGGTGATCCAGCCGTTCGACGACTCCGACGCCTCCCGGCACCGCAAGGACCCGGACGGCGGAGGCAGCCTCGACGTGGCGCTCGAGGACGCGGTCACGCAGGCGGTGGCGGCCATCCGCGCGCACCACTCGTTCGACGACATCGCCTTCCGGATGGGCGTCGCGGCGCACTTCATGGCCGACGCCAACGATCCCCTGGCATGCTCCCAGGCCGACCCGGAGGCCGGGCGTTACTTCGTCGACTTCCTGCGCTATGCCGAGACGGCCGAGCCGCGCTTCCCGCTGATCTTCTACGGCATTCGCCCAGGCCTCGAGCGCGCGCCGGACGTCGGCGAGCTGCTCGCGGACACGCTGCGCCGCGGGCGCAGCCTCTACCCGCTGATCGGCCTCGAGTACCGCAAGATCGACTTCGCCTCCGGCATCGGCCGCTTCGACGACCGCTCGACCGCGTTCGGCGTGGCGTCGGTCGCTTTCAGCCACGCGGTGACGGACGTGGCGCTGGTCCTGCGATACATTTGGCTCCGGGCGGGAGGCGGCGACGAACGGTCGGGCCTGCCGGCCGGCGGCACGCGGTTGCTGCTGCTGCCGCGCGCCGGTCTGCCGCCGCTGACCACGACCGGTCCATGACGCCGCAGGCGCGGGCCGGTCCTTGACGCCGCGGGCGCGACCTCCCGCGGCCGCCCCGTTCATCGGCTCCGCGGCAGTGGGCCTGTGAGAAGTCCCGGCCAGGCCTGGATCCGATCTCTGTCGCCCGGACACTTGAACCCAGGTCCGGCGGATGCCTGTCGGGGCTGATTGCTCGCGATCGCCCCGCTCCTGTCCGCCCCGGACCGCACCAAGGAGCACGCCACCATGCTGCCGGCGCACCGCGCATTGGTTTCCGTCTTCGACAAGAGCGGCCTGTCCGAGCTCGCCCACGGTCTGCAGAGCCTCGGGATCGAGATCGTCTCGACCGGCGGCACTCTCGCCTATCTTCGCCAGCTGGGCGTCCCGGCGGTCGCGGTCTCCGACGTGACCGGCTTCCCGGAGATCCTCGACGGGCGCGTCAAGACCCTGCATCCGCGCATCCACGCCGGCATCCTGGCCAGCCGGTCGACGCCGGCGCACACCGAACAGCTGGCCGCGCACGTGATCGACCGCATCGACGTGGTCATCGTCAACCTGTACCCGTTCCGCGAGACCGCCGCCGACCCCGCCGCCACCTTCGACGAGGTGATCGAGAAGATCGACATCGGCGGCCCGGCGATGGTGCGGGCGGCGGCCAAGAACTTCGCCGGCGTCGCGGTGGTGGTCGAGCCCACCGACTACTCGCGCCTGCTGGCGGCGCTGTCGGCGAGCGACGGCGTGGTGCCCGAGACGCTGCGCCGCGAGCTGGCGGTCAAGGCGTTCCGGCACACCCAGAGCTACGACGCTGCCGTGGCCGAATGGCTCGGCCGCCACGCCGCGGCCGTCACCAGCGCCGGTGAGGGGGCCACCGGCATCGCCTCGGCGCCCGTGGCCGGCACTGCCGCCGCGCC
>DATDGZ010000076.1:0-2511 GCA_036521795.1 Thermoanaerobaculia bacterium | reverse complement strand
CTTCTTCGACCTCGGCGGCCACTCGCTGCTGCTGCTGCGGGTGCACGGCAGGCTGCGCGAGCGGCTGGGGATGAAGCTGCCGCTGCTCGAGCTGTTCCGCCATCCGACGGTCGCGGCGCTCGCCGAGCGGCTGGCCCGCATCGCGGCAGCCGAGCCCTCGCTCGAGGGGCCGCGCGGCGAGGCGTTACGCCAGCGCGCGGCCCTGGCGCGGCGGGGCGAGCGCCGCCGGCAGGCGCGCGCCAGGGAGCCGGTGGTGTGACCACCCATGAGCCCCTGGCGGCCGACGAGGCGGTGGCGGTGATCGGCATGGCGGCGCGCCTGCCGGGCGCGCCGGACCTCGAGGCCTTCTGGCACAACCTGCGCGATGGGGTCGAGTCGGTGAGCCGCTTCTCGCCCCAGGAGCTCGCCGATGCCGGCATCGAGCCGGCACTCTACGAGGACCCGCGCTACGTGGCGGCGGCGGCGGTGCTGCCCGACATCGAGCGCTTCGACGCCGCCTTCTTCGGCTTCAACCCGCGGGAGGCCGAGCTGCTCGATCCGCAGCAGCGCCTGTTCCTCGAGTGCGCCTGGGAGGCGCTCGAGGATGCCGGCTACGATCCGCCGCGCATTCGCGAGGCCGTCGGGGTCTACGCCGGGGCGAGCATGAGCACCTATCTGCTCGCCAACCTCTACGGCCAGCGCGCGCTGCGCCGGGCGGTGGGCGACTACCAGACCATGCTCGGCAACGACAAGGACTACCTGGCGACCCGGGTCTCGTACAAGCTCGGCCTGCGCGGCCCCAGCATGAGCGTGCAGACCGCCTGCTCGACGTCGCTGGTCGCCGTCTGCCTGGCCTGCCAGGCGCTGCTCGACGAGCAGTGCGCGATGGCGCTCGCGGGCGGGGTGTCGGTGCGCGTGCCGCAGCGCGCCGGCTACCTCGCCGAGGAGGGGGGGATCCTGTCGCCGGACGGCCATTGCCGCGCCTTCGACGCCGCGGCGCAGGGGACGATCGGCGGCAACGGCGCGGGCGTGGTGGTGCTCAAGCGCCTGGCCGACGCCCTGGCCGACGGCGACCCGGTGCGGGCGGTCATCCGCGCGGCGGCGCTCAACAACGACGGCGCGGCGAAGGTCGGCTTCACCGCCCCGAGCCTCGAGCGCCAAGCGGCGGTGGTGGTCATGGCCCAGACCCTGGCCGGCGTGGGGCCCGACAGCGTCACCTACGTCGAGGCCCACGGCACCGGCACGCCCCTCGGCGACGCCATCGAGGTGGCCGCGCTCACCCGCGCCTTCCGCGCCGCCACCGGGCGCGCCGGCTTCTGCGCCCTGGGCTCGGTCAAGACCAACGTCGGCCATCTCGACGCGGCCGCCGGCGTGGCCGGGCTGATCAAGACGGTGCTGGCGCTCGAGCACCGCCAGCTCCCGCCCAGCCTCAACTTCACCCGCCCCCACCCGCAGCTCGAGCTCGCCGGCAGTCCCTTCTACGTCAACGCGCGGCTGGCCGACTGGCCGCCGGGGCCGACCCCGCGCCGCGCCGGCGTCAGCTCCTTCGGCATCGGCGGCACCAACGCCCACCTGGTGGTCGAGCAAGCCCCGGAGCCGCCGGCCGGCGCGCCGGCCCCCCCTTGTCAGCTGCTGGTCCTGTCGGCGCGCAGCCCGGCGGCGCTCGCCGCCACCGGGGAGCGGCTCGCCGCTCACCTGCGGCGCCACCCCGGCCAGAGCTTCGCCGACGTCGCCTACACCTGCCAGGTGGGGCGGCACGCCTTCGCCTACCGGCGAGCGCTGCCGTGCCGCGGGCGCGAGGAGGCGCTGGCGGCCCTGGCGGCGGGCCTCGGGGCGGTGAGCCCCGAGGCGGCGCGGGCGCGGCCGGTCGCCTTCCTCTTCCCCGGCGGCGGCGCCCAGCATGCCGGCATGGGGCGCGAGCTCTACGACGCGGAGCCGGTCTTCCGGACCGAGGTGGACCGCTGCCTCGAGCTGCTCGCGCCCCACCTGCGCGACCTCGGGGTGGACCTGCGCCGCCTGCTCTACCCCGCGGCCGGCGACGAGGGGCCGCCGCTGACGCGCACCGCGACCGCGCTGCCGGCGCTGTTCACGACCGAGTACGCGCTGGCGAAGCTGCTGCTGTCGTGGGGCATCGCGCCGCAGGCGATGATCGGCCACAGCCTGGGGGAGTACGTGGCCGCCGCCCTGGCGGGCGTGCTCTCGCTCGCCGACGCCCTGGCCCTGGTGGCGCTGCGCGGGCGCCTGTTCGAGCGCCTGCCGGCGGGCGGGATGGTCTCCGTGCCGCTGGGCGAGCACGAGCTCGCGCCGCTGCTCGGCGGCGAGCTGGCGCTGGCGGCACTCAACGCCCCCACCCTGTCGGTGGTGGCCGGGCCGCTCGCGGCGCTCGCCGCCTTCGAGGCCGCCCTCGCCGCGCGCGGGCTCGAGACGCGGCGCCTGCACATCGACGTCGCGGCCCACTCGCCAGCCGTCGAGCCGCTGCTGCCGGAGCTCGCCCGCTTCGCCGCCACCCTCGAGCTGGCGCCGCCGCGCATC
>DATDGZ010000075.1:0-9270 GCA_036521795.1 Thermoanaerobaculia bacterium | reverse complement strand
GTGCTGCTGCTCGGCCCGCGGCCGCGCGCCGCGAGCGTCCTAGCGGCCGGGCTGCTGCTCGGCGCGGCGGTGCTCACCAAGAACGAAGGCACCCCGCTCGCCTGCCTGGCGCTGGCGCTCGCCTGGCGCGCCGGAGGGTCGGCCGGCGCTGCCGATTCCGCGGACAGCCGTTCGTCGCGGGCCGGCGCGTGGCGCTTCGCCGCCGCCGCCGCGCCGGTGGTGCTGGCGCTGGCGCTCCTCGCTTCCTGGCGCGCCGGCATCCCGAATCGCGAGGACGAGAGCTATCCGGAGCTGGTGCACGCCGCCAGCCTCTGGCCGGGCATCCTGACCAACGCCGCGGCCTTCGTGCCGGTCATGATCGACAAGATGAATCGCTTCCGCCATTGGGCAGGCCTCTGGTGGTTGGCGCCGGTCGCCCTCCTCGCCGGCCGCCGCGCCCTGCGCCACCCGCGCCTCCGCCGCTACCTCGTCGCCGCGGCAGGTCCGCCGGCCATCGCCTGGGCCGCCTACTCGATCCACCCCCATCCCGCCTTCCTGGCGGCAGTGACCTGGGAGCGCCTCCTCCTGCAATCCGCGGTGCCGCTGACCATCGTCCTCGCCTGCGCGCTCGCAGAGGTGCGGCGGCACCTGTCGGGAGACCTGTCAACCGGGCGGCCGGTCCCAGTGCCCGCGAGCGAGGGCCTGCCGGTCACTCATGATAGACTCTCTTGAGTTCCTGCATTAGGAGGTTATGAATTAGACGCGGCCCTTTCGGCCGGAAGAGCCCGGCTCGCCTGCCCTGGATGGACGCAGGCGGCCGAGGGCGGTTCGTTGGCCCAGCACTGAATCAATCAGGGCGGGAACGCGGTGTTGTCGAGCCCGCCGCAGAAGGTCCCCGCCGGGTTGTGGTAGGTCTTCGTGGTGCCGCCGATGGTGTCATGAACCGTGATGTCGTACTCGAGGTCGGAGAGGGCGCCGTAGAAGAAGGCGGTGCGATCGCCGAAGTCGACCATCTTCATCACCAACTCGACGTCCGTCGGATCGGTGAAGGTGAAGAGTCCGGACTCGTCGCTGAGGCTGCGTTGGTTTCCCGTGCCGCTCGAGCCGTCGAACTGGTTCATCCAGCTGACCTGTACCGCGAAGCGCCGGTCGAGCAGGCAGAGAGTGCTGCTGGACGGCGCGCAGGTGCCGCGCTTCTCGATCGCTTTGGCCGCCGGCGCCGCGGCCGCCGCCGCGGCCGTGAAAGCGTTCTCGTCGATGGCGCCGCAGTCGCCCGCGGTGTTCTGGTAGGTCTTGACCGTGCCATTGCTGGTGTCGGTGATCGTGATCGTGAACTGCAGGTCGGTGAGCTCGCCGTAGAACACCTTGATCACGGGACTGAAGTCAAGGATCTTGACGATCAGCTCGTAGTTCGAGGGGTCGGTGAAGTAGAAGAACCCGGTGCTGTCGGTCGAGGGGATGACCAGGCCGCTGCCGGACGAGCCGTCGAACTGGTTCGTCCAGGACACCTGGACCCGGAAGCGCTTGCCCATCAGGCAGAGAGTGAACTTGTCGGGCTTGCAGGGACCGCTCCCCCCGCCAGGTTGCAGGAATTGCTGCAGGGTCAGGAAGCTGGTCGCGAAAGCGCCGTCGACCGTGAACTGCAGCGGGCTGCAGTCGTCGTTGCTGCCGCAGCCACCGTAGAGCTGGGCCACCACCTCGCCGTTCGCGAGCATCGCCGCCGAGCCCGAGCTGCCGCCGAAGGTCCCTCCCTTCACCTGGTCCGAATAGAGGAAGAGCGGCCGCGGCACCCCGCTGCACTCCTCCGTGGTCGAGTCCGAACTGGTGATCACGAAGTCCTGCGGCAGGCCCATGGGATGGGACAGGCGGTAGAGCAGGGTGCCGCCGGCGGTGGCGCCGGGATCGGCATCCCACCCCAGGAAGCTGCGTCCGGCCGGGATGTTGTTCAAGAGCATCAGCGTGAAGTCGCTCTGCGGGTCGGCGACGCCGGTGGCGAGCAGCGTGGCGCCGTTGCTGCGGGGCAGCGTGCCCTGGTTCGGGGGGCTGGCGTTGCAGGACGGCGTGTAGTAATCCCAGAACGCCTCGAGGCTGGCGGCTCCTGCCGGCGTCGAGATGCAGTGGTTGGCGGTGAGCATGTAGGGGGCGCCGAGCATGCTGCTGTTGAGCAGTTGGCCGGTGCACTGCCCGCCCTCGCCGCTGTCGTTGAAATAGATGATCGCGACCGCGTGCCGGGCGCTGTCGATGGCGGGGAAGTCGCTGGCGGTGTAGCAGCTCGCGTCGAGGTTGCAGACGAGGCCGTCCAGGGCCGGCGTCGTGTCCACCGTGCCGAGGTCGAACAGCTCGAGCACCTTGTCCAGCGTGAAGCCGAACCGCGCCTCGCCGGCCAGCGCCGCGGCCGGCAGCTCGACGTCCACCGCCGCCTCGCCGCCGGCGATGCTGGGCGTCCACAGGCCGCCGTCGGGACCGATCAGCTCGCGGCCGAAGGGACCGACGGTCTCGCCGCCGCCGCTGACCCACAGGCGCGCGCCGGCCGGCAGCTTCACCCCGGAGAGGTGCAGCCGCAGGCGGAAGGCGTTGGCGACGCGCACCATCCCGCCCCATGCCAGCTTGTCGAACGCGCTCTGGATGGCCAGGCCGCCGGCATGCTCGGCCACGGCGCTTGCCGCCACCAGCCCGGCGCTCAGCTCGACCTGGCGCGGCGCCGGCAGCGGCCGCTCGAACCCATCGTGCAAGGGGCGATGATGGCCTTCGTTCCAGGTGCGCATCTTCTCGATACGGTCGGGCGCCGCGACCGCCGCTTCGCCCAGCTCCGCCAGCGGCGCCAGGCCGTAGCGCTCGGCGATGCGCGGCGCCGCGGCGGCCGCCTTGACCGCTGCCGCCCGGGCGGCGCCGACGGCGGCGGCGTCCTCCCGCGGCGTATAGAGTCCCAGGTGACCGGGCTGGCCGCTCTGGCCGCCCTGGCCGCTCTGAGCCAGGGCGCCGGCCGGCACCAGCAAGATGAGCGTGAGAAGTAGGGTGCGTCTGTTCATGGGCTCTCCAAGCAAGGCTCTGCAATGGCTGCGATTATAGGGCGCGCAGCCGGCGCTGCGCATGGAACAATCGGTCAGGCGTTTTCTCTTCATTCCGCGGCATCCGTGCGTCCCCACCCGGATCCGGCGTCACGACGACGCCGCAGCCATGCGTGCTGCCGGCGGCGGCCTGCAGGTAGGGCGAGCAGTAGAGATGGGAGACGCCGAGCGCCGACAGGTAGTCCGCGACCGCCGCCGCCGCGTCGAAATCGAGCTCCGCGCGCAGCTGCACCCGATAGGTGGAGAGGAGCTGGTGCCCCGGCACGTCGCGGAGACGGATGCAAGCGGCGCACCAGCGGCTCTCGCCGCCGAGGCCGCGTGCTAGCATCGCCGCGGTGACGACCTCCAGCTTCGCTCGCAGCGCTGGCTTCGGGGTGCGCTCTGCGCCGGCGGCCGAGACGCCGGTCCCGGCGCCGGCCGCGGCGCCGGCCATGGCGCCGGCCTGCCGATGAACATCGCGGTCATCGGCGGCGGCCCTGCCGGGCTCTACTTCGCCCTGCTCATGAAGAAGGCCGACCCGGGGCATCGCATCGCGGTGCTGGAGCGCAACCGCCCCGACGACACCTTCGGCTGGGGGGTGGTGTTCTCCGACCAGACCCTCGGCAACTTCGCGGCCGCGGACCCCGAGACCTGCCGCGAGATCGGCGATTGCTTCGCGCGCTGGGACGACATCGACGTCCATATCAAGGGACGCGTGGTCACCTCCGGCGGGCATGGCTTCAGCGGCATCGCCCGCCGCACGCTCCTCGCCATCCTGCAGCGCCGCGCCGCCGCGCTCGGCGTCGCGCTGTGCTACCGGTGCGAGGTGCGCGGCCTCGAAGACCTCCGCGACGCGGATCTCGGGCTGGGCGGCCGGCCGGACCTCGTGGTGGCCGCCGACGGCGCCAACAGCGTCGTGCGCCGCCAGCTCGCCGCGCACTTCGAGCCCGACCTCGACGTGCGCACCGCGAAGTACGTCTGGCTGGGCACGACGCGCCTGTTCGACGCCTTCACCTTCCTCTTCGTCGACCGGCCGGGCGGCGTCGACGGCGTCTTCCAGGCCCACGCCTACCGTTTCGACGAGCGCCACTCGGCATTCATCGTGGAGTGCGACCGCGCCTCCTGGCTCGCCGCCGGCTTCGACCGGCTGGACCTCGACGGCACGGTCGCGGCCTGCGAGCGGCTGTTCGCGCCCTGGCTGGACGGGCACCCGCTGCTCGCCAACGTGCCGCCGCACCAGCGGGCGGCGCCGTGGCAGAGCTTCACGCGCGTGCGCAACGCCCGCTGGCACCACGACCGCGTGGTGCTGATCGGCGACGCCGCCCACACCGCCCACTTCTCGATCGGCTCGGGGACCAAGCTGGCGATGGAGGACGCCATCGTCCTGGCGCGGGAGCTCGGCAAGGCCGGCGCCGTCAGTCCCGCCAGTCCCGCCAGTCCCGCCAGTGCCGCCGAGGCCGCCCATGCCGCCAATACCGGGACCGGCCTCGCCGCGGCGCTCGCCGCCTACGAGGCCGAGCGCAAGCTCGAGGCGCTGCGGCTGCAGAACGCGGCGCGCAACTCGATGGAGTGGTTCGAGAACGTCAGGCGGTACATCGGCCTCGAGCCCCAGCAGTTCGCCTACAGCCTCCTCACCCGCAGCCAGCGCGTCAGCCACGAGAACCTGCGCCGGCGCGACCGCGCCTACCTGGGCGGCGTCGAGCGGTGGTTCGCGGGGCGCGCGGCGGCCGCTCCCGGCGCACCGGCCACCGCTGGCGGCACACCGGCCGCCGATCCGGCGAGCGCCGCGGCCGCTCCGCCGGCCTCATCCGCCGCGCCGCAGCCTTCGCCCGCTGTGCCGGCGCACGAGCCAGCCGGGCCGCCTGCCTCGCCAGCCGCGCCGCCTACGCCGCTTGCGCCGCCACCGATGTTCACGCCATTCCGGCTGCGCGGATTGACGCTTGCCAACCGGGTGGTGGTGTCGCCGATGGACCTGTACAGCGCCGAGGACGGCTCTCCGAACGACTTCCACCTGGTCCACCTCGGTGCCCGCGCCCTGGGCGGCGCCGGCCTGATCATCACCGAGATGACCTGCGTGTCGCCGGAAGGGCGGATCACGCCCGGCTGCACCGGCATGTACGCCGAGGCGCACGTGGCGGCCTGGCGCCGCATCGTCGACTTCGTACACGCCCGGAGCCGGGCGGCGATCTGCCTGCAGCTCGGCCACTCCGGCGGCAAGGGCTCGACGCGCCTGATGTGGGAGGGAATGGACGAGCCGCTGCCGAGCGGCGGCTGGGAGGTGATCGCCGCGTCGCCGGTCGCCTACCGCCCGGGCATGCAGGTGCCGCGCGAGATGACCCGTGCCGACATGGACGCGGTGCTCGCGCAGTTCGTGCGCGCGACCCACATGGCGGTCGCCGCCGGCTTCGACATGCTCGAGCTGCATTGCGCCCACGGCTACCTGCTCTCGGGCTTCATCACGCCGCTCCTCAACCGCCGCCGCGACGGCTACGGCGGCGCTCTCGCCAACCGCCTGCGCTTCCCGCTCGAGGTGTTCGCCGCGATGCGCGCGGTGTGGCCGGAAGCGCGGCCGCTGTCGGTGCGCGTCTCGGCCACCGACTGGGTCGAGGACGGCCTGCCCGGCGAGGACGCGGTGGCGGCGGCGGCGGCCTTCCACCGGGCCGGCGCGGACATCCTGCACGTCTCGACCGGCCAGACCGCGGCCGCGGCGCAGCCCGTGTACGGCCGCATGTTCCAGGCACCTTGGAGCGACCGCATCCGCAACGAGGCCGGCGTGCCGACGATCGCCGTCGGCAACATCACCGAGCCCGACCAGGTCAACTCGATCGTCACCGCCGGCCGCGCCGACCTCTGCGCGCTCGCCCGCCCGCACCTCACCGACCCGCACTGGACCCTCCGCGCCGCCGCCGAGCTGGGGTTTGCGGAGCAACCCTGGCCGGTGCAATATCTAACCGGGAAGAGCCAGCTCGAGCGCACCCTCGCGCGGCAGGCGGAGGTCCAGTGATGCCTGAGGCCCTGACACCCGGTGGCGGCGCCGAGAGCCGCGACGCGAGTGACGCGAGCGACGCGAGCGGCGGCAGCGGCGGCGCCGGCGATACCCCGATCCGCCCTCGGCACTTCGGCTGGCACGTGGCGGACCGCGTCGCGGTCATCACGCTCGATCGCCCCGAGCGGCGGAACCCGCTGACCTTCGAGTCCTACCGCGAGCTGGCCGACACCTTCCACGCGCTGCGCCGGCCGCGTGACGCGGAGCTGGTGCGGGCGGTCGTGCTGACCGGCGCCGGCGGCCACTTCAGCTCGGGCGGCGACGTGCACGACATCATCGGGCCGCTGGTCGCCTGGAAAGAGACCGGGCGGATGGACCGGCTGCTCGAGTTCACCCGCATGACCGGCGAGCTGGTCCAGGCGATGCGCGCCTGCCCGCAGCCGATCGTCGCCGCGGTCGACGGCACCTGCGCCGGCGCCGGCGCGATCCTGGCCATGGCCGCCGACCTGCGCCTCGGCACCGCCCGCAGCCGGGTGGCCTTCCTCTTCGCGCGGGTCGGCCTCTCCGGCGCCGACATGGGGGCCTGCGCCATGCTGCCGCGCATCGTCGGCCAGGGACGCGCCGCCGAGCTGCTCTATACCGGCCGCGCCCTGGGCGGCGAGGAAGCCGAGCGCTGGGGCTTCTACAACCGCCTGGTCGGCCCGGAGGCGCTGCTGCCGGAGGCGCGGGCGCTGGCGTCGACGCTGGCGCAGGGACCGAGCTTCGCCCACGCCATGACCAAGCGGGCCCTCCACCAGGAATGGAGCATGGGGCTCGCCGAGGCCATCGAGGCGGAGGCGCAGACCCAGGCCCTCTGCATGCAGACCGAGGACTTCGCCCGCGCGTACCGAGCCTTCGTCGCCAGGGAGAAGCCGATCTTCGAAGGCAACTAGTGCCCCGTCTCGCGCATGGCTGACACCTCCTTCCTCGGCTGGCCCTTCTTCGACGACGGACATCGCGCGCTGGCGCGGCAGGCCGAGGACTGGTGGCGCCGCGAGGGCGCGAGCCTGCCGGACCCCGAGCGCGATGATGGCGATGGCACCGCCGGCGGCGACGCCTGGGAGGCTTGCCGCGCGATCGTGAGGCGGCTGGGCGACGCCGGCTGGCTGCGCCACGTGGTGCCGGGGCCAGCCGCCGGGCTCGACGTCCGCACCCTCTGCCTGCTGCGGGAGACTTTCGCCCGCGGCTCGGCGCTGGCCGACTTCGCCTTTGCCATGCAGGGCCTGGGCAGCGGCCCGCTGTCGCTGTTCGGGACGGAGGCACAGCGCCGCGAGTACCTGCCGCGCGTCGCCGCGGGCCAGGCCATCGCCGCCTTCGCGCTCTCGGAAGCGGAGGCCGGCTCGGACGTCGGCGCCATGCGCGCCACCGCGCACCGCGACGGCGGCGACTACGTGCTCGACGGCCGGAAGTGCTGGATCTCGAACGCCGGCATCGCCGACTTCTACGTCGTCTTCTGCCGGCTGCCCGAGGGCGGCGACCGTTCCTACGCCGCTTTCGTCGTCGACGCCGACCGTCCCGGCCTGCGCGTCGGCGAGCGCTTCGACGTCACCGCGCCGCATCCCCTCGGCACCCTGGAGCTCGCTGGCTGCCGGGTGCCGGGCGGCGCCCTCGTCGGCGAGCCTGGGCGCGGCTTGCGCGTGGCGCTCGCCACCCTCGACGTGTTCCGTCCCACGGTCGGCGCCGCGGCCCTCGGCCTGGCCCGCCGGGCCCTCGACGAGGCGTTGGCCCACGTCCGCGAGCGCGAGGTCTTCGGGCAGCCGCTCGCCAGGCACCAGCTCACCCAGGCGAAGCTCGCCGACATGGCCACGGCAGTGGACGCCAGCGCCCTGCTCGTCTACCGCGCGGCCTGGGCCCGCGACCGCGGCGGCGCCCCGCGCGTCACCCGCGAGGCCGCGATGGCCAAGCTGTTCGCCACCGAGGCGGCGCAGCGGGTGGTCGACGACGCGGTGCAGCTCCTCGGCGCCCGCGGCGTGCTCGCGGGCGCGCCGGTCGAGCGCCTCTACCGCGAGGTGCGCGCGCTCCGCATCTACGAAGGCACCAGCGAGATCCAGCGGCTGGTGATCGCCGGCCAGGTCCTGGCCGCCGCCGCGCGCGAGAGCCCGCAGGAAGCCGACGACAGCCCCCCTGCGTCCAGGCCTGCCGGTTCCGGCGATGCGGCCGCCCCTGCCGCCGCCGCCGCTCCGCCCGTCGTCGCCGAGCCGAGCCCCGCTTCCCCAGAAGGCTGAGCGATGGCAGAGCAACCCATGACCGCGCCCCACGTCCCCGCCAGCGTCGCCGCCGCGCCCGGCGACGGCGAGCCGAGCGCCCACCGCGATCCTTTCTGCCGCGCCGCCCTGCCGCCCCGCGAGCTGTGGCCGGAGATGCGCTACGACGCGGTGCCCGAGCTTGCCTATCCGGCCCGCCTCAACAGTGCCGCCGAGCTGTTGGACCGCCGCGTCGCCGAGGGCGACGGCGAGCGCATCGCCATCCACTACCCGGGCGGCCGCTGGACCTACCGCCAGCTCCTGGCGACGGCCAACCGCATCGCGCATGCGCTGGTCGACGACCTCGGTGTGGTGCCCGGCAACCGCGTCCTGCTGCGCGGCCCGAACACGCCGATGCTCGCGGCCTGCTGGTTCGCGGTGCTCAAGGCAGGCGGCGTGGCGGTGACCACGATGCCGCTGCTGCGCGTCCGCGAGCTCACCTTCATCGCCGACAAGGCCCAGATCCGCCTTGCCCTGACCGACGCCCGGGTGGCCGGCGATTGCGACCAGGCCATGCGCACGACCGCCGCGGGAGAGCCGCGCACCGGAGCGCGCGTGGTGCGCTTCCTTGGCGCCGGCGGCGGCGGTGGCGCTGCGGCCGCTGGCGGCGGAATCCCTGCCATCGCGGACAGCCTCGATGAGCTCGCCGGCGACAAGCCCGCCGACTTCGCGAACTGCGACACCGCCGCCAGCGACGTCGCCTTCATCGCCTTCACCTCCGGCACCACCGGCCAGGGCAAGGGCACCATGCACTTCCACCGCGACATCCTGGCGGCGAGCGACTGCTTCCCGCGCCACGTGCTGCGGCCGCGGCGCGACGACGTCTTCTGCGGCTCGCCGCCGCTCGCCTTCACCTACGGCCTCGGCGGCCTGCTGCTCTTCCCGCTGCGCATCGGAGCGTCGACCCTGCTCCTCGAGCAGGCGGCGCCGCCGCACCTGCTGCAAGGCATCCAGGACCATCGCGCCACCGTCTGCT
>DATDGZ010000074.1:0-18321 GCA_036521795.1 Thermoanaerobaculia bacterium | reverse complement strand
GAGGCCGCCGGCGTCGCCGATGCGGCCGATGCGGCCGGCACCGCCGAGATCGACGTGCCGCTCGCCGCGGTCCAACCCGGCGACCGCCTGCGCGTGCGTCCCGGCGACAAGGTGCCGGTGGACGGCACCATCGCGGCCGGCCGAAGTGCCGTCGACGAGTCGATGCTCACCGGCGAGCCGATCCCGGTCGCGAAGGCCCCCGGCGACCGGGTGACCGCCGGTACCGTCAACGGCAACGGCAGCTTCGTGATGGTCGCCGAGCGCGTCGGCAGCGACACGCTGCTGGCGCAGATCGTCCGGCTGGTCGGCGAAGCCCAGCGCAGCCGCGCTCCCATCCAGCGGCTGGCGGATCGCGTCGCGGCCTGGTTCGTGCCGGCGGTCATGGCCACGGCGGTGGCGGCCGCCGCGGCATGGTGGTTCCTCGGCCCCGAGCCGCGCCTGGCGCACGCGCTGCTCGCCGCGGTCTCGGTGCTGATCATCGCCTGCCCCTGCGCCCTCGGCCTCGCCACGCCGATGTCGATCATGGTGGCCACCGGCCGCGGCGCTCACGCCGGGGTGCTGATCCGCAACGCCGAGGCGCTCGAGGTCTTCGAGCGCGTCGACGTCGTGGTGGTGGACAAGACCGGCACCCTGACCGCAGGCCGCCCACGGCTCACGGCGATCGAGACCGCCGGCGATGTTGCCGGCGCCGGCGCCGCTGCCGGCGGCTGGCCGCAACCCGAGCTGCTGCGCCTGGCGGCCAGCCTCGAGCGCGCCAGCGAGCACCCGCTCGCCGCCGCGCTCCTCGCCGCCGCGGCCGAACGCTCCCTGACGCTGGCCGAACCGACCGAGCTCGCCGTCGAGCCGGGCGGCGGCGTCCGAGGCGTGGTAGAAGGCCACGCGGTCGCGCTCGGCACCGCCGAGCTCCTCGCCGGCCTGGGTATCGCCACGCGAACGCGTGCCGGCGACGGCGCGACAGCCGGCGACGGCGGCCGGAACGGGGATCTCGACCTGCAGGGGCGCGCCGAGGCCCTGCGCCGCGACGGCCAGACCGTGTTGCTGGCGGCGATCGACGGCCGCCTCGCCGGCCTGTTCGCGGTGGCCGACCCGATCAAGCCGTCGACCCCGGAGGCGCTGCGCGAGCTGCGCAGCGAGGGCCTGCGCGCCGTGCTCGCGACCGGCGACAACCGCACCACCGCCGCCGCCGTGGCCGCCCGTCTCGGCATCGCGGCCGCCGACGTCGTAGCCGCGGCGCCGCCCGCCGCCAAGCGCGACCTCGTGGCGCGGCTGCAGGCCCAGGGCCACGTCGTCGCCATGGCCGGCGACGGCATCAACGACGCCCCCGCCCTCGCCCAGGCCGATCTCGGCATCGCCATGGGCACCGGCACCGGCGTCGCCATCGAGAGCGCCGCCATCACCCTCCTGCAGGGCGATCTGCGCGCCATGCTGCGCGCCCGCCGCCTGTCCCAGGCCACGATGCGCAACATCCGCCAGAACCTCGTCTTCGCCTTCGCCTACAACGCCCTCGGCGTGCCGCTCGCCGCCGGCGCCCTCTACCCCGTCTTCGGCATCCTCCTATCGCCGATGATCGCCAGCGCCGCGATGAGCCTGAGCTCCGTCTCGGTGATCGCCAACGCCCTCCGCCTCCGTCACGCCCATCTCTGAAGATCGCTGCCCAGTGTGGAGAGGTTCGACCTGGCGGAGCGCACCGCACCGAGATGCGGCCCTCTGAACGGGCGAGACCTACTTCTTACGCGTGTAAGTGATCTCCGTCGTCTTGGCTTCCTTGCCGTTCTTGCCGCTCTCGTAGAGCTCCACGACCGACTTGTCGGCTCCGTCCCAGTGCTCGACCATGCGAGTGTGCTTTGCCTTCTTGGTGATCGGGTCCATGTAGGAGCCCTTGAAGGTGCAGGTGGAGGTCTTCTCGTTGCAGGTGCCGGTCGAGCGGCCTCTCTCGTCCGCGGCATGCGGTAAGATCCGAGGCCGCGAGGGCGTCCCGCCGCGCGGGCCGGCCCCGGAGAGGAGAGGACCAGCGCATGAAGAACGTGGAGCTGAACCGCCGCGACCTTGGCAGGCTGACCGCCGCCGCCCTCGGCGGCGCCATCGCCGGCTCGCTGCTCGCGCCCGGCCTGCACGCCGCCGAGCCCGCCAAGCCGGACGACCGCCCCTGGCTCAAGGACCCGCACATCTGCTGCGGCCTCAACACCTGCAAGGGCCACGGCAAGGGAGCGAGCAACGACTGCGCCGGCATGGGCACCTGCGCGACCGTCACCGCCCACGGCTGCGCCGGCGAGAACGCCTGCGCCGGCGAGGGAGCGGCCGGCGACAACGGCTGCAAGGGCAAGGGCAGCTGCGCCGTGCCGGTGCGCGGCGAGGGCTGGAAGAAGGCCCGCGGCAACTGGGAAGCGGCGATGACCAGGGCCGGCAAGAAGTTCGGGCCGGCGCCGAAGGAGTGCGGCGGCGCCTGAGGTAGTGTCGCGCGCTGCGCAATCGCGGCATCATGACGACACCGCCCCGGCTCGGATACGCCAACCTCGGCCTCGGGGTCGGCCTGCGCGCCGCGCACTTCGATCACATTCTGCGCCACCAGCCCGCCGTCGACTGGTTCGAGGTGATCAGCGAGAACTTCGTCGACTCCGGCGGCCGGCCGCGCCACGTGCTACGCCAGATCGCCGAGCGCTACCCGGTGGTCATGCACGGCGTCTCGCTGTCGATCGGCTCCACCGACCCGCTCGACTTCTCCTACCTCGGGAAGCTCAAGAAGCTGGCCGCGGAGGTCGACGCGCGCTGGATCTCCGACCACCTCTGCTGGACCGGCGTGCTCGGCAGCAACACCCACGACCTGCTGCCGGTGCCGTTCACCGAGGCCACCCTCGCCCACGTCGCGGCGCGCGTCCGCACGGTGCAGGACTTCCTCGAGCGCCCGCTGGTGCTCGAGAACCCGAGCTCCTACGTCACTTTCGCCCACTCCACCATGAGCGAGTGGGAGTTCGTCTCGCGGCTGGCCGAGGCTGCCGACTGCGGCCTGCTGCTCGACGTCAACAACGTCTACGTCTCGAGCTTCAACCACGACCTCGACCCGGACGAGTTCATCCGCTCGCTGCCGCACCACCGCATCGTGCAGTTCCACCTCGCCGGGCACGCCGACTACGTCACGCACCTCATCGACACCCACGACCATCACGTCGTCGACCCGGTCTGGGAGCTCTACCGCACCGCGCACCAGCTGACCGGCGGCGTCTCGACGCTGCTCGAGTGGGACGCCCGCATCCCGCCCTTCCCGGTGGTCCACGCCGAGGTGCTGAAGGCCAAGCACTTCATGGGCGAGCGGCTGCCGGCGCCGCCGCCCCTCCCGGACATCGCGCCCGCAACCACCCCGCCCGCCCCAGCCGCCGCCTCCCGTACGCCCCCGCAGGTGCCGCACCCACTGCACCACCTGCGCCCGGAAGTGGCATGAGCCCATGAGCGACCGACCGTCCCGTCAACCCGCCGCCGCCCTCCCGCGGCCGCCGCTCGACGTCGTGCAGCAGTGGTTCCAGGCCGTCGTCACCCATCCCGCCGGCGTGGCCGCCGGCGCCTCGTCCCCGGCCGCGCAGCGCCTGGTGCGCCTCGACCGCGGCTCCCTCGAGCAGCTGGTGCGGCGCTCGCGCCGCCTCACCGCCGAGCAGCGCCTGGAGATTTACGCCAACGCCTACTACGCCCGGCTGCTCGAATGCCTGCGGGACACCTTCCCGGCGCTGACGCGGGTGCTCGGCGCCGAGGCCTTCGACAGCTTCGCCTTCGACTACCTGCAGCGCTACCCGTCGCGCAGCTACACCCTCTATCGCCTGGCCGAGAGCTTCCCGCGCTTCCTGGACGAGACCCGTCCCGAGCAGTCGCCCGCAGCCGGCACCGCCGGCCCTGCCTGGCCCGACTTCCTGATCGATCTTGCCACCCTCGAGCTGGCAATCGCCGAGGCCTTCGACGGTCCGGGAGCGGAGGGCGAGCCGCTGCTGGCGGCGGCCGATCTCCTCGCCCGCCGGGCCGGCGGCGACTTCGCCAAGGCCCGCCTCGCGCCGGTGCCCTGCCTGCGCCTGCTCCGCTTCAGCCACCCGGTGAACGCCTTCTATTCTTCCGCGATGGCGATGCGTTCGCGCCAGCCGGTCGAGCCCCCGGGGCTCCTCGACACCCGGGCAGAGACCGCCGCCGCCGACCTGCCCGTTCCCGACCCCGGCGCAGAGCACATCGCGCTAAGCCGCACCGACTACGTCGTCCGCCGTTACCCGTTAACGCCCTTCGAAGCCGCGGTCCTGGCCGCGCTGGTCGCCGGCGCCACGGTCGGCGACGCGATCGCCGGCGCGGCGGCGGCCAGCGAGCTGCCCGACGACGAGCTCGCGGCGCAGCTCGACGCGGCCTTCCGCCGCTGGACCGCCGCCGGCTTCTTCCGCGCTACTACTTCTTGAGCCGCGCCATCAACGTCGGTGGCATCTTGACGTCCGGATCCGCGGCCCTGACCTCCCAGTAGAGCGTGCGCCCGTCACGCCGCGTGGCGTTGGTCTCGACCACCTCGAAGGGGCTGTCGAGCCGGAAAGCGAAGCGCGCACCCTTGAAGGCCGCCTCGACGGCCTTGGCCATCTCCGGGTTGCCGCCGTCCTTCCCCATCCCGCCCTGGCCCGCCTGCTCCTGCAGGCGCGCCGCCGGGTTGACGCTGCCGAGCGTCACCAGCACCGTCGGCCCCTCGTCGATCACTTTCAGCTGGGAGAACGGGTCCTCGTAGGGGTTCGACCCGGGCTTGCCCTGGCCGCCCTTCTCGGGCAGCTTGATCTGCGCCAGCTTGCGCACGTCGTCGAAACCGAACTGGAAGCGCGCGGTGATCTTGGTGCCCTGGTCCTCGACCGAGCCTCCCAGCAGCTCCACCCCCGGCGGCAGGCTCTTCGCGAGCTGCGCCTTCTGCGCCGCGAGCTCCTCCTGCTTCTTGCCCGGGTCCTCGCTCTTCTGCTTGGCGAGGAATTCCCGGCGCGCCGCCTCGATCTCCGCCGGCGTCGGGTCGCCCGGCTTGCCCTCCATGCTGTGCTGCATGCTGGCCATGAACGCGATCATCGGCTCGAGGTCGACCGTCATGTTGAAGCCAGCGGTGCCGGACAGGTCGCGCTTCAAGCTCACCGATTGCTCGACGTCGAAGCAACCCGCGAGCACCACGCCGGCGGCACCGGCGGCCATCCCCAGGATCAGGCTCTTCTTCATGGGTTCATGGGCTCCTCTCCAGTCCCTTCACCGGTGCGCGGTCGTCGCCGCCGAGTATACGCCCCGCTCGTTCGGGAATCCCCGGCCACCCACTGCCCTGCTTTGCAGGTAGGCGATGATCTGCCACCGCCGCGCGGCCGGGAGGCGCGACCACTCCGGCATCTCCGCGGCGAGCCTGCCGTTGGTCAGGAACCAGAACAGGGCGCCCGGCGACGCCCCCCGCAGCCGGCGCGAGTCGAGAGACGGCCCCCTGCGGCCGCCCCCACCGTCGTCGCCGTGGCATCCGGCGCAGTGCCGCAGGAAGAGCTTGCGGCCGGCGGTGACGGCGTCGGGACTCTCGCCGAACGGGTTCGCACGCTCCGGCGCCGACGCGGGCACGCTCGCCAGCCCATGGCCTCCTCCCGCGCCGGCCGCGCGGCCGGCCGCGTCACCGTCCAGGGCGCCGCCCGCCGCGCCCCCGAGCCTGGCGCCGACCGCCAGGCTGGCGACCGTCAGCGCGGCGGCCGCCGGCGCGATCCCCCCGCGGCGGCTCATTCTGCATCCCCGCCGGCCGCCCACCGCCGGTGCCCGAGCCCGAAGCCCGAGAGCTCGTAGGAGATCCCGCAGCGCAGCAGGAAGCGGTGGCTGGCGGCGTTCAACCCGAACGCCGGCGAGATGCGGAGCGCCGGTCCGCCGGGCAGGTCCCATGCCAGCACCGGCGCCAGGTAGTGCGACGTGTCCCGCAGGCCCGCGCCGTGGCCGTCGCCGAGACCGCCGTACATCTCGATCCCGGCGATGAAGTTCTCGGGACAGAGTGTGCAGGCGCCCGGCCGCGCCGCGAGCGCCAGCGGCCGGCTCAAGCCGACCGCGTAGCCGAATTCCCAGGGCGGGCCGGCGAGGTTCTTCTCCGCGATCAGGTTCTCGGACAGGTCCCAGTCGCCCAGGCTGCTCGACAGGATGAGCTTGGTCTCGAGCTCGCGCTGGCGACTGCCCTGGGCGATCCGGTTGGGCACGGCGTGATCGGCCGCGACGTCGTGCCCGACCACCTCCAGCAGAGTCTTGTCGGCCTCGGTGATGTCCTCGAATTCGACGTAGAGCACGGGATTGAGCCAGTGCTCGAGCAGCAGCGGGCGCACGCGATGCTCCCAGCGGAAGCCGGTCAGGACCGCGCTGTCGCCGGCCGTGGCCTGACCGTCGAGGTAGAGCTCCGTCGTCCACCAGGCCTTGACGCCGTACTCGAGCTCCAGCGCCGCGGCGAGGAAGTTGCCGCCCTCCCGCTGCTCGCCCAGGACCGGGGCGAGCGCGATCTCGAGGTTGCCGGGCTCCTCCATCGAGCGACCGTAGGTGACGAAGTAAGGCCCCTCCTGCGCGCGTGCGCCCGCCGCCGGCCACGACAGGACGGCCGCGAGCAGGCCGAACGCCCAGGCGAACCGCCGCCGGCCGCCGCACCGGCCCGAGCGGCGCGAGACACCATCGAACATGGCTACCGCCTCCTTGGAATGGCCGCGGGCACCATCTCCCGGCTCGCGGAAAGTTCGCTCCATATTATTGAGATTCAATCTCAATAATGTAGAAGAGATATTGGACTGATTCAGTCCTGATTGTCAAGGACCTACCGGCGAGACCAGGCGAGCCACTGGTCGAGCCACTCGCGGATCCGCTCAGCGCGTCTGTGAGGAGGGCGCGCCGCGCGCCGGCGTCACCGGCGGCTGAACGTTCACGGGCCGGCCACCAGCAGCAGCCCCTCCGGCGTCAGCGGCGGCAATCTATGGAGGAGTGGGACAGTCGAAACCCTTGAACGGGCTCGGCTTCAGGACAGCATCGGCATAGATGCCGATCGCCAGGAGGATCTGGCACACCGCGGGGGAACAGGACGGCGTTCCGGGCGGGGCATCGATGAGGTAGACGGTGAGATCGTTCCGGCGAAAGCCCTTGCTGCCGTACCAGGTGAGCTCGGCGGTCCCAAAATCCAGGGGAAAGGGAGTCAGCACGCATGGACCTTGCTGGAGTCCGACCTGATTCACGTCGAGAGCCGAGCGCAGTCCAGCCAGCTGACTCGGCGATGCCTGGCCGGTGCTCGGCTGAGACAGCCAACGTTGCGCAATATGGTTGGGGTTGGTCACCACCCCCTGGGTGTAGCCCTCCGCGGCGACGAACAGGTCGCCCTCCTCAGGGCCCTGGCCGGTGGAATTCTGATAGGTGATGTCCGAATGGACCCGGAGCAAGGGGTGCAGCACCGGCGCCTCCTGGGCCGCGGCCGGCGCCACCCCGCCCTGGGCGCCGGCGAGCAGGAGGACCGTGGCCAGGAGCGCCCTGGCCGGGCCTGTGCTCCATTGCCGGCAAGCATCTCGCCGCATCGCGATTCCTCCTGGCGCCATCCATCTCTGGAGCGGGCGCCTGCGAACCTGATCGTCATGAGGTATACGGAGATCTCGCCGTCCGTGTCTCGAGCACGCCTCGCGGCGGCGGTGGCGTCCCCGTCCGCGCCGGCCGCTCATTCGTAGTGCAGGGCGTCGATCGGATCGAGGCGCGCCGCCTTGACCGCCGGCCACAGCCCGAAGATCACGCCGACCGCCGACGAGACGCCGAAGCCGAGCACGATCGACCACAGCGGCGCCGCGGCCTGGAACTTGAACAGCAGCTGGGCGAGCAGCGCCGCCGCGAGGCCACTGACGATCCCCAGCCCGCCGCCCACCCCGGTCAGCGTCACCGCCTCGGCCAGGAACTGCAGCGCGATGTCGCGGCGCGTGCCGCCGATCGCCTTGCGCAGGCCGATCTCGCGGGTGCGCTGGGTGACGCTGACCAGCATGATGTTCATCACCCCGACGCCGCCGACCAGCAGCGCCACGGCGGCGATCACGATCATCACCGCGGCGATGCCGCCGGTGATCTGGCGGAAGGTCGCCAGCGCGCTGTCGCTGGTGAAGATCGCGAAGTCGTTCGGCTGGCTGCCGTGCAGCTTGCGGCGCACCCGCAGGATCGAGGTCTCCTGGTCCATCAGCGCCTGGAATTCCTCCGGACGCCGCGGCACCGTCGCGATGTGCAGCGTGTCCTTGCCGCCGTCGCGGATCTGCGGGAACTGCTCGTCGAAAGCGCTGATCGGGATCACCACGAAATTGTCGAGGCTGCCGCCCATGAAGGCGCCCCGCTTCTCGAACAGCCCGACCACGGTGTAGGTGTGCCCCGACAGGTCGAGCCGCTGATCGATCGGATCGCGGTTCGGATAGAGCGCCTGGGCGACGTCGACGCCGACCACGCAGACCCGCGCCCCGTGGCGCACGTCCGCGTCGGTCAGGAAGCGCCCGTCCTGGACGTAACGGTTGTCGGCCAGGGCATAGTCCGGGGTCGCGCCCACGACCTGCGCGCCGTTCGCCTCCGCCTTCCCCGCCTTGATCTCGATGCCCAGCGTGATGTAACGCTCCGGCGAGACCGCCACCGCCAGCGTCGCCAGCCGCTTGAGCGCCGCCGCGTCGCCGAGCGTCAGGTCGCGGCGGTTGCGCTGCTCTTCCGGGAAGCTGGCGCCGTGGCCGAAGCGCGGCTCGTACTTCTGGAACTGCACCAGGTTGGTGCCGAAGCTATTGAACGCGTCGCTGACCGAGTTGTCGAAGCCGACGACGAAGCTGACCATCATGATCACCGTCGCCACCCCGGCCGTCACGCCCAGCAGGGTGAGAAAGCTGCGCAGCTTGTTGGCGCGCATCGCCACCAGCGCGAAGCGCACGTTCTCGAGCAGGCTGAAGCGCCAGCGACGCCTTCTGACGCTCCGCCCGCTTCGCGCGCCGGGGCCGCTTCGCCCGCCGGGGCCGCGCCGTCCGCCGGGGTGCACCGCGCCCGCCGTCACTCGGCCCTCAGGGCGTCGACCACCGGCAGCCGCGAGGCGCTGCGCGCCGGCAGGTAGCCGGCCGCGAGACCCACCGCCGCCGACAGCGCCAGGCCGAGCAGCACCAGCGACAGCGACGGCCTCGCCGGGAAATGCAGCAGGCCGTTGATCGCCAGCGCCGCCAGCGACCCCAGCAGCGCGCCCACCAGCCCGCCGCCCAGCGACAGCATCGCCGCCTCGAGCAGGAACTGCCGGCCGATGTCCTTCTGCCGCGCGCCGAGCGCCCGCCGCACGCCGATCTCCTGGGTGCGCTCGGCGACCGCCACCAGCATGATGTTCATGATCACCACGCCGCCGACCCCCAGCGACACCGAGGCGATGAGCAGCGTCAGGATGAAGGCCGCGGCCGAGATCTGCCGCCACAGCGTCTGCAGGCTCTCGGCAGTGACGATGCCGAAGGGGTCGGGGGCCTGGAACGGCGTGTGGCGCAGCGCCCGCACCACGCCCCGCGTCTCGTCGACCGCCTCGTCGACACCGGCGACGCCGCCCCTGGCCTGCACGAAGATGGCCAGCGAGGTGCGGCTGCCGAAGTTCTTGCGGTAGCTGTCGAGCGGCAGGTAGAGCTGGCTGTCGCGGCTCTGGCCGAGCATGCTCCCCTGCTTGGCGATGAGGCCGATCACCCGGTAGGGGATGCCGCCCACCAGCATCACCCGCCCCAGCGGCTCGAGCTGCGCGAACAGCTCCTCCTTGACGTCCCAACCGATCACCGCCACCGGCGCGCCGGCCGCGGCCTCGCTGTCGAGGAAGTAGCGCCCGGCGGCGAGGTCGAGGTTCATCATGCCGCCATAGTTGGCGGTGGTGCCGTGGATGGCGACGTCGGCCAGCCGGTGGCCGCCGTACTTGACCACCATCGTGCCTTCCTGCTCGGCCCCCACCTGGCGCGCCCGGCGGAGCAGCGGCGCGATGCGCTCGAAATCGCGCCGGTCGAAGTCGCGCCGCTTCGCCGCCGCGACGAATTCCTCGCGGCTGCGGACGATGCCGATCTTGTCGACGATGAAGACGTCGGGCGCCAGCGCGAACACCTTGTCCCTGACGTAGCCGTTGAGCCCCGAGATCACCGCCACCACCGCCACCAGGGTGGCCACCCCGATGATCACCCCGAGCAGGGTGAGGAAGCTGCGCAGGGCGTTCGACCGGACGGTGCGCAGGACTTCGCGCAGCAGCTCGTCGAGGTTCATGGTCCGGGCCCGTGTCCCGCTCGGCTCACTTGTCGCCGGTCTTCGGCGCCGCCACCGTCACCGCGTCGCCAGGATGCAGCGCGCGCAGGGCGCGGAACGGACCGGTGATCAGGGCCTCACCGCCCGCGAGGCCGCCGCGCACCTCGACCGACAGGTCGCCCATGAGGCCGGTGCGGACGGGCTCGAACCGCGCCTTGCCGCCGGCCACCAGGTAAACCCCCTCCTGCTCGCGCGGCGCGTTGGGCGGCAGCGGCACCCCGGGCCGGTGCTCGATCTCGCGCACCACCAGCGCCTGGATCGGCACCACCAGCGCCTGCGAGCGGAAGCCGGTCAGGACGTCGGCCTGCACCGACAGGCCCGGCTTGACGTCGGCGGGCGGCTTCTCGATCCGCACCTTGACCTTGAACTTGATGGCGTCGGTCGAGCCCGCGGCGGTGCCGCTGATCGGGCTGCTGCCGACCTCGGTGACGACGCCGGCGAACGATTGGTTGGGATAGGCGTCGATGCGCACCACCGCCTCCTGGCCGATGCGGACGGTGGGGATCGAGGTCTCGTCCACCTCCATCTCGGCCTCGACCACCGACATGTCCGAGATGGTCAGCAGCACCGTGCCGGGGCTGTTCTGGAGGCCGATCACCGCCACCTCGCCCTCCTCCACCGGCCGCGCGGTCACCACGCCGTCGATGGGAGAGACGATGGTGGTCTTGTGCAGCGTGTCCTCGGAGCCTTCGAGCATGGCGCGCGCCTGGTCGACGCGGCGCTGCGCCGCCTCGGCGGCGCCATGGGCGGCCATCATGGCGGTCCGCGCCTTGTCGTAATCGGCCTCCGGGATGATCCCGGCCCGGTGGTTGCCGTCGGCGCGGCGGAAGTCCGCGCGGGCCTGTTCGGCGTTGGCCTTCGCCGAGTCGAGGTCGCGCAGCAGCGCCTGCATCGAGGCCTCGTTGCCGCGCGCCATGGCCCGCGGGTTCACCTGGTCGATCTGCAGCAGGAACTGCCCCCGGTGGACCCGGTCGCCCTCCTTGACCGCCAGGCGGGTGATCTGGCCGGCGATCAACGCCGACACGTCGACCCGCTTCTGCGCCTGCACCTTGCCGTTGGCGGTGACCTTCGCCTGCAGGTCCTCGCGGCCGACCTTCGCCACCTCGACCGGCGTCGCATCGCCGCCCCGCCGCAGCAGCACCCAGCCGCCCGAGAGCAGCGCCAACCCCACGATCCCCAGCAGCCAGAGAACCCGCTTGCGTCCCATCGTCACTCCCATGCTCGGCCATGCCGCCGCCGCCCGCCGGCGCGCATCCCGTTCCTGCCACGGCCGCCCGCACCTTCTCCCGAGCCGCGAGCGCCGCTCTTCCTATACGTGCCGGAGCTGGACTGGTTACATGAAGCGCCGGGGCCGGGCGGGCGGGCCTGCACGCCGGCAACCTACGCCGTCGATCCCGGACGCCAGAGGACTTCCGCGATGCCCAACTTCGACCCCGCGTGGCGCGAGGCGACGAACAACCAGTCGCTCAGACGATTCAAGTATGGCACCTCGGTGCCATCGAGCGGCTCGACCGCGGCGAGGCGCAGCAACGCGCGCTCGGCCCGCCTGCACACCGTGCGGGCCAGGTGGAGGCGCGCCGCGATCTCGCCGCCGCCGGGCAGGATGAACGACCGCAAGGGCCCGACCCCGGCGTTCATCTCGTCGATCTCGCTCTCGAGGCGTTTGACCTGCCCCGGCGTGATCGTCGGCGTATCGGGCCGGCGGTCCCGCGGCAACACCGCAAGCTGCGCACCGAGGTCGAACAGCTCGTTCTGAACGCGCAGCACGCGGTCCAGCAACGCGGCGAGCGGCGCCTCACCCCGCATGGCCTCGGCGGCCATGCCCATCCAGGAGTTGAGCTCGTCGATCTCGCCGTAGGCCTCGATGCGGGGAGCCGTCTTGTGGATCCTCTCGCCACCCGCCAGGCTGGTCATCCCACCGTCGCCCTGCCGGGTGTAGACCTTCGTGATACGAACCATGGATCTCCCTCTCCCGCTCAGCGCGGCAGCGCCCGCTCGGCCCGCACCGCCGCGCCGTCTCCCGAGCGCAGCGTCAGCGCCGCGGCCGGCGCGGCCGCCGGCAGCCCGCAGGCGGCGCGCACGATCACGCCGGTGCGCACGTCGAAGGCGGCGAAGACTCCCGGCGACTCGGGCACGAAGCGCTGGCCCGGGAGGGCGTCGAGGAAGCGCAGCGTCTCGGCGGTGGGCCCCGCCCAGCCCAGCTCGGCGATCCGGGCGCCGCGCTCGAAGTCGCAGCGGGGGTAGGTGAACCATCGCCCGCCGCGGGCCGCGCCGCCGAGCGCCGCGACGCCGGTCCAGGGCCCCAGCTGGCGGGTGAGCGCGGCGATCCGCGGGTCCAGCAGCGCGTTCGCCGCCTCCGGCTCCAGCCCCATCAACTTCGCGAAGGGCTCGCGGCGCCCCTCGCGCGCCGCCGCCAGCGCCGCCGCCACGTCCTCGTCGCGGCCGGCGACCAGCTCGCGGTCGTCGCCGCCGAGCGCCCCGAGCAGTAGCCCGAGCCCCCGCTTGCCCTCGGCCGCGATCAGCAGGCGCCCGGCCGGCGCTCCCGGCGCCGAGTCGACGGTCACCTGCAGGCGCTCGGCCGCGGCGCCTGGCGCTCCGGCGGCGGCCGGCAGCAGGTAGGTCCCGGCGCAGCCCACCGCGATGCCGGCGGCGTCGCGCACCGCCGGATCGACCGGCGCCGCCGCCACCGCCGGCGGGTCGGCGTCGGGCAGCCCGAACAGGCGGTTCTCGAGGTGATCGCCGATCGCCAGCGCCGAGGAGTCGATGCTGTTGCCGCTGAGGACGATCACCGCGTCGTCGCCCAGGTAGCGGCGGAAGTCGGACTCGAACGCGCCATTGCCGCCGATGTGCGAGACCTCGAGCTTGCCGGTCGGGCTCTTGCCGACCGACCAGCCGTAGCCGTAGTCGGTGTGCGCCCACCGTCCCTCCGAGACGTAGGGACGGATGTACTTCTCGCGCTGCGGCCGCGCCAGCACCGCATCACCCGCCAGCGCCAGGTGCCAGCGGTAGAGGTCGCCGGTCGAGGTCAGGATGCCGCCGTTGCCGCGCAGGTCCCAGTAGGGGCCGTCCGGCGCCCAGGGATGGTCGAGCGGCGTTCCCCAGTCGCCGTCGGCGGTGTAGCCGTGGGCCAGCAGCGCGAGCGCCGGCGCCGGCAGCCGGAAGCCGGTGTGCCGCATGCCTGCCGGCCCGAACAGCCGCCCGCGCAGGTAGTCGTCGTAGGTACGGCCCGACGCCACCTCGACCACCGCCGCCAGCACGCTGTAGCCGCCGTTCGAGTAACGGTACCGGCGTCCCGGGGGACCCAGCAGCCGCGAGGCGAAGACCCGCCGCAGCAGCTCGTCGCGGGTGACCGCCTCGTACTCCTCGCCGAAAGTGTCGCGCAGGCCCGAGGTGTGGGTGAGGAGCTGGTGCAGCGTGATCGCCGCCTTGTCCGCCGGCGCGCCGGGGAAGAACTTGCCGAGCGGGTCCTCGACCGCGAGCTTGCCTGCCATCTCGAGCGCGAGGATCGCCGCCGCGGTGAACTGCTTCGAGATCGAGGCGACGTCGAACAGGGTCTCCGCGGTGTAGGGACGCCGCCGCGCGCGGTCGGCCAGACCGTACCCCTGGTGCAGCAGCACCCGTCCGCCCCTGGCCACCAAGACCGAGCCCGAATAACCGTAGGCCGCGAGCCGCGCCATGTACCGGTCGAGCTCGGCGCCCACCGGATCGCCGGCCACGGCGACGATCCGCGGCTCGGCTTCCGCATCCGGCTGCCCCCACAGCCACCGCGACCGCCACGCCTGGTACGCCAGCGCCAGCACCGCCAGCACCGCCACCGCCCGCGTCAAGCTCGGGACCAGCTTCGCCATCTAGTGCCTAGTTACGACCGCCTGCCTGCGACCCGGAGGCGCGAAACTCTCGCTGCGATGTGGCTCTCCGGTTCGTCCATCTCCGAAACCTCCCGGCCCGACCGCGCGTAAGACTAGCAGTTCCCGCCATCGTGATCGACCGCTACCCAGCCACCTCCGGCCCGGAGCCCTCCCGGCTCCTCCGTCTCTGGCTGCTGCTCCCCGTGGCCGTGCGGGCCATCGTCGTCGGCGAGCTAGTCGTGAGTGCCGGCGGCCTGGTCCCGGCCGTCTTGATGATCGCCAACCTGAAGTTCTCCCCGCGCATCCCGTGGCTGCTGCCGACGACCGCGGCCTGGCTGTGGCTCTGCTGGCGCTGGCTGAACGGCTGGGGGTGGCCGCGAAGCACCGCCGAGGCGCGCCGCCGCGACCTCCGCGCCCGCCCGCTGCCAGGGCGGGTCTGGCGCTGGGCCCTGGCCGCCGGCGCCCTAGGCTTCGCCAGCACGAATGGTCTCGCCTTCCTCACGCCGCGCCTCAGCGAGATCCCGCGCGACGCCTTCAAGCTGCCGCTCGACTTCGCGGCCCTGCCGCCGTGGACGGTGGCGGCCACCCTGCTCACGATCAGCGCCGTCGCCGGTGTGCTCGAAGAGGCAGGCTACCGGGGCTACATGCTGTCGCCGATCGAGCGCCGCCATGGCTGGACGCCCGCCATCCTGATCGTCGGCCTGATGTTCTTCCTCGATCATCACGTCAGCCATGCCTACGCGACATTCGCTTTCCTGCCCTTCTTCCTGGCGGTGAGCGCGGTGCACGGGTGCCTGGTCTACTGCACGCGCTCCATCCTGCCCTCGATCGTGCTGCACACCGTGGGGGACGTCCTGATCATCCCGGTCCAGTACGGGATCGTCGGGAACCCGCCGCTCGCCGCGGTGTGGAAGACGGGCCTCGACCGCGGCTTCGTCATCGCCCTCGCCGCCTTCCTTCTCTGCGGCCTCGCCGCGGTGCCAGCCTTCCGCCGCCTGGCCGCGGTTGCCGGGGCCGCCGGAGCCGCCGGGGTCGCTGGCCGTGAGGCACCGGAAGTCCCCGGCGCCCGCCGCCCCTGAGAGCCGCCCTGGTGCGCTTCCGCCAGGATGCTCGAGAGACCCTTCTCGCCTCGACGGGCCGCCAGCTCGAGCAGCTTGGCCCGATGCTCATCTCTCAGCTCGATCGTAGTTCGCATGGCCGCAGGCGAATGGATGCGACGACGCCTCACCCGGTGCTTCTCGCCCGCTGGTCGAAGTCGGGATCGGCGATCACCTTGTCGAGGACCAGCTGCACCGGGTCCTTGACCGTGATCTCCGGCTTGCCGCGGTAGAGCCGGATCCTGCCGGTGACGCAGACCTGCCGGTGAAGGAAGGCCTGCTCGGGCGCCTCGTGGAACCGGGATCGCTCGGAGCCCCAGATCACCACCTGGAACACCTGGCCGGGATAGGCGGCGCCGAAGTCGAGGAAGGTAGGACGCCCGCGTGTGCCCGCCGCGTACTTCGTCGCGGCGACGAGCCCGCACACCATGGCCTCCTCGCCCTCGTGCCGGCCGGCATCGGCGGGCGCGATGCGCTTCGCCGGCGGCGCTGCCGGCATGCCTCCCGGGACAGGTGCCCGCCCCGGAGACACCCGCGCCACCGCCAGCAGCAGAGACACCGCGGCCACCGCCATCACGGCGACACCCGAGAACCTGGCCGCGCCGGACGACGGCGACGACGGAGACGACGGAGAGTGCGGCCTGGCTTCAGGAGATCGTTTCATGCCGGCAACCCGCATGCTCGGAGAAACTCCGTCTCTATCCTACGGCGAACCGGCCCGCCAATCCAACCGGCCAGTCGGTAGTGGGGCATTAGAGGATAGCTGTCTTCAGTGTTAGACTGGTTGCTCATCATAGTTCATGCGTCCTGACCCACGAGGGCAGCCAAAGGAGGAGCCGAGATGCGAGGAACGGCGAGCGTCTGTCTCGGGGTTCTGTCACTGTTTGCGGCCCTGGCGGCGGGAGGTGCGCCGCCGCCGCCCACCTGTCAGGCCTGCAGTCCATGCCAGTCGCCCCGCGACGTCAGGCATGGCCGGCCCACCTCGCTCTCGATCGTGGAGAGGGTCTCCGCGGACCAGAAGCAGGTCTGGATCAGGGGGCGCCAGGCCCCACTCGTCTTCTGCGGCCAGCACTACCACGCGCCGGTCGAGAACGTGCAGGGTTGCATGGGCGAGACCGCGCTGATCAGCGCCCCGCCGCCGGATGGGTCGGGAAGGGCGCCTGATCCGGGGCAGTGGATCGAGGTGCACACCGTCTATGCCCCCGGCGTCAAGCCGAATTGCCAGGCCTGGCAGTCCCTGGACTGCTGCGACGGCGTGAGCGCGCAGGACCCGGCCCTGGTGCGCGGCTTCAGCGCCAGGGTCGTGGCCCGCCGGGCGGGCACGCCGGCGCCGGGTCAACCAACGACGCCGGGTCAACCCATATTGATCCCCACGCCCAGCCAGGGGCCGCTCGCCGAATGGTCGGGCTCGAACACCGGCCCGGACTCGTCCGACAAGCCCGGCGAGTGCAAGCCAACGCCGGCCTTGTGGAGCTTCCGGCTGACGAGCTGCGCCAGCCCGTTCCCCGTCACCCAGGCGGCTCTCGACGCGAGCTTCGCCTGCCACCAGCAAGCCGGCGCGAAGAGCGGGACGTGCGGTTGGCAGGGTGCGAGAGAGCTGCAGGCCGGCCCGCGGGTCAGCAACGACCTGCGGCGCATCCCCTAGCAAGGCGCCTGGTGAGGCGCCGGGCCTCTGGCCTATCGGCGCCGCCGGCGCAGGGCTCGTGGGCTCCCCGGTCGCCGCGGTACGCTGCCCCCGTTCGGGCCGCGGCTCGCCCCGTTCGCTCCCCTCCTTCCATCCAATCCGCTCCGTGCAATCGTATGCATCCATAGTGGATCCCGCATTTGACACCGGCGGGCGCGTTGCATAATCTGGGGTCCACCCGCCGCCCGCAAGCACCCCCAAAGCATCCGGAAGCTCGAGCACCCCGACAGTGGCAGCCATCCCCAACCGGCGCATCGAAGGCAAGTACGAGATCCTCCAGAAGATCCGCGAGGGCGGCATGGGGGCCATCTACAAGGTGCGCCACCGCCTGCTCGACGAAGTCCGCGTGATCAAGATGATGCGTCCGCAGCTCGACGCCGACGCCGAGTTCAAGGCGCGCTTCATCCGCGAGGCGCGGGTCGCCATCAAGCTGCGCCACCCGAACGTCGCCCACCTCTACGATTTCACCATCGGCGACGACGACGTCGCCTTCATCGTCATGGAGTTCATCGACGGCAGGACCCTCGAGGAGCTGCTGAAGGCGGTCGGGCCGCCGCCGCTCGGCCTGGCGATCGAGATCGCCCAGCAGTCGCTGCGCGCGCTCGGCTACCTGCACAGCAAGGGGTTCGTCCATCGCGACATCTCTCCCGACAACCTGATGCTCACCGAGGACCCCGACGGCAACCCGCAGATCAAGCTGATCGACCTCGGGATCGCCAAGGTGGTCGGCGGCCCGGACGCCCATCTCACCAAGACCGGGACGTTCCTCGGCAAGCTCCGCTACGCCTCGCCCGAGCAGTTCAGCGCCGCCGGCGTGCCGTCGGCGGACGCGCGCGGCGACCTCTACTCCTTCGGCGTGGTGCTCTACGAGCTGCTGACCGGCGTCCATCCGATCCTCGGCAGCGACCCTTCGTCGATCATCGCCGGCCATCTCTTCCGCCCGCCGCTGCCGTTCGACCAGACCGACCGCGACGGACGCCTGCCGCCCGCCCTGCGCGCCGCGGTCATGCGGGCGCTCGCCAAGAACCCCGACGAGCGCTACGCCACCGCGCGCGAGCTCGCGCTGGAGCTCGCCGCCTGCCGCCAGCCGGGCGACCTGCTGCAGGGCGATTGGCGGCAGGTGCTCGAGCAATCGGCGGCTGCCGCGGCGGCGGCGACCGCGGAGCAGGAGGCGGCCGCCAGGCCCAGCAGCACCCAGCTCAGGCTGGACGAGCACTTCGGGCCGACCACCACGCCCACCCCGTCCCTGCTGATCGAGGTCGCCGCCGCCGGTGGCGGGCAGGCTGCCGCCACCTCCGCCGCCACGGCTTCCGGCGCCTCGGCTGCCCCCGCGGTCACCGCAGCCAGGGAGCCCGCCGCCGCGCCGCCGGACCCCGCGGCGGACACTCCCCCGGAGGCCAGGGTCGGACCCGCC
>DATDGZ010000073.1:0-4694 GCA_036521795.1 Thermoanaerobaculia bacterium | reverse complement strand
TCCGGATCGTGGCGCGCCCGCAGGAGATAGGCGATCAGGGCCCCGGCCAGCTCGGCGCTCAAGCGCTCGCCCTCGGCCGCCTCGCGGAAGATCTGCAGCGCCCGCCATGCTTCGGCATGAATGCCGAGGCCGTGGAAGACCGGCACCGTCTGGCGCGACAGGGCCTTCACCTCCGCCGTCCGCCCGGCGGCGGCGAGCGCTTCGGCCAGCTCGAGCGTCACCAGCGCGGCGTCGTAGCCAATCCCCTGCTCGGTGAAGCGAGCCCGCACCTCATGGAATGCCGCCACCGCCTCCGGCAGCCGTCCCAAGCCGACCGCCACCTTGCCCTCCAGCCAGCGCAGCCGCACGAGGTCGAGCCCGTTGCCAAGTCCCCTCGCCAGCAGCTGCAGCTCGCCGAGCGCTCTCTCGGCCTCGGCGGCACGACCCATGCGGCAGAGATTCAGGGTGAGATTGAACAGCAGCACCAGGCGCAGCCGCGGCTCGCTGTCGGCGTCCACCAGCGGCGCCGCCTGCCGCAACACCCCGATCGCCTCCTCGCACTTCCCCATCTCCTCGAGCGCCTTCGCCTTCGCCAGCAACCGGCGCGCCCTGCCCTCACCGAGCCCGCCCATCGCCAGCGCCCGCTCGAACAGCTCGAGCGCCTCGGGGAATCGCCGCTGATCCAGGCGCAACATCGCCTCGAGGTCGAGCAGCCGCCCCCCGTCCAGCACCCCGGCGTCCGCCGCCGCGCCCGCCGCCGCCCACAGCTCCCTCGCCCGCCCCAGCGCCTTGTCGGCCGCACCGAGGTCGCCCCCGACGCGGCGCGCGTTACCGACGAACGCCCACGCGTACCCCTGCACCAGCGAGCGCCACGCCGCCTCGCCCTCCACCCGGCCGGCGACCTCGAGCGCCAGCTCCGCCAGCTCGACGCTCCGCGCCGCGTTGTCGGCGGCCGCCCGGGCGCTCTCGGCGCAGAGCAGCTCGCACAGCGCCCAGCTGCGGAACTCCTCGGCCTCCCGGACCAGCGCCCGCCGCTCCCGCGCCGCGTACGGCCGCAGCCGCGCCCAGAGCGCCGGCGCCCGCCGCCGGGCATCCAGCGCCTCGCCCTCGGCGGCCACCCGGGTCAGCAGCCGCCGCACCCCATCCGCCACCGACCAGCCGATCTCCGCGGCGATCGCCTCGATCTGCGCCTGCGCCCAGCCGGCGCCGCCCTGCTCGCCGCGTGCCAGCTCCCCCGCCACCCGCGTCGCCGCGAGGAACGAGAGCGTGCGGTCGAGCACCCGCGGCGGAAAGCCCAGCGCCGCCACCAGCCGCTGCAGCGTCGGCAGCGAGGGCAGCTTCCTGCCCCCCTCGTAGTCCACGATCGAGCTGCGCCGCACCCCCGCCGCCGCCGCCAGCTCGGCCGCGGTCCAGCCGCGGATCGCCCGCAGCACCGTCAGGGCGGTGCTCAAGGCCGGGACCGTTCGTCGCGCCATGCCACCTCCGAATCGCAGCGTGCTCCGTCCACCTTCAACCGGTGAGCCGCGCCCGGACTGCGGGACAGCCGGCCGTCCACTGCATGCCTGCCCCGTGATCCCACCAGCATATACGGTCCTTCAGTGAACCTGGGATAGCTGGCTTTCCGCTTTTCCAACCCGCGCCAACTCCTCCCGTCCGCCACGCGCCAGACTGCGCCCAACGACCGCCGCTGTCGCGCCCGCACCCGGAGCCGGCGCCCGGCAGGAGAACCATGCCCCACCCACCGTACAGCCTGGCTCACCCCCCTGCGCCACCCCTTGCCGCCGCGCCGGTCCCCGCCTGCTGCCGCGCTCTCCCCGCCGCGCCGGCCGCCGCGGCCGCGACGGCTCGCGCCCGCCGCTCGCCCCGTCCCGGCCCCAGGCGCGCCGTCCATCCTCTTCTCCGCCCCGGCCGCCGATCCGGCCGCAGCCCCCAAGCGCCGTGCTGATCTCGCCGCCGGACGCCGCCGCGCGCCACCTTGCCCCCGAGCTCGTCGCCCGCCTGCTCAGCGGCGGCATCGAGCCGGAAGAGCTGGCGCGGGACGTGCTGCCGCATCTCCTTGCCCTCTGTCCCGGCTGCCAGGCGACCCGCGATCGGCTCGAGGAGCTGCAGCGTGACGTCGGGCACTGGGACTACGCCGTCGCCCTCGCCGAGGCCCCCCAGGCCCCCGCGCTCTGGCAGCGTCTCGAGCTCCTCCCCCACGCCGACCGTCTCGCCGCGGTCGACGGCGACCCGGCCTTCCACAGCTGGGGGCTCTGCCGCCTGCTCCTCGCGCTCGCCGCCGGCGCCACCGCCGCCCGCGAGCCTGCCGAGACCGCCGCCCCTCTCGCCGCCCTTGCCGTCGCGGTCGCCGGCCGCCTCGACGACGCCTACCACCCGGCCTGGGTGCAAGACCTGCGGGCGCTCGCCCTCGCCCGGCTGGGCGACGCCCGCCGCGCCCTGGGCGAGCTCACCAGCGCCGGCCATGCCTTCGAGAGCGCGCGCGGCCTCATCCAGGCCGGCACCGGGGATCCCGCGCTCGAGGCCGAGCTGCTCACCCTCGAGGCCCTCCTGCGCCGCGACCAGCGCCGCCTCGCCGAGGCCAGCCAACTCCTCGACCGCGCCCACGCCATCGACTCCGGCGCCCCTCGCTGCCGCCGCGATTCCGTCGCCGCCGACCCGCAGCGGGCCGTCCGGATCCTCGCCCACCGCGCCTGGTGCCTCCACCACCTCGGCCAGCCCGGCCCGGCCGCGGCCCTCCTTGCCGAGGCCGAGCGCCTGGCCGATCCGGAGCGCTCGCCGGCCCTCCTCCTCGCCGTCCGCCTGGGCCGCGTCTGGACCGCGATCGCCGTCGGCGACCTGGCCCCGGCCGAGACCCATCTGACGGTCGCCGACGAACTCGCCGCCCGCCTCGGCGACCTCCCCGCCCGCCTCCGCCTGCGGCGCGCCGAGGCCACCATCGCCGGCGCCCGCGGCCAGCGCGGCCCCGCCGAGCAGTCGCTCCTCGAGGCCGCCCGCGGCTGCGTGCAGGCGGATCTCGGCTGCGACGCGGCCCTGGCGTTCCTCGACCTCGCAGCGCTCTACCTGGAGCAAGGCGCCGCCGACTCCCTGCGCCAGCTGGCCGCCGAGGTGCTGCCGATCTTCAGCGCCCCCGACCTCGAGCGCGACGCCTTCCAGGCCCTCCTGCGCTTCCAGGACGCCTGCGCCAACGGCCGCCTCACGCCCGACCTCGCGCGCCAGCTCGCGGCGCGCATCGAAGACACCCGCGCGCCCACCCTCGCCTGCTGGTCGGCGCCGGCCACCGTTCTCGCCGAGGAGACTGACACCGATGCCGCCTCAGCCCACGGCTGACCAGCTGCCGCAGGAGGCCCCTCGCCGCGCCCACCGCGCCGATCCTCCCGTCCCCGCCGGCCTCGAAGACACCCCGCCGACGCCCCATACCCGCCCCGAGTCGCGCGCCGCGACCCTCCACGCCACCGCCGAGCTCGATCACTGCCTCGCGGCCCTGCTGCTCCGTCTGCCGCCCGACCGACGCCAGGCCGCCATCCGCGCCGACTCCCGCTTCCGCCGCCTCACCCTCGCCCAGCTCTTCGCCCTGCGCGCCGAGAGCGAGCTCCACCAGCCCTCGTCCACCTCCGTCGTGACAGCCGAGCTCGCCGCCATCATCGCCGACGAGCTGGTCGCCGACGTGGGCGCCTGCGACGCGCCCGACGCGAAGCTCGCGGACACCGCCGCCCTCGCCCACTGGCTCCTGGCCAAGGCCCTCCTAAAGTCAGGCCGCTTCCGCCTCGCCGAGGAGTCCTTCCGCTGCGTCTTCCCCTTCGTCGCCGACCGCGGCCCCTGCGAGCCCCAGGCCCTGGCCTGCGCCGGCCTGGCGCAGCTCTACCAGGACCTCGACCAGCTCGACACCGCGACCGCCCTGGCCCTCTCCGCCGCGGATCTCTTCTGCCAGCTCGACGCCGCCCGCCCCGCCGCTGCCTGTCTCGCCCAGCTGGGACTCGCCCTCCACGAAGCCGGCGATCTGTTCAACGCCGCCCACGCCCTCCGCCGGTCCCTCCGCCTACTGGGCGATCCCGCCTTCGCCCCCTCCCTCGCCGCCCGCCTCCATCTCGCGCTCGCGGAGATCTCGACCCCCCAAGGGCGCTCCACCTCCGCCGGCGCCCACCTCGAGCGCGCCCGCCGCCTCTACCCCCTCTCCCCCTCACTGCCCGAGGACACCGAGCGCACCTGGCGCGAGGCCCGCATCGCCGCGGGCGACGGCCGCCCCGCGGATGCCGATCCCCTCTTCGACCACGCCCGCCGCGCCTTGCTCGCCCACGGCAGCCTCGCCGAGGCCACGCGTTGCACGCTCGACCAGCTCCTGCAGCGGCTCGACTGCGGTCGCCCCCACTCCGCACCCGAACTCACCGCGCCGCTGGCGGCTGCCTTCGAACCTGCCGGGCGGGAGTGGGCGGAGCGGCTCGCCCACCTTGCCAGCCTCCCCGCCACCCGCGCCGCGGAGCGCTACGCGGCGGTCCATCGGCTCCGCCTGGACCTCCGCCAGGAACCGCGCGGTGAGGCCACGCGGCAACCACTGCTGCTTCCGGCCCGCGTCTTGATCGACAGGTTGCTGCGCTGGCGCGGCGAGCACGAAGACCCCATCGGCGCCGCGACCGGACTGTAGCGACGAAGACAGGATGCCCTCGCCGCCTTCGCCTCGCTACCGCTTCGGCTCGATTGGAAAGACCGCTTCAAAGAAT
>DATDGZ010000072.1:0-18005 GCA_036521795.1 Thermoanaerobaculia bacterium | reverse complement strand
GCGGTGGCCGCCTATCTCGCGGCGTTGCGCGCCGACCTCTACCATCCGCTGTCGCGGGCGGCGGCAGCCCGCCTCGCCGTCGAGCCGCTGGCCGGCGAGGCGCGCACGGCCGGACGGCGCCTGGCCGTCTCGCGCCATCTCCATGACCTCTACGACGCCTGGCTGCTGCTCGGCCCCGACGACCCGGCCGGCCAGCTCGCCGAGCGCCGGCTGCGCGCCCGGCTGCTCGCCGACCCGGCCGCGGCTCCCTTCCTGCGCATGAGCGAGCTGCCCATCGACGCCTGGCCGCTGTGGAAGGCGACGCTACGCCGGCCAGAGGAGATGCTGCTGGCGCTCGGCGTCTGGCACGAAGGCGCGCCGGCGGTGCGCGAGCTCTTCCCGCCCGCACAGCCGGCGCTCGCCCTGACCGGCAGCCTGCTGCTGGCGCGCACCGGCGAGACGGCGCGCTCGATCCAGCTCGCCGAGGCGCTGCGCGAGCGGGTGCCGGCGCGGCTGCCGCCGGTGTTGCTGCCGGCCGCCTTCCAGCGCTGCCTCTACCCGCTCGCCTACCGCGAATCGCTGTTCGCGGAAGGCCGCCTGCGCGGCGTGGATCCCTACCTGATGGCGGCGCTGATCCGTGTCGAGAGCCGCTTCGACGCCCAGGCGCTGTCGCCGGGAGCCGCCCGCGGCCTGACGCAGTTCGTGTTCGCCACCGCCCGCCGCGTGGCCGCGGCCATCGGCATGGAACGCCTCGAGCCCGACGACCTCTACCGGCCCGAGGTAGCGATCGACCTCGGCGGCGCCTATCTCTCCCAGCTGACGCGGACCTTCCGCGGCACTCCCCACATCGCCATCGCCGCCTACGACGCCGGCGAGGCGCAGGCCATCCTCTGGCGCACCTACTGCTTCAGCCAGGAGCCCGAGGAGTACTTCACCAAGGTCGGCTTCCGCGAGACCCGCCTCCACCTCGCCCGCGTGCTCGCCGCCTGGACGCAGTACCAGCGTCTCTACGGCTGATCCTGGCTGGCAGGGGCGGCGGCACGCCGGCAGCGGACGCCGGCAGCGGACGCCGACGGCGATAGAATCGCGTCGCCGCCCGCGGGGCGAGCAATCCGGCAAGGAGGCTCGAGCATGCGGCGTATCGTCAGGATCGCCTCGGGAATCGTCTCGGGAACCATCTCGGGAATCGTCTCGGGAACCGTTGCGGGGACTGTCGCCTTGGTCGCGGCCTGCCTGCTGGCGCTGGCGGCCCTGCCGGCGGCCGCCCCGCTCGGCGCTCAGCCGGCGGCGACGGCCGCGGCGGCGCCGCGGCTGCTCGCGGTGCGCGCCGGCCGGCTGATCGACGGGCTGGGCGGGGCGCCGGTGCGCAACGCGGTGATCCTGATCGCCGGCGACCGGATCTCCGCCGTCGGCCCGGGCCTCCCCTTCCCGCCGGGGACCCCGGTGATCGATCTCTCGCACGCCACCGTGCTGCCGGGCCTCATCGACTGCCACACCCACATCACGGCCCAGCGCGGCAACTACTACGAGGACCTCTTCCGGCGCAGCCCCATCGACCTCGCCGTGGTCGCCCATGTCTATGCGCGGCGGACCCTCGAGGCTGGCTTCACCACGGTGCGCGACGTCGGCGCCAGCGAGTTCATCGACGTCGCCCTGCGCAATGCCATCGACCGCGGCGAAGTGGTCGGCCCGCGCATGCAGGTGGCGACGCTGGCGCTGGGGTCGACCGGCGGCCACAACGACCTGTCCGGTTTCTCGCCCTACTTGCGTTTCGAGCACTTCTCGGGCGTCGCCGACGGCGTGGCCGAGATCCGCAAGCTGGTCCGCTTCGAGGTCAAGAACGGCGCCGACTGGATCAAGGTCATGGCGACCGGCGGCGTGCTCTCCGAGGAGGCCGAGGTCGGCGCGCCGCAGTACTCCCAGGAGGAGCTCGACGCCCTGGTCGCCGAGGCCGCGATGTGGCACAAGAAGGTGGCCGCCCATGCCCACGGCACCGAGGGCATCAAGCGCGCGGCGCGCGCCGGCGTCGCCTCGATCGAGCATGGCGGCCTGATCGACGACGAAGGCATCCGCCTGCTGAAGGAGCGCGGCATCTACCTGGTGCCGGACATCTACACCGACGAGTACCTGCTCGCCGAGGCCGACCACCTCGGCCTGCCGCCGAAGATGGTGGACAAGGAGATCGAGCTCAGCAAGTCGCAGCTCGCCAACTGGCGGCGCGCCGTGCAGGCCGGCGTCAAGCTCGCTTTCGGCACCGACGCCGGGGTCTACCCGCACGGCCAGAACGCCAGGCAGTTCCGCTCGCTGCGCAAGCTCGGCCTCACCCCCGTCCAGATCCTCGCCATGGCCACGACCAGCGCCGCCGACCTCCTCGGCTGGAGCGACCGCGCCGGCGCCATCGCCGCCGGCCGCTATGCCGACCTGATCGCGGTCGACGGCGACCCGCTCACTGACCTCACCGAGCTCGAGCGTGTCCGCTTCGTGATGAAGGGCGGCGTGGTCGTCAAGGACGAGCTGGCAAGCGCGCGGGCCAGGTAGGCCGCGACCCCGTCGGGAAGGGAGAGACGATGCCCTACAAGAAGATCGCGATGCAGCCGCGGAAGAAGATCGCCCTGGTCGCGCACGACAACAAGAAGCAGGACCTGTTCGATTGGGCCAAGTACAACGTGCAGCTGCTGGCCCAGCACGACCTGTACGCCACCGGGACGACCGGCACGATCCCCTCGCCCTTGATGGCGGGCGTCTACCAGCGCCTCGTCCCCGACTACACGACCTACCGCGCCAGGCTCGTGACGGCGACTGCAGCCGGCACCCCCGCCACGGAGGAGTGAGCCGCGCGGGCCGGGGCAATGCTGAGATGTCGTGCAACGCCGCGCCTTCGCTGCGGGCCAGCCGTGCCGACGCGGATCGACTTGCTCTGCTGCGGCAGGCTCGCGGCCTCTGGCAGGATCGAGCCGATCTGCCAGACTTCGTGGCGTTGCGAAGCGAATTCGACCGGATGGAGCGCTGAACGGGGCGCAGTGGATGCCCGGTCGGATGCTCGTCGATACCGACGTCCTTGTCGAGTATCTCCGTGGGCGGCCCCCGAGCCGCCGCGGTTCGGGCCAGCGCGTAACCCGGCGGCGCCCTGCCTGGTATCCAGGAGCATGAACGATTTGGTCCGCGACCTGCGCTACGGCTGGAGAGGGCTGCGGCAACGGCCGGGAGTGACCCTGGCCGCGGTGCTGGCGCTGGCCCTGGGCCTGGGAGCCAACAGCGCGCTCTACAGCATCGTGCGGGCGGTGGTCCTGGCGCCGCTGCCGTACGCCGAGCCCGAGCGCCTGGTGGCTCTCTGGGAGACGAACGCCGCCCAGGGCCTGGACCAGGAACGGTTGTCGCCGGTCAACTTCCTCGACGACCGGTCGCTCGCCGCGGTCTTCTCCGACGCCGCCGCCTGGTGGCGGCCCGAGGTCAACCTCACCGACGACGCCAGCGAGCCGCTGCGGGTGAGCGCGGTCGAGACCTCGAGCAATCTCTTCGCGGTGCTGGGCGTGCGGCCGCGGCTGGGGCGCTCCTTCGCCTTCGGGGGCGCCCTGCACGGCAGCGCGCACGAGGTGGTGATCAGCCATCGGCTGTGGCGCGGGCGCTACGGCGGGGATCCGCGCGTCCTCGGACGTGCCCTGCGGCTCGACGGCGTGGTCTACACGGTGGTCGGAGTGATGCCCCCGGGCTTCGGTTTCCCCGGCGAGACGGACGTCTGGCAGGGGCTCACCTGGGACCTGGCCGAGCACAGCCGCGGCGCTCATTTCATGGAGGCGGTGGCCCGCCTGCGGCCCGGCGTCGAGGCGGCGCGCGCGCGGACGGAGCTCGGCGCGCTGATGCGCCGCCTCGCGGCCGAGCATCCCGACACCAACCAGGGCTGGGGGGCGGTCGCCGTGCCGTTGCGGCAGCAGACCGCCGGCAGCTCCGGTCCCGCGCTCGAGGTGCTGCTGGCCGCGGTCGCGCTCCTGCTGCTGCTGGCCTGCGTCAACGTCAGCAGCCTGCTGCTGGCCTTGGGGGGCGCGCGGGAACGCGAGGTGGCGGTGCGCGCCGCCCTGGGTGCCGGCCGCGGCCGCCTGCTGCGGCAGTTCCTCGCCGAGAGCCTGCTGCTCGGGCTGCTCGGGGCGGCGGCCGGCCTGGCCTTGGCGAGTGCCCTGCTGCGGCTGATCGCCGCCACGCGCCCGCTGGGCATCCCGCGCATCGGCGAGGCTTCGCTGGACGCCCGCGTGCTCGGCTTCAGCCTGGCCGCGACGCTGCTCTCGGTCCTCCTGTTCGGGCTCTTGCCGGCCGTGCAGATGTCCCGCCCTGCCTTGCAGGGCGCCTTGCAGCGGGCGGGCAGGGGGCTGGCGCCGGCCGGAGCGCGGCGCCGCGCCCGAGCCGCCATCATCGTCGCCGAGGTGGCGCTCGCGACGATGCTGCTGGTCGGCGCCGGCCTGCTCGTCCACGGCTTCGTGCGGCTGGCAGGACAGGCGCCCGGCTTCCGGCCGGAGCAGTCCGTCACGGTCAACGTCGAGCTGCCCTACAACCTCTACGGCGACTGGCGGCGCGTCAGCCAGTTCTACGGCGAGCTGCTCGACCGGCTGGCGGCCCGCCGGGAGGTACGCGCGGCGGGAGCTGCCAGCTTCCTGCCGCTGACCCCGGGATGGCGCATCGCCTACGGCCTCCCCGAACGGCCCGCCCCCGCTGCCGAGCAGGAGCCCACGGCGCAGTACGTGACCGTCACCGCCGGCTACTTCGGCGCGCTGGGCATCCCGCTGCTGGCGGGGCGCGCGTTCGACCGCGGGGACTCCGAGCGCTCCCGGCCGGTCGTCGTCGTCAATCGCGAGCTGGCACGCCTCGCGTGGCCGGACGGCAAGGCGGTCGGCAGGGTCCTGCTCTCACGCACCACGGGCATCGGTCCGCTCGGCCGCGCGTTGACGAAGAGCCATGAATTCGAGGTCGTCGGCGTGGCCGCCGACGTGAAGAACCACGGCCTCGCCGGCGCGGTCGAGCCGGCCATCTACTTCGTCCAGACGCAGTTCCCCTATCGCAACCTCGAGGTGGTGGTGCGCGGCGATGCCGACACGGCCCGCCTGGCGGCAACGATCCGCTCCGAGGTCAGGCACCTGGACCCGGCCCTGGCCCTGGGTGCCGAACGCTCGCTGGCCGGAATCCTCGCCGAGTCGACCGCCCAGGCGCGCCTCCTCATGGGCCTGATGAGCGCTCTCGCCGGGCTGGCCCTATCGCTGGCGGCGGTCGGGGTCTACGGCGTCCTCGCCTACGGGGTGAGCCAGCGGCGCGGCGAGCTGGGGGTCCGCCTCGCCCTCGGCGCCTCGCCGGCGCGCCTGCGCCGCCTGGTGGTCGGAGAGGGGATGCTGCTGGCCGGCATCGGCCTGGGCCTGGGCTCGCTCGCCGCTCTCGCCCTGTCGCGCCTGCTCGCCGGATTCCTGTACGGCATCTCGACGATGGACGGCCTCGCCTTCGCCGCGGCGCCCCTGCTCCTCCTGGCCGCGATCTTCCTCGCCTGCGACCTGCCGGCGCGGCGCGCCTCGCGAGTCGACCCGCAAGAGGCCCTGCGCGCGGGCGGCTGAGCGGCCGGCCACCGCGTCGGTCCCCGCGTCGGAGGTCCAGGCAGCGCCGCAGGTCCGGGCCGATCGAGCGTGGCGAAACCGGTTGGTTGAGCTTCTCCTTGGTCGAGCGGATGGTCTGATGCATTACAGACCATGCAATATGCTTGACTTGATCTGCATTGGCCTGTAGTCTGTCCGTGAAAAGGCCCGAGGAGCTTCTGGACAAGTTCCCCTGACGGTGTCCAGGTGGCGCGGAGGCTCGCCAATGAGGAGTTACCGCGGAATGAGCGCCGCGGCCGGACACTACCGACCTGCCGACCTGCCGACCTCGTTGACATATTGATGACGACATGCCATGCTTTGATGTCATGAGAACGACCATCCGCTTGGACGACCATCTCCTTACCGAAGTCAAGGAGCGGGCGGCGCGACAGGGGCTCACTCTGACCGCCGTCATCGAGCATGCACTTCGCGAGAGCTTCGGGCGGCGCCAGGAACAACCTCCGCGGCGTCCTGTCGAGCTTCCGACCTGGGGTCATGGAGGGCTCCGGCCTGGGGTCGACCTCGACGACTCAGCCTCGCTGCTCGAGTTGATGGAGCGCGGGGATGATCCTGCCTGACGTCAACGTCCTGGTCTACGCACATCGCGAAGACGTCGAGGACCATACTCGCTATCGGAGCTGGCTCGAAGGTGCGGTCGGCTCGGACGCGGCATTCGGTCTGGCGGACATCGTCTTGAGTGGCTTCTTGCGGATCGTGACCAACCCGCGGATCTTCAGCTATCCGACGTCGATGGGTGACGCGCTCCGCTTCGCCGAAGCTCTGCGATCTAGTTCCAACTACGTTCCGATCAACCCCGGACCGAGGCATTGGCCGATCTTCAGCCGTCTCTGCCGTGAGGCAGGAGCCAAGGGCAACCTCGTTCCCGACGCCTTCCTTGCTGCTCTGGCGATCGAGTCAGGGAGCGAGTGGATCACCACTGACCGCGGGTTCAGCCGTTTCCCTGGCCTACGCTGGCGACATCCTCTGAGCTGATCTCCAGGAAGCCCGATAGCGCGGTTCCGCTGGGTCCATTACACTGCCGCTCATGTCCATTCCCACCGAACCCATCGGCAGCATCCCACGCCCGCCGGAGCTGATCGCGGCGATGGGCGAGCTCGCGGCGGGACGGATGGCACCGGAGGAAGCGGCGGCGATCGCCGGCGAGGCGCTGCGCGACACGATCGCGCGCTTCGAGGCGACGGGCTCGCCGGTGATCACCGACGGCGAGCAGACCAAGCCGAGCTTCGCCACCTACCCGATTCACGGCCTCGACAACCTGGCGCCGGATGGCGTGACCATCCCGTTCGCCGACGGACACACGCGGCAGCTGCCGCGCCTGACCGCCGGTCCCTTCCGCTACCGCACGCGGGCGGCGAGCTACCTGGAGGCGGCGCGGCGCTACACCGGCCGGCCGCTCAAGCAAGCGGTCATCTCGGCCTCGGCGCTCAGCCTGCTCTATCCGGCCGAGGGGATCGCCGGCTACCCGCGGGAAGCGTTCCTCGCCGACCTGGTCAACGAGGCGGAGGCCGACATCCGTGGCTGCCTCGGGGCCGGCGCCTGGGTGGTGCAGATCGACTTCACCGAGGCGCGGCTGGCGGTCAAGCTCGATGCCTCGCGCGGCCTGCTGCGGCAGTTCGTCGACCTCAACAACCAGGTGCTGGCGCGCTTCTCCGCCGGCGAGCGGCAGCGGATCGGCGTGCACACCTGCCCCGGCGGCGACCAGGATTCGACGCACAGCGCCGACGTCGACTACGGAGACCTGCTCCCCGACCTGTTCGCGCTCGACGCGGGGCGCTTCTACCTGCAGCTGGCGAGCGAGGCCGACCGCCGGCAGGTGCTTGGCATCATCCGCCGGCACGCCCGCCCCGAGCAGCTGATCTTCGTCGGCGTCATCGATCCGATCGATCCCCAGGTTGAGACCGCGGAGGAGGTATGCGACCGGGTGCTCGAGGCGGCGGACTTCATCCCGCTCGAGCGGCTGGGAACGACGGACGATTGCGGCTTCTCGCCGTTCGGCGACGACACCTCGACCGGCCGCGACACGGCCTTCGCCAAGATCAGCGCCCGCGTCGCCGGCACCCAGCTGGCGGCACGCGCCCTGGGCGCTCAGAGCTAGCTGACCCGCAGAGAGGCGCCGGCTCGCGTGGTGGGAAGGCCCTGAGTAGCGAAGCTATCGAACGCTAGCCTGCGGTTGACTTCGCGAGTTGCCCCGCGCTTTTGCCTTCGCGGCTTCGACGGCGCGGTCGCGGGCGGGCGCTTGGGTCACCAGGGAGTCGACGAGCCGCCGGGCGACCTGAAACACGTCTTCAACCGCGCGGTGGAACGCGGCCTCGTTCGCCTTCGAGGGCGCGTTGAATCCGCTCAGCTTGCGGACGAATTGCAGCGACGAGGCGCGGACCTCGTCGTCGGTGGCGGGTGGCTCGAAGTTGAAAAGCGTTCGGATATTCCTGCACATAGCGCGTCTGCGACCTCCTCTCTCCGGCTGGCCGACAAACGACCAACCGATCCCCCGTCCCGGCCCGCAGGTCAGGTTAGCAGGTCTGAACCGCATCGGTGAATGCTCCCGGAGACATCGGAGACATTCTGGTCCTTGCCACAATGGCCGCCTTGTCATACAATGTGTATGACGCAAGGAAGGTGCGATGGCTGTGAGGACGGTAAGGCTCGATGAAGATAGCGAAAGGATCCTGACAGGGCTCGCTCGCGACACGGGCCTCTCGGTCTCGGCGGTGCTCAAGCAGGGCCTCCTCGCCTTGCGCGACCAGCGGATGGCAGGTTGCCCCAATGCCTACGAGATCTACCGGGAGCTCGACCTGGGGCCCGGCGGATATGCCCTGGCTCCTTCGACGGAGACCCGCCGCGGTGTCGAGCAAGCGCTTCGCAGGCGGCGCCGGTGATTCTGGTCGACACCGGTCCCTTTGTCGCCCTCTTCGATCCCCGCGACCGCGAGCACGCGCGGTGCAGCGCGACGCTCGCATCGTTGGACCAGGCGCTGATCTCCACCGTCCCGGTGCTCACCGAAGCCTTTCACCTGCTGCCCACGGCGACCAGGGGCGCCGCAAATCTCCGGACCCTCATCGCCCGCGGCGGGATCTCGCTCTGGTTCATGGACGGTCCTGGCCTGCGGCGCGCCCTGGATCTGATGGAGCAGTATGCGGATCATCTGATGGACCTAGCGGATGCTTCGCTGGTAGTGGCCGCGGAATCTCTGCGCGTGCGCAAGATCTTCACTCTGGACCGTGACGATTTCTCGACGTACCGGATTCGCCGCGGCCGTGCCTTGCAGCAGTTCGAGATCATTCCCTAGTCGCCGAGCTGCATCACCTTCATCGGTATTTCCGCCGCGAATGCTCGCGGTACTCGGCCCGGGCCGCACGGTCAGCTTGACCGGTTCCATGAGCGTCTCCTTCCGTCGACGGGTAGAGGAGCAGTCCCGTTCGACTCCGGGAGAGCCTTGCTGCCTTGCCGCCCCCCCGCCCTTGCCGCCGCGCCCTTCGGCGGCTACCATTGGCGCGCTCCCGCCTGGCCAGGCGACCGCGGGACTTCAGCCCGACATGAAGAACATCCTCGTCACCGGCGCGCTCGGCCAGATCGGCTCCGAGCTGGTGCCGGCCTTGCGCGAGCGCTACGGCGCCGGGCAGGTCATCGCTTCCGACATCCGCATGCCGCCGGTGGAGGACCTGGCCGCCGGGGGGCGCTTCGAGTTCATCGACTGCACGAACCCGCGCCAGATCCAGGACGTGGTGCGGGCGCACGACGTCGGCACCATCTACCACCTCGCGGCGCTGCTCTCGGTGACCGCCGAGGAGAGGCCGCACATTGCCTGGCAGCTCAACATGGACGGCCTCTACCACGTGCTCGAGACGGCGCGCTCGGCGGGCTGCAAGGTCTTCTTCCCGAGCTCGATCGGCGCCTTCGGCCCGGGCACGCCGCGAGACCACACGCCGCAGGACACGATCCAGCGGCCGAACACCATGTACGGCGTCACCAAGGTGGCGGGCGAGCTGCTCTGCGACTACTACCACCGCCGCTTCGGGGTGGACGCGCGCGGGCTGCGCTTCCCGGGCCTCGTCTCCTACGTCGCGCCGCCCGGCGGCGGCACGACCGATTGGGCGGTGGCCATCTTCTACGAGGCGATCCTGCACGGCCACTACACCTGCTTCCTGCACCCGGACACCCAGCTCGACATGATGTACATGCCCGACGCCCAGCGTGCCATCGTCGGCCTGATGGAGGCCGACCCGCAGCGGCTGCGGCACCGCAACGCCTTCAACATCACCGCCCTGCAGCTGACGCCGGCGCGGCTCGCGGCGGAGATCGCCCAGCACCTGCCGGACTTCCAGGTCGAGTACAAGGTGGACCCGGTGCGCCAGGCGATCGCCGACTCCTGGCCGCGCTCCATGGACGACAGCGCGGCACGCGAGGAGTGGGGCTGGCAGCCGACCTACGGCCTCGCGGACATGACCCTCGACATGCTGGACAAGCTGCGCGCGAAGCTGCTCGCCCACCGCGTCGCCCCCGCCGCAGGAACCGCCGGGGCTGCCGGAACCGCTCGCGGCGGCAAGTCCTAGAGGAAGGAAGGCTCCGATGCCCATCGACCGCATCCACGACGTCCTGGCGGCCGAGCTCGAGGCCCTGAGCGAGCGTGGCACCGCCAAGCGCGACGAGGCCGTCATCACCCGCGCCCTGCCTGCCGCGGAGGGCCGCGGACCGCGCTTCCAGCTCGCGGGCCAGGGGGACCGGCCGTTCCTGAAGATGAACTCGAACAGCTACCTGGGACTCACCCACCGCCGCGAGCTGATGCGCGCCGAGGAGGAGGCGGTCGAGGCTTTCGGCACCGGTCCGGGGGCGGTGCGCTTCATCAGCGGCACCTACGAGCCGCACGTGCGCCTCGAGGAGCGGCTGGCGCGGTTCCACGGCCGCGAGGCGGGGATGATCTTCAGCTCCGCCTACGCCACGGTCGTCTCCCTGCTGGTGCCGCTGATCACCGCCGAGACCGTGGTGATCAGCGACGAGCTGAACCACAACTGCATCATCAACGCCCTCCGCCTCGCCCGGCCACTCGCCAAGGAGGTCTACAAGCATCTCGACCTCGGCGGCCTCGAGCGCCAGCTCGCCGCGGCCGCCGGCCAGGCGAAACGCGCCGTCGTGGTGACCGACGGCATCTTCAGCATGCGCGGCGACCACGCGCCGCTGCCGGAGATCTTCGCCCTGGCGAGGCGGTTCGACGCGGCGTTCCCGGAGAACGTGGTGGTGGTGGTGGACGATTCGCACGGCGTCGGTTCCTTCGGCCGCAGCGGCCGCGGCACCGAGGAGCAGACGGGCTCCGGACCGGCGGATCTGCTGGTGGCGACGCTCGGCAAGGCGCTGGGGGTGAACGGCGGCTATGTGGTCGGCAACCGCACCCTCCTCCACTACCTGCGCGAGACCTCGCCGATGTACATCTACTCGAACCCGATCACGGTCGGCGAGGCGGCGGCCGCCCTGGCGGCCCTGGACATCCTCGACAGTCCCGAGGGCCTGCGCCTGCTCGAGCACCTGCGCGCGATGACCGCGCGCTTCCAGCTGGGCCTCGTCCGGCTCGGCTACGAGACCATCCCCGGCGAGCACCCGGTGGTGCCGCTGATGGTGCGCGACACCGCCAAGACCAGGGCGCTGGTCGAACACCTCAAGGTCAACGGCATCCTCGCGACCGGCCTCGCCTACCCGGTGGTGCCGCGCGGCGACGAGGAGATCCGCTTCCAGGTCAACGCCTCGCACACCCCGGCCGACGTCGACGAGGTGCTGGCGGCGCTGGCGAGCTTCGCCGCCAGGTAGGCGGCCAGGCGCCTCCCGGACGCGCGGGCGGCCGGGCGAGGCCGCCGGCCGCGGCGCCGGTACGCGAGGGAGACCTGACGGTGTTCTCCCGCCGGGTGGTGATCTGAGTTCTGGGTTAGAATGCCATAGTCAATTTGGCGCGACCTGCTGAAAATTACGGGAGGTAATGCGCAGACCGCTGTCCTGGGACGACTCGGGAGTCAGAGATGCAACTTCTTGACGAGCTAACACTCGCGAATCTGCTCTCCTTCGGACCAGATAGTGCCCCCGTTCCTTTGAGTGCGTTGAACGTTCTCATCGGGCCGAACGGTTCCGGGAAGTCGAACTTCATCGAGGCTCTTTCGCTCCTTCGCTCGGCGCCGGCGGAGCTCGCCGTTCCGGTAAGAGAGGGGGGAGGCGTCCGCGATTGGCTTTGGAAGGGGGCATCAAGGCCCATAACAGCCACTTTGGAGGCCGTCATAACGCAAGCCTCCGCGCCACAGCCGCTCCGTTATCGCCTTTCTTTCGCGGAGGCTGGGGGAAGGTTGGAAATAACCGACGAGCGCATCGAGAGCGCCAGCCAGGATGGGCACCACAAGAAGCCCTACTTCTACTTCGGCTACGAGCAAGGGCGTCCGATGCTGAACGTCAACGGGACTGTCCGCCAGCTTCGCCGCGAGGCGGTCGACCCCCATCGCTCCATCCTTTCCCAGCGCAAAGATCCCGATCAATACCCGGAAGTCACGTACCTAGGAGAGGTGTTCGGCCGCATTCGGATCTACCGCGAGTGGGCGTTCGGACGCTATACCGCTCCCCGCCTACCTCAGCCCGCCGATCTTCCAAACGATTACTTGATGGAGGACGGCCGCAATCTCGGTCTCGTCCTTAATCGATTCCGGCGCGAACCAGGAGTGAAAGCTACGCTTATCGAGCATCTGCGGAAGCTCTATAGCGGTGTCGACGACTTCGATGTCATCCTCGAAGGGGGAACTGTGCAGGTCTTCCTCAATGAGGGGAAGTGGGCCGTTCCGGCGACGCGGCTTTCCGACGGTACCCTTCGGTACTTGGCCCTGCTCGCCATTCTCTGTCACCCAAATCCGCCCCCCTTGGTCTGTATCGAGGAGCCCGAGCTTGGGCTGCACCCGGACATCCTTCCGCACCTTGCCATGCTTCTGTGCGATGCGTCCACGCGGATGCAGCTCATCGTGACGACTCACTCCGACATCCTCGTCGATGCGCTGACCGAGAACCCCGATGCGCTCCTCGTCTGCGAGAAGCTCGATGGTGCCACCCGCCTCACCCGCCTCGATGCCGGGGAACTGCGCCCCTGGCTCGAGAAGTACCGGCTTGGCGACCTCTGGACCCGAGGCGAGCTTGGAGGGACGCGCTGGTGAGCATCCGACTCTACGTCGAAGGAGGCGGCGACGCGAAGGCACAAAAGATCGCATGCCGCGAGGGCTTTCGCATGCTCATTGACAAGGCTGGCCTTACGCGCCGGATGCCGCGAATCGTTGCTTGCGGCAGCCGGCGGAACGCATTCGAGAGCTTTGAGATGGCGCTCGCTCAGAGCGCTACCAGCGACGTCTTCCCTATGTTACTCATCGACAGCGAGGCACCGGCAACTGCTGCGAATCCGTGGCGATACCTCCAGACCCGCGACGGATGGGCCCATCCAGACGGAGCGACGGATAGCCAGTGCCACCTGATGGTCCAATGCATGGAGGCTTGGTTCCTGGCGGATCGGCAGGCCCTCATAGGGTACTTCGGGCAGCACTTCCAGGAGTCCGCTCTTCCTGGGAATCCCAACGTGGAGGCTGTCCGCATGCTCGACCTCCTTGACGGGCTGGAGCGAGCGACCCGACAGACGAGCAAGGGCACCTACTCCAAGGGCAAGCACAGCTTCCCGATCCTTGGTGCGCTCGATCCCGCGAAGGTCGAGGCTGCGGCCCCATCGGCGAAGCGCTTCCTCGACACGTTGCGCTCTCTGTCTGGAGTGGTGGAATGATCTACGTCCTCAAGGCTGGGCAAGCTGGCGCAGGTTGGATGGCATCAGCAGCGCCTACGGGCTGGCGCCGCTGAGGAAGGACGGCCTGCCCTATTGCGCCGTGTAGCTCAGGACGCCATTGACGTCGGTGGCCAGGTAGAGCGTGCCGGAATGGAGGGGATCGGCGACCAGCTGGTTGTAGAGCTCGACGTTGAAGGGGGGGCCGTCGAGCGGCGGCAGCCCGGCGAGCAGCGGTTGCCAGGTGGCCCCCGCGTCGGGGCTGCGGTAGACGCCGAGCTCGCTGGCCGCGGCGTAGATCGTCTCGGGGCTCAGGGGATCGAGGGCGAGCAGCAGCGGCACTCCCGCCGCCGGCAGGCCGCGATCCGCCTCGGTCCAGTGTTGCCCGCCGTCGACGCTACGCCAGACCTCGCCGCTGCCGGTGCCAGCGAAGAGCCGTTGCTCGTCGGTCGGATCGACCAGGAGGGTCTGGACCTGGTGGAGGGGGTCCGGCAGCGCGGCGTCGACCACCACCCAGGTGGCGCCGCGGTCGATGGAGCGATAGAGCGGCTGCGCGGCGTCGCCTGAGCCGGCCGGACCGAGCCCGTACAGCGTCGCCGGCGACGACGGGTCGGCGGCGATCCGCAAGAGATCGATCCCCAGGCACTCCCAGGTGACGCCGCCGTCGAGGCTCTTGAACGAGCTGCATTCGAAGGTCCCGGAGGAGGAGCACGAGGTGGCGATCTCGCCGGTCGCGTACAGAGTCGCCGGCGACGACGGGTCGACGACCAGCGAAGCGACAAGGAAGCAGGCGCCGCCTTGCGGCTGCAGCTGCACCCAGTGGGCGCCGGCGTCGGTGCTCTTCAGCAGGCCAGCCAGCGCCCCGAGGTAGACGGTCCCGGTGGCGACCGGATCGATGGCCAGCGTCGCGGCGCCCAGGGCGGGAGGCACGCCGGTGCCTGCATTGGGAGCGCCGCGCCAGTGGCCGCCGCCGGTGCGGCTGACGAACAGCCCCTCGCCGTTGGCGTAGGCGTAGAGCCTCGCAGAGTCCGTGGGATCGACGGCCAGCGCCGTCACCGCCGTGGCCCGTAAGTGGGCGTCGCTGACCTGCCAGGTGTCGCCGCCGTCGCCGCTGCGCAGGACGCCCCGGTTGGCGGCGCCGGCGTAGACGGTGTCCGGTGAATCGCCGGCGGTCAGCGTCTGCAAGGCGTCGGGCGGCGCGGCGATCGGCACCCAGGAGCTGCCGCCGTCGCCGCTGCGGTAGCCGCCGGCATAGCCGCCATCGTTGTTGCGGTGGCCGCCGGCATAGACGACGTGCGCCGGACCCGCCGCGAGCGGATAGCCCCCTGGTCCCGAGACATGCCAGCTGTGCCCGCCGTCGAGGCTGCGGTAGGTCACGGCCGCCGTGAGCGGCCCGGGCACGGTGCCGGTGTTCAGGGCGAACTCGTACGCCAGGTAGAGCGGCCCTCCGGGACCGGGGTCGGCGGCGACTTGCCAGGCGGTCAGGCCGCCGGTCTGCGGCGGCGGCACGACCGGCGGCGGCACGCCGGCGGAGAGGTCGGACCAGGTGATCCCGTGGTTGCGGCTGGCGAACAGGCTGAACCCCTCGGCGCGGAAGATGAAGGCGAGCATCCTGCCGCGGCCCGGGTCGGCCGTCACCTGCATGGCGAAGCCGTCGCCTACCGAGAAGACGATGTGCCAGCTGCGTCCGCCGTCGCCGGACCTCCAGACGTCGGACACGGTGCCGGCGTAGACCGTCCCTGGACGGGTGGGATCGAGCGCCAGGCTGACCAGGTTGTCCTGGCCGTCGTCGGGGAACGAGAGGGGCGTGACCGTCCAGCTGTCGCCGCCGTCGACGCTGCTGTAGACGCCGGTGAAGGCCGCCGCATAGACCGTGGAAGGGTGCCGCGGATCCACGGCGAGAGCCACGATCCGGTCGTCGAGCAGGCCGCGGCCGGCCGCCGCCCAGGTGATGCCACCGTCGACGCTCTTGAACACGCCGCCGTGGCTGGCGCCGGCATAGACCACCCCGGGGTCCGACGGCGCCACCGCCACCGCCCCGACCGCGCCGCCGTCCGGCCCGAGGGAGCTCCAGGCACCCACGGCCGCCGCGAGCGGCGCACCCTGGAGGGCCGCCAGCAGCACCGCAAGGACCGCCGCCAACCCGCATGCCGCGGCCCGCACCGCCCGCGGCGGCACGAGCCGGCGGCGAGCACACTTCGAGGTCCGCAGGGTCTTCATCGTCGAGATCCTATCCAAGTGTCGCCAGCCAGCCTCGGTGCAAGCGGCGAAGGTGGCCAACATCGAGTTAGGAGACGGCCGCGGCGGAACGGCAAGCCGCGGGAGCGGTGGGGCGGAGCGCCCGGGTCCCCTCCACCCCCATGAGATCGATTTCCTGGACATCATATGAAGAGTATACGCAGCGCTCCCGTTCGGCGTTCAGCACCCGAGGTTGGTACCGGGCAGATCCGGGCCTGAAGCGTCGCCGCCGCCCGACAAAGCCGCTATCATGCGGTGACTCGTTGCACGCAGCCACCGCAGTGGTCCTACCGGTCTCGCCGAGAGGCGCCGGAGCGCGGAAGCGGTAGCAGTGGCAGAAGCGGCAGGAGATGTATCGCCTGAAGCGTTCGCCGGGGGAGCCTTCCGGTCCTGACGGTAACACCCCGCGCGGGGGCGGGCTGCGAAGAGAAGGAGGACGGGCAGTGGGGGTACCGCACACGGACGAGCTGCTGCGCGACTTCGAGTCCGAGGCCCAGGAGCGGCTCGAGCGGCTGGAAGAGCTGCTGCTCGCGGCGCCGTCGGCGGCGCCCGGCGGCGTGCGGGAGTTGGTCGACGGCATCCGGCGCGAGATCCACACCTTGAAGGGCAACGCCGGGATGATGGGGCTGGGCGAGCTGCAGACTGCAGCTCATGCCATGGAAGACCTGGTCGGGGATCTCGAAGCGCGGCGTCCACGGCTGCAGCGGCTGCTTGCCGCTCTCGACCGCCTGCGTGCTCTGCTGAAGGCGGTCGTGGCGGTTGGTGCGCCAGGCACGGCGGGCACGTCAAGCGCGCTCGGCGCGGCGGGCGCGGTTGGCGCCGTGGGCACAGCGGGCGCGGTTGGCGCCGTGGGCACGGCGGGCGCGGCGGGCGCGGCAGGCGCCGCAGGCGAAGCAGCCGCGGCGGGCGCGATCGGCGCCTTGGAAACGATGGGTGCGGCGGGCACGGGCGTGGCGCAGCCAAGGGGTCGAGCCGCCGCCGCGCCGCCGGCTGCCGGTCCGGCTGCCCCCGCGCCGCCGGCCGGGGGGGCCGGGACCGAGCCGGGCAGCGGCGTGCGTATCCCGTTCGCCACCCTCGATTCGCTGGTCGACCTCCTGGCCGAGATGGTGATCGCGCGCGGCCGACTCGCCGAGGCGCTGAGGCACATTCGCCCGCTGCGCCGCGGCGGCGACGAGGGTCGCGCCGCCTGGAGCGAGGCCGACGAGGCCCACGAGCGCCTGGAAGGCGTCCTCGAAGAGCTGCAGCAGGGAGTGCTACGGCTGCGCATGGTGCCGCTGGGCTCGGTCTTCCGGCAGCTCGGACGCATCGTCCACGACACCGCCGCACAGGAGGGCAAGAGAGTCCGCCTGCTGGTGGAGGGCGGCGACACGGCAATCGACAAGGCGCTGCTCGAGCTTGCCGGCGATGCGCTGGGACACCTGGTGCGCAACGCCATCATCCACGGCATCGAGGAGCCCGCGGAGCGCCGCCGCGGCGGCAAGGACGAGAGCGGCATGCTGCGCCTCGCCGCGCACGCCACCGCCCGCGAGGTGCTCATCGACGTCGAGGACGACGGGCGGGGTGTCCAAGTCGATGCGCTGCGCGCCGCCGCGGCCCGCGCCGGAGCGCCGCTTTCCAGGGCCGAGGCCGCGGGCGGCGGCGCGGCCACGAGCGGCCGGGATGGCGCGGCTGCCGGCGCCGCGGGCGAGGCCGGCGGCCCGCGCGCGGGCGAGGCCGGCGCCGACGTCCTCGAGCTGCTGTTCCTTCCCGGTCTCTCGACGCGCGCGCACGCCGACCTCGGCGCCGGCCGGGGCATCGGTCTCGCGGCCGTCAAGCGGGAGGTCGAGCGCCGCGGCGGCCAGGTCGAGGTGGCCTCCGAGGCGGGGAGGGGCAGCCTCTTCCGCCTCCGGCTGCCGCTCAGTGCCTCGATCGCCCGCGCGCTGCTGGTGCGCAGCGACGGCAGCCAGTACGCCCTGCCGCTGCGAGCCGTGCTCGAGAGCCGCCGCCTGGACGCCGGCGATCTGCACGAGATCAACGGCGGCGGCGCGCTGCGCTGGCGCGGCCAGGTGATCCCGGCCCTCGACCTGGGCTGCACCTTCGGCACCGCTGCGCTCCGGCGCCGCGAGGGCCATGCCGTGATCGTCGAGGAGCGCGGCCGAACCCGCGCGCTGGTGGTCGACCAGGTCCTGGACATCCGCGAGGTGGTCGTCAAGACCCTCGACCGGCTGCTGGCGGAGCTGCCCGGCGTCGCCGGCTCGACCGTGCTCGGGGACGGCAGCGCGGTGCTCGTCCTCGACCCGGCCTCGCTGGTCGCCATGTCTCCCCTGCTCGACGAGGCCGCCGCGACGCCGAGGCCGCTGCCGTGAGCCGCCGGCCGCCCCGGCGCGGCGCTCCCCATGACC
>DATDGZ010000071.1:0-4053 GCA_036521795.1 Thermoanaerobaculia bacterium | reverse complement strand
GCACATTGGACCAGGACGTAGCGGTTTCGACCGGACACCGCTGGCGGGGCGAGGACGCGCCGAGCGCCCCGCGCAGCGGTTCGGTTGGCGGCTCAACTACCGCGCGCCGTCGCCTGGATTTCCCCGCCTCGGAGTCGCGGCGCGCCCGGTCGGTCGCGCGCCCCTGCCGTGCCGCTTGTTCCGCCGCCAGGTTGCGCACATGACGGCGAGGGAAGCGTTTCGTTATCGTACCCGGTGACCGGTTAGTTGCCTTGCTAGCCCCGGCACCCACCAGAGGGTGACCGGGGCGTCTCTTTTTATTTCCGCGATTCTCGCTCCTGCGCCGCGGGCGCTCGCGCCCGGCGGCCCGCGTCTCCGCCAGCCTCCGCAGGTCCGCTGCGCGCTGCCGCTCGTCGATCGCTGGCCCGCGCGGTGCTGGCGGCCTCGCCGCGACCTGCCGCACCATCCCCGCCACGTCACCGCACCACACCACCACCGGCCCGACGCCGCACCACGCGTCGGCGCCGACGACCGGCCGGTCCAGCTCCTCGCGGTCCACGGCGTACTGGAAGACGACCCGCACCAGCGCCAGGGTGCGGTTGGAGGACACGCCCCCTCGCTCACGCGTATCCTCGATCAGGCGCAGCACGTCGGCGCGGCGGATCTCGCCGACGCGGCGAGCGCCCCACCGGGGAAGCACGTCCACCCGCAGCTTGCGCTCGTCCTCGTGCACGCTGCGCGGCTTCCGGCGCCGCCTGGTCCGGATCCCCGAAGGAACGGTCACCGGTCAACCGCCGCTACCTGCCGGCCGGGGCCGCTTGGCGACGTCGGCGAGAGGTCAGGCTGCCTTCTCGGCGGCTCGCCGCGGGGCCTCCTCGCGTCCGCCGGCTGCCTGGCGCACCTCGGTGAAGGAGGCGCGGAACTTGGTGTGCTCGGCGATGAGCAGCGCCTCCACGGCCTCGACGAGGTCATGGAAGGCGTTCGGGTTGTCGCGATAGCGGCCACTGCCGGTGAGGAAGAGGTACTTTTCGTTCTTGAGCAGCTCCGCGGTAGTGCGGTAGGAGATCCAGGTCTCGCCGTACTTGCGGAAGCTGGTCAGCCCGGTCATCGCCGGCAGCAGCAGGGAGGCGGCCACCACGAGGAAGCGCTGCCAACCGCTCCAATCCTGCGGGTGGCTGACCGCCACGGGCACCATCACGCTGAGCACGATGATCCCGCTTTGCAGCCGCACGTGCATCAGCTTGGCGCGGCTGGCGGCCTTCTCGTAATAGGCGCTCTGCTCCTCGAGGCGCCCGGAGAGATAAGCCTCGACGTCGATCGTCGTCACCGGCTGGTCTTCTGTCCGGCTCGGCTCTTCCCGCAGCTCAGGGGTCGTCATGTTCTTCTCCCGGGCCGCCTCCCGGGCCTGGCCTCTGCCGTCCACGAGGCGCTGCAGGCCGGGCACGACGGGCTCGTCATTTTCGAGATTGCGCCTTGTGAGTGTACAGCGAGCGCTGTGGTTTGTCATGGCAGGCGCCGAGGCGCCGAGGCGCCCGAGGCGCCCGAGGCGCCGCCAGCGGCCGGATTACAGCTTCGATGCCGCCACCGGAGGCCTCTCGCTCTCGCCGCCATCCGCTGTCAGGTCCCCTCGCACCTCAAGAGAGTCAAGGCATAGATCGTCGATATAGCGGCGGTCAGAAAATACACCCTGATACCCCTACCACTACGTTTGAACCGGTTTAAGATGTGATAAAAGGTCCCTGTCCGGCCTAGCAGCGGGCGGAAAAGGGCCGTCTCGGGAGGTATATCATGCCGGCCGAGAAGCACGCCAAGCCGCTGGAATCACCTCCTACCGTCGATCTGGGGATTGGCGGCTGGCAGGTCCCCCTGCATTCTCATCTCGCCTGTCTCTGCGACAACGCGAAGCACCTGGAGCAGGCGCTCGGCTTCCTGACCGCCGGCCTGCGCGGCTCCGATTACTGCGTGGTCGCGGGCGAGGCCGCGGACAGCCGGCGCATCCTGGGCACCCTCGAACGGCAGGGGGTGGACGTCGCGAGTTGCCGGGCGAGCGGCCGTCTCGGGGTGGTCGGCCGCGACCCCTCGGCTCGGGCCATGCTCGAGGAGGTGAAGGCTGGCTTCGCGGCGGCGCTGGCGGACGGCGCCCGCGTCCTCCGCCTTGCCGGCATCGTCGGGTGGGACCGGGAGCGCCAGGCGCCCGACGCCGAGCTCTTCGTCTTCGAGGCCATGCTCTCCGAGCTCGCCGACAGCTGGCCCTGCGTCATCCTCTGCCTGCACGAGCTGCAGTCGCTGGGCGACCTGACCTTGCGTCATGGCGTGCTCGAGACGCATCTCGACGTGCTGGGATCGCGGGGGGTGGTCGCGAGCCCTTACTTCGTGGCGCTGAACCGTGCGCCGGAGCGGCTAGCCGCGATCGGCGCCGAGCTGGCGCGGCGCCAGCGGGAGAGGCAGGCGCAGCACCAGAGGTCCGAGCTGCTGCAGACCATCTTCGACAACGTCCCGGTGATGGTCTCGCTGTTCGATCCCGCGGCACTGCGCCTGGTCGTGGCGAACCGCGAATGGGAGCGAGTCCTCGGCTGGACCGTGGAGGAAGCGCAAACGGTCGACCTCTTGGCCGAGGTCTATCCGGACCCCGAAGAGCGGCGCCGGGCGATCGACTTCATCGACCGGGAAATCACCGAGTGGACCGGCTTCAAGCTCCGCACGCGGAGCGGCAGCATGGTCGACACCGTGTGGATGCGCCTGAAGCTCTCCGACGGCACGACCATCGGCTTCGGCCGCGACGTCACAGAGAAAAGGCGGAACGCGGAGCAGCTGCGGCAATCCCACGCGGGGTTGCGCGCGCTGTCCGAGAGGCTGCGTGCCGCCCGGGAGGAGGAGGGCGCGCGCATCGCGCGGAAGGTCCACGACGAGGTCGGGCAGATCCTGACCGCCCTGCGGCTGGACGTGGGCTGGCTCGAGCGGCAGCTGGAGTCGCTCGCGCTCTCGGCGCCCGCGGCGCGCGAGGCGCTCGCCGGCAAGCTCCAGGACATGTCGCAGCTGCTCGACCTCGCGTCGGACGCGGTGCACCACGTCATCAGCGAGCTGCGGCCCGGCATCCTCGACGAGCTGGGCCTCGAAGCGGCCGTCGAGTGGTACGTCGCGGAGCTCGAGAAGCGCACCGGCATCACTTGCCGCCTGGTCGACACCATGGCGGGGGCGAGGCTCAGCCCGGACCAGGCGACGGCCCTCTTCCGCATCCTGCAGGAGGCGCTCACCAACGTCGTGCGCCACGCCGGCGCGGCCACGGTCGATATCCGGCTCGCCGCGGAGGCAGGCCGGGTGACCATGGAGATCAGCGACGACGGCCGCGGCATCCCCGAGGACAAGATCGGCGATTCGCGCTCCATCGGCCTGCTCGGCATGCGCGAGCGGGCGCGCGCGCTGGGCGGGGAGGTCGTCATCCGGCGCCAATTCACCGCGGGCACCACGGTCGAGGTAATCCTGCCGCGATGACCCGCATCCTGCTGGTGGACGATCACGCCGTCGTGCGGCAGGGTCTCAAGCAGATCCTCGACGGCGCCGTCGACGATGCGGTCTTCGGCGAAGCGGCGAGCGGCGAGGAGGCGGTGCGCATGGTGGAGGCGGCGGACTGGGACGCCGTCATCCTCGACATCTCGCTGCCGGGCAAGAGCGGGCTCGAAGCGCTGAAGGAGCTGCGGCGCGCGCGGCCCAGGCTGCCGGTCCTGGTGCTCAGCATGTATCCGGAGGAGCAGTTCGCGGTCCGGGCGCTGCGCGCCGGGGCCGCCGGCTACCTGGCCAAGAAGACCACCGCCGCCGATCTCGTCGCGGCGGTCCGGAGCGTGCTGGCGGGGAGGAGGTACGTCAGCCCCAGCCTCGCCGAGCGGCTCGCCGGTGAGATCGGCCTGGCTCCCGGGCGCGCCCCGCACGAGCTGCTGTCCGACCGCGAGTTCCAGGTCTTCCGGCTCCTCGCCTCGGGCAAGACGGTGACCGCCAGCGCCGAGGAGCTTGGCCTCTCGGTGGCCACGGTGAGCACCTACCGCGCGCGCATCCTCGAGAAGATGGGCATGCGCGAGA
>DATDGZ010000070.1:0-2952 GCA_036521795.1 Thermoanaerobaculia bacterium | reverse complement strand
GTGTGGATGGTTCCCGGCAGCTTGGGGTGGGGCTCCGCGGTCTTCGCCGCGATGACGACGTTGGCGCCGTCGGCGGCGGCGCGCAGGGCAATGGCCTTGCCGATGCCGCGGCTGGCGCCGGTGATGAACAGGGTCTTGCCTCTGAGGTCGGCCATGGGTCGCGATGCCTCCTCCATGCGCACGTCCGGGCGGGCGGTCCCGCCGGGGCTCCGGGAGCAGCCGATACTACTGCACCTGCTACTGTTGACGCACCTCGCCTTTGGAGAACAGCTCGATGGCAAGACTGCGGGTAGTGGGCAGTTTTCCCCTACCTCCCGTCGGGCGAGGGGCGTGAGGGCGAGGGCAGAGGACTTTTAATCTCGTGCTCCGGGACCCTGGGGCTCCGGACTGGACCTCCGCCAGCGCTGCGCCGGCGCCGCAGAGCAACGTCCAGGGATGGTCAAGCCGGAATGCGGCGGGGCCGGCTCGACCCGCCACGCGGCCTGCGGCGGCAGCCGACGCCGCCGGAGGCGGCGAGGGGATGCGCGGAAGGATCTGGTGCCGATACGGGAGCGATGATCCGGACGCGGGATGGGCTCAGAGCGAGTCAGCGGCGCGGAGGAAGGCTCAGCCGGCGGACCCTCGGCAGTCATTGCAACGCGACGTGGGCCATCCGTGCATGAAAACTCATCAGGACGCTGGCGTCAGGAGACGAGCTGGATGTGGAGGTCCGGGCGTGGAGCCGGGCGGACACCTGGGCGCGGAAGACATCGTCCCCATGATCGAACTGACTCCGCAAGGACCACAGTGATGGCCTCGCATTCATGCCAGATGTGGAGAATGACGCAGCAGGTGTCGTCGGCGATGGGTCGAAGCCGGCGTTGCGGAGGCTCCGGATGTAGAGGTCGACGATCTGGGGATCCTTGGCGCAGAGATGGACAGCCAGCTTCGTTGCACGCCACCATCCCGCTCCCGGCTGCCGGCGCTTTGCCGAGCTCTATCGCCAGGACCCCGAGGCGGCGCTCCAAAGCCTGCCGCCCCATCCGGCGTGTTCCTTCCTCCTGGCCCTGCACTTCGACCTGAACGAGCCCAAGCTGGCCGACCTCCGCGCCCGTGTCCTCGCCCAAGACCTGAGCGGCGAGCCGCCGCGCACCCGCCAGAACCGCGCCCGGACGGGCCGTCTCGGCGGCGCCTCCAAGAGCCCGGCCAACTCGCCGCCCTGGGCCGCCGCCCGCTGCGCGCTGGCCGCCGCGCGCTGGCCGCCGCGCTCCCGGCCCGCCGTGTGATCGGGCCGGAGCGGAGCGCGATCGCGATGACGCCGAAAGCGCCGCTGCTTCAGCAATGTTATAATCTCTGTGTTCGTACGGGGACATCCGGGCGGAGACGCCCATGAGGTTGCGCGGAGGGAGACAGACCGCGGTGATGAAGGCGCGGTGCAGGGAGGCTCGGATGCGAGAGCGGCTCGTGCAGGTCGGGTGGATGGTGCTCATCGGGCTCGCCGGCGCGGCGCCGGCGCTGGCGCTCGAGGTGCGGCCCGTGCACGGTCTGTCGCCGATCGCGCTCGATCGGCGGGGGACCGAGAACGACGCCCCGGATGCGGCATTCGACGGCCGGGGCAATTCCGTCATTGTCTGGGTGCAGGTGCGGGGGGGCCGTGCGCAGCTGATGGCCCGGCGCTACGACGCCGCGGGCGCGCCCAGGGGCGCGGTGTTCCCGATCGCGGAGAGCACGACCGACGTGCCGGTGCCAGTTGCCGTGGCGATGAACGCCGGCGGCGATTTCATCGTCGGCTGGCGGCTCTTCGACGACACGGGGCCGGACCGCCTGTTCTGCCAGAGCTTCGGGCGGGACGGCAGGAGGTCGAGCCCGGTGCTCGCGCTCACGGGTGTCCAGGACCGCGTGCTCGACGGCCCCGCGCTGGGCATCGCCGATTCAGGGGAGTTCCTCGCCGGGTGGAGCGTTTTTGCCGGCGCGCTGCAGATCGTCGTGCAGCGGTTCACGGCGGAGGGCCAGCAACTGGGTTCCCCCGTGCAGCTGGAGGGCGCGGGCAACGTCGACGGCGGGCCGCTCCTCGCGGTGCACCCGGACGGCAGCTTCGCCGTGGCCTGGCTCGCTCTCGTCGAGCCCGGGGGCGGGGAGGCGCCCTATTTCACCGTGCTGGCGTCGGCGTTCGATGCCGCGGGCCGGACGCCGACGGGGCCGTTCCGGGCGGTGGACCGGATCGACAACCTTGCGCTGGCGATGTTGGCGCGGTCGCCCGACGGTTACGTGGTGGCCTGGCAGGGGTGCACGGACCAGTCCCCGGCCGTCTGCGAGATCAAGGTCCGGTTGCTGGCGCCGGACGCGAGGCCACGCGGCGAAGAGCTGCCGATCGACTTCGGCGACGACCACCTCCATGGGCTCGCGGGGGTCGCCGCCGACGCGGCGGGTGACTTCGCGGTCGCCGCCGAGAGCTGCACCGTGACGCCGCTCGCGTGCCAGGCGAAGGTCGTCTTCTTCGACCCGAGCAGCACGCCGCGCAGCATCTGGACACCGCCGGCCGCGAACCGACAGGAGTCGGTGACGGTGGCGGCGGGGCGCGACTCGTTCATGGCGGTGTTCCTGGCCCTGGGCTGCGCGGATGCGGGGTGCCGGCGGCCGCTGCTGCCGGGATTGTGGGCGGCGCGGTTCGCGGTCAGCCCCTGAGGGAGGGCGGCGAAGGCCGGGGAGAGTGCGACGCGCCGACGCGCGGGTGCCAGGAGGTGTGCCCACCGGCCACGCAGGGCGCTTGCGCTCGGGAAAGGGCACCGAGAACGTCACCTCCATCTTGGCGTGGCGCGTCAAGCTCTCGCTGTGGTTGCGCGCGACCCAGACGAGGGAGATGCCGTCGGCGCCAGGCGTAATCTTGGGGTCTGCCGCTCCGGGCTCGATGAACCGGCCGCCGTGGGCGTCTCGAGCAGCAGGGGTGGATCTGCTCGGAGTGGGGCACTTCGG
>DATDGZ010000069.1:0-4622 GCA_036521795.1 Thermoanaerobaculia bacterium | reverse complement strand
GAAGCCGCGGCCGCGCTGGATGGGGATGCCGAGGGTCGCGAAGTAACCCGGCCCCACGATGTTGACATGGACGGTCGGATGGTCTTCCGGGGCGGTGCCCCGCCCTTCGATGACGGTGGTGCGCAAGATCCGCATCTGGTTGGGGTCGAGGTTGACGCTGGCCGCCACGGCGGCCGAGCGCACTCCGGGAAGCGCCGCGACCCGCTCGACGACCCGGCGCAGCCATGGCCTCGCCGCCGCCTCCTGGTAGCTCCGGCCGTCGAGGTCGAAGGAGAGCACGAGGAGGTTCTCGCGCTCGAAGCCCGGGTCGATGCGGCCGGCGTTGCGCAAGCTGAGCAGGAACAGCGCGGTGCCGATGACGCAGACGAGCGACAAGGCCATCTGGACGACGATGAGGAGGTCGTGGAGGCCGAACCGGCCCAGCTTGACGCCGGCCGCGGCGGGCGCGTCCTTGAGCATGGCGGTGAGATCGACCCGTGCCGAGTGCGCCGCCGGCACCAGGCCGAAGAGCAGCGCGGCGCCGAGGGACACGGCCAGCGAGAAGGCCAGCACTCTGCCGTCGAGGCCGAGGTCGAGAGCCGCCGGCAGGTAGGGAGAGTCGAAGGTGACGAAGACCCGGCGCGTCCACAGCGCGAACAGCAGGCCGAGGACCCCGGCGGCGAGGGCGAGCACCAGGCTCTCGGCGAAGAGCTGGCGCAGCAGCTGCGCGCGGCGTGCACCGAGGGCCAGGCGAAGAGCCATCTCCCTGCGGCGTCCGGCGGCCCGCGCCAGCAGAAGGTTGGCGACGTTGGCACAGGCGACCAGGAGCACCAGAGCGACGACGGCCATGAGCACGGCGCCGGCTTTCAGGTAGGTGCTGCGATCGTCGGGACCGATGGTGGTCCGCGTCAACGGCAGCAGGCTGACCGTCCTGCCCTCGTTGGCATCGGGATAGCGCCGGGCGAGCTCCGCGGCCAGCGCTCGCATCTCTGCCTCCGCTCGCGACAAGCCAATCCCGGGCCTGAGCCGTCCCACCAGGCTGAACATCAGCGGACGGCGCAGCGGGAAGTAGCGCCGGATCGCGCTCGGCAAGATCTGCTGGTGCATGGCGACGGGCACCCAGAGCTCGGTCGCATTGAGGACGCTCAGCCCCGAGAACCCCGGCGCGGCGACCCCCACGACGGTGAAGCCCTGGCCGTCGATCTCGATCGCCTGCCCGACGATCCCCGGGTCCGCGGCGAAGCGGCGGTGCCAGAGGCCGTCGCTCAAGACCACCACCGGGTGGGCTCCCGGCGGCTTGTCTTCCTGCGGGCGCAGGAGCCTGCCGCGCCCAGGCAGGACCCCCAGGGTGTCGAAGAAGTTGCCGGTGACGATCGCGGCGTCGAGCTGCAGCGGCACCGGCGCCCGCGCCGTGCTCACGCTGACGCTGACCGGCATGAAGGCCGCGAGGCTCGACCAGGCCGCGGTGTGATCGCGAAAATCCTCGTAGTTGGGGAACGAGACCGGCAGGTGGCCCGGCGCCGTGTCGCGCTGGGTGAAGACCTCGACCAGCTCGGCGGGCGCCCGCAAGGGCAGCGGCCGCAGGAACAGGGCGTTGAGCAAGGTGAAGACGGCGGTGTTGGCGCCGATGCCGAGGGCGAGCGACCCGATCGCCACGGCGCTCCATGCCGGCGCCCTCCACGCCATCCGTACACCGTACCGCACGTCCCTCAGTAGCTCTCTCACCGTGCTCTCCTCGAAGTCCGTTCGGCGGCGCTCAGCGGGATTGCTGCAGCACATAGACCTGCGGCTCGCGCGGCAGGGTGTCGCGGGTCAGCCCGACTTCCGGGCCGTCGATCCAGCGCACGCGTTCAGGCGGATAGCGCGCGGTGAACGCGGTCACCGGCAGGATCCGCAGCCGCCCTCTCGGGCTGTGATAGTGCATGGGGATGATCACGCGGGGCCGGATGGCCGCGATGGCCTGGTCGAGGTCGCGCAGCTCGATGTTGTGAACGCCGCCGGCGATGGCAAGCATGACGTCGACGTTGCCCGCCAGGAAGTCGAGATGCTCGCGTCGCATCGGTCTGCCGATGTCGCCGGTGTGGAGCACCCGCATCCCTTCGCCGCGGAAGTGGAGGTGGTACATCGCATTGCGGCGCGGCAGGCGGCCGCGCAGCAACCCGAGCCAGTGCACCCGCTCGCGGGTCGGGAAGGGACGGATGTCGAGGCCGTGCAGGGTGGTCCCCCGGGACGGCAGCTCGAGAGCGCAGATCACGTCCGGGTCGCCCTCGAGGTGGCTGGGGTCGTTGTGGAAGGAGTCGGTGCGCGAGCTCATGATGACCAGGTCGGCGGGCTCGGCGATGGGCTCGAAGCCGCTCATGTCCTTGCCCGGGTGGTAGGGGTCGGTGACCACCACCACGGCATCGGCTTCCAGACGGAAGCTGGCATGGGCGTAGAATTTGATCTTCATCGCTCGTCTCCCGGCAGGCGATCGACCGCGGCCGCAAGCGCCCGATCCGAGGTCGCCGGAGCAGGCAAGAAGCCGCTGGCGCCGAGTTGGGTGAGATATCGCTCGAGCAGCCGCTCGACGGCGGGACAAGCCGGGAGCCTCGAGCCGAGGCCCTGGCACGTGTTGCGGCAGTCGAACTTGAAGCGGCTGGCGAGGGCGTGCTCGGCCTCGCCGCGGCCGGCATCGCGCAGCAAGGGCCAGAACGGCCGCAGGGCGTTCTCGGACGTCCCCGCGAGCACGGTTGCCAGGCGCTGCCGCCAGTCCGGCAGAGGTAGCGCCGCGAGGTCGTAGCCGAAGGAGCGGGCGGTCGCGAAGACCTCGGACCAGGGCAGCGAGCGGAGGTTGAACAGGTGAAAGGCCTGGTCCAGGTTCTCGCCGCGCAGCGAGAGCTCGACGATCGCGCGGCTGAGGTAATCGACGGGCAGCGGATCGAACGGACCCTCCATCGCCGGGGCGGCGGCGAGCTGGACGCAGGCCTTGAGGAAGTTCCAGACCAGATCCCTGGTGCTGCCGATGCCGGTGCGGCTGTCGCCGCCGATCACTCCCGGCCGGTAGATGGCGGCCCGCAGCCCGCGGCGCCGGGCGATGCCGATCAGCTTCTCGGCGACCCACTTGCTCTGGGCGTAGCCGGTGACCAGCCCCTCGGGCGCGTGGAGGCCGGCGTCCTCCAACCCCACGCCCGCGGCGTCGAACGAGCTCGGCGCGAAGACCGCGAGGGTGGAGATGAAGTGGAAGGGTTTCGGCCGCACCGCGGCAGCGAGGCGCAAGGCCTCCTGCGTGCCGAGGACGTTGGCCGGCGCGAGCGCACGATAGGGGTAGGTGAAGTTCACCCAGGCGCCGCAGTGGTACACCGCCTCGACCTGGCCGGCGAGGTCGCGAAAAGCCTGCTCGCCGAGGCCCCAGCGCGGCTCCGAGAGGTCGCCGGGCACGGCGACGATCCGCGGCGCGAGGGAGCCGTCCCAGAGGCGGCGGGCCTCGAGGTTGGCGCGGATCCTCGCGGCGGCCGCAGCGGGGCTCTCGGCACGCACCAGGCAATGGACGCGCGCACGGGTGCGAGCCAGGAGCTCGCGCAGGAGGAACGCCCCGAGAAAGCCGCTGGCGCCGGTGAGCAGGACCTCGCAGGGGTCGTCCGCGGGCGCGCCGGGGTCGTCGACGGGCTGAGCGCGGATTGCGGGGTCCAGCACCGCTTCAGCGTGGAGGTCCGGTGGCGCCTCGTGCAGCTGGTCCCAGGTGCCATGAGCGCGGAAGTGCTCCACGGCCGCCGCGGTCGCGGCGACCGTCGGCCGGGAGAGCAGCATGGCGAGAGGAAGGTCGACGGCCAGCCGCTCGCGCAGGCGCGCGAGGAGCTGCGGCGCCAGCAGGGAGTGTCCTCCCAGCTCGAAGAAGCTGTCGTGGAGGCCCACCCGTTCGACTTTCAGCAGGTCCGCCCAAAGAGCGGCGATCACCGTCTCGAGCGGTTGCCGCGGCGCGACGAAGGGGTTGCGCAGGCCCGGACGCGAGGCCTTCGGAGGAGGGGTGTCGATCCCCGGCGCGGGCGAGGCCGGTGGCGGCCGCCGCGGTGCGGACCGCGCGCCGCCAGCGAGGAGATCGAGGCCGAAGCGCTGGCGCTGGAACGGGTAGGTGGGCAGCGGCAGCTTGCGGCGCCGCTCGCCGGCATGACCGCCGGGCCAGTCGATCGCGACGCCGGCGAGCCACAGCTTGCCCAGGGTGGTGAGCAGAAAGGCGGCATCGTCCTGCGCTTCGTAGGCGGGGGGTAGCGAGGCCAGCACCACGCGCTCTTCTTGCTCTCCGGTCTCTCGCCGCCCTGGGACGCCGCCGGCGCGCTGGCGGGCGAGGGCCGCCAAGCCGTGCCCCGGACCGACCTCGAGCAGGACCGTGGAGCTCTCGCGCTCGAGGGCCTCGAGACCCACGGCGAAGCGCACCGTCTCGCAGAGCTGCCGGCACCAGTGGGCGGGAGATGTGGCCTCCTCCGCGGTGACCCAGGCGCCGGTGACGTTGCTGACGTAGGGCAGGCGCGGCGGCCGCAGCTCGATCTCCCGGAGCAGAGCGCCTAAAGCAGGCACAGCCGGCTCCATCGTCGGCGAGTGCAAGGCGAGGGACCCGGGCAGTCGCCGATGGACGATCCGCCGCCGCGCGAGGAGCACTTCCAGCTCGC
>DATDGZ010000068.1:0-20478 GCA_036521795.1 Thermoanaerobaculia bacterium | reverse complement strand
GGCCCTGGGGGCGGCCCGGGCCGCCGCGGCCCCGGCGGACCCCGCGCGCCGAGGCGCCGCCGGCGGTCTCGAAGCTGGAACTGGTCGAAGAAGCGGAGGTGACGGTCGAGAAGCTGGTGGTCGGCGGCGAAGGGCTGGCGCGGCTCGAGGGGGTGCCGATCTTCGTCGCGCGCGCGGCCCCCGGCGACCGCCTGCGGGTGCGGCTGGTCGAGCGGCGGCCGGACTACGCCCGCGCGGCAATCGTCGAGATCCTGGAACCGGGTCCCGGGCGCCGCCCCGATCCCTACCCGGAGCTCAGCCGCACCGGCATCTGCGACCTCCAGCACCTGGACGACGCGCTGCAGCCTCACCTCAAGGCGGCGGCGGTGCGCGAAGCGTTGCAGCGGCTGGGCCGGATCGAGCTGCCCCGGATCGAGGTCGTGGCCGGCCCGCCGTGGGGTTACCGGCTGCGTACGCAGCTGCACGCGGAGGCCGATGCCGTGACCGGAGAGGTGCGGGTCGGCTACCACGCCCGCGGCAGCAACGAGCTGGTGGCGGTGACCCGTTGCCCGCTACTGGTGCCGGAGCTCGAGAGCCTGCTGCCCGAGCTGCCCGAGCGGCTCGCGGGATCGCCGCATCGCCGCATCGACCTGGCGGCCGGAGATCGCGGCGCGGTGACCACGGCGCCGCTGGTACCAGGGCTGCCGCATGGCGAGGTGTCCATGACGATCGGCGGCCACTCCCTCTCCTATGACGCTCGCTGCTTCTTCCAGGCCCACCGGCAATTGCTGCCGTACCTGGTCGAGCTGGCGGTCGGATCATGGGAAGGGGGCGAGGCGTACGATCTCTATGCCGGGGTGGGACTGTTCTCCCTCGCCCTGGCGCGGCGCTACAGCCGGGTGGTGAGCGTGGAGGCGGATCGCGTGGCGGCCCGTTACGGGCGCAACAACGCGCGGCGCAACCGGCTGCCGCAGGTGTCGGGAGTGGGCCAGGTGGTGGAGAGCTGGATCGCCGCGCTGCCGGACCGTCCCGACCGGGTGCTCGTCGACCCGCCGCGCGCCGGTCTGACCGGCAAGGTCCGCCAGGCCCTGGCGGCGCGCCGCGCCCGCCGCCTCACCTATGTCTCGTGCGATGCCGCCACCCTGGCCCGGGACCTGCGGATGCTCGCTCCTGTCTACCGGATCGACAGCATCCAGCTCGTCGACCTCTTCCCCCAGACCGGCCACATGGAGGCGGTCGTCCAACTCACCTCCGGGGAATGACCCTCCGACCCGGGCCGCTGGCGGCGGCTCTCCTCGCTGCCTCCCTTTGGTCGAGGCGCTGGGGTCGTGGATGCCGGGGGGGGTGGCGGAATGCGGCGCCTCGCCCAAAGGTCGGCAACGAGGCGATCCGCCGCCAGCGGCCCTCTCTCCTCCCTCTACGGTCGCACTGCTCTTCGGCGACCTCGAATGAGAGGGCGGGAGAGGGTGGGAGAGGGCTCGCCTAAGTCGAGCCGTTTCTCAGGAGGAGAAGGGCAGCTCCGGCCAGGACAGCGGTTTCAATGCGGAGGATCCGGGGGCCCAGGGAGATGCGCTTCCAGCCGGCGGCGTCGAGGGTCTCCAGCTCGGCGGGGGACCAGCCGCCTTCGGGGCCTACCAGGAGGGACTCCATGGGGGATGGCGAAAGCGGTGTGGCGGGCGGCGGGGATGGCGCGGCGGGATCGAGGAGCCAGCGGTGATCGGCAGCCGAGGTGAGGGTGGTGACTTCGGCGAAGGGGTGGGGGCCGGTGACCTCGGGACAGCGGGCGCGGTGGCATTGCTCGACGGCGGCGACGGCGACCCGCCGCAGGCGCTCCGCGGTGCCGGCGCCGAAGCTGCGCGGGCCGCGCTCGGTGTTCAGGAAACGGATCGCGGCGGCGCCGAGCTCGGTGGCCTTCTCGACGAGCCAGGAGGCGCGCTCGGGACGCAGCGTGGCGACGAGGACCTCGAGGTGCAGGCGTGGCTCGTTCGGCGCGGCCGGCTCCGCCAGCTCGACCAGGGCCGCGCTCCGCCCCACCTGGATGACCTCGCCCCAGCGCGCCCGCCCCTCGCCGTCGACCACCCGCAGGCGCTCGCCGACGCTGATCCTGCGCGCCCTGAACAGGTGACGGTAGGCGTCGCCCTCCACCGTCAACAGGGCCTGCGGCTGGGCCGCGGCCTGGCCGTGCTCGTCGCCATCGCCCGAGGCGAGGCGCGGCGGCTCGACGACCAGGGTGATCAAGACGCTTCCCGGGACAGTCGCAGGGCTGTCCAATCGCCTCTCGACCGGCGGCCGGTCTCGCCCGTCTCACCCGTCTCACGAAGACCGCATGCTGCCAGGCGCGCCGCCACCTTGGCCGCGCGCTCCGCCAGCAACCCCGAGAGGATGAGCGCGCCGCCGGGGGCCAGCAGCGGCAGCAGGTCGGCGAGGTCGGGGAGGATCTCCTCCGGCACGACGTTGACGACGACCAGGTCGAACGGGTCCGGCGCGAGCGCCGCGGCGCGGCCGGCGAAGAGCAGGGGATGAAGGCCGTTGAGCCGGCGGTTGGCGCGGGCTTGGAGGACCGCCACCGGGTCGGCGTCGAAAGCCACCACCCGCGCCGCGCCCCAGGCGAGCGCCGCGAAGGCCAGGATGCCGGTGCCGGTGCCAACGTCGAGCACGGCGCGGCCGGAGAGCTCGGCTTCCTCCAGCAGCTCGAGCGCCAGGACCGTCGATTCGTGGCTGCCGATGCCGAAAGCGGTGCGCGCCGGCAACCGCAGCAGCCGCCGTCCGGCTGGCACCGCCGCCGGCGTCTCCGCCTCCTCGGGCTCGCGCGGATCGATCAGCAGCGTCCGGCCGAGCGGGAAGGGCACCGCCCGCCGGCGGTACTCGGCCATCCAATCGGTGTCGGGCAACTCGTCGTCCGAGATGTGGGAGACGTGGGAGATGTGCTCGATACCCGGCGGCGGTGGCGCCTCCGGCTCGAACCAGGCGGTCAGCCGCAGCCGGCCATCCGGCTCGCTCTCGGTGCTCACGCCGAGAGTCCCGGCCTGCCAGAGATCGGCGACCAGGCTCTCCTCGAGCTCGGCGGGAAGCCTGTAGACGCGGCGCAGGTAGGACATCGAACGGTGCCGGCCAACTAGCCGAAGAGGTTCTTCATCCGATCGAGCACTGTCTTCTCCTCGCGCACCGGGTGGCCGCGCAGCTCGGCCAGGCGGCGCAGCAGCTGCATCTCTTCCTCGGAGAGGTCGCGAGGATTGGGGACCTCGATCTGCACGCTGACCATGTGATCGCCGCGGCCGCTGCCGTCGAGGCGATCGATCCCTTCGCCGCGCAGGCGGAAATCGCGGCCGTAGGCGGTGCCCGGCGGGACCTCGAGCGCGGCCTTGCCGCGCAGGGTGTCGACCTCGACCGTGGTGCCCAGGACCGCCTGCTCGTAGCCGATCGCCAGGCGCGAATGGACGTTGGCGCCCTCGCGGCGGAATTGCCGGTGCGGCTTGACCGCGAGCACCACGTAGAGGTCTCCCGGCGGGCCGCCGCGGCGGCCGTGCTCGCCTTCGCCGCCCAGCCTGAGGCGGGCCCCGGTGTCGACGCCGGAGGGGATCTTCACCGAGATCGAGCGCTCGTGCTCGACCCGCCCCTCGCCGCGGCACTCGTGGCAGGGATTGGCGATCACCCGGCCCTCGCCCTGGCACTGCGGGCAGGTGCGCGCGACGGTGAAGAACCCCTGGCTGTAGCGCACCTGGCCGCGTCCCCCGCACGCCGAGCAGGCGGCCGGCGCCGACTTGTCGGCGCTGCCGCTGCCGGCACAGCGCGGGCAGGTCTCCAGGCGCGGGATGCGCAGCGTCATCTCGATGCCGAAGACCGCCTCCTCGAAGGTGAGCGAGAGGTCGTAGCGCAGGTCGGCGCCGCGCATCGCGCCGGAACCGCCGCCGCGGCGGCCGCCGCCGAAGCCGAAGAGGTCGCCCAGGATGTCGGAGAAGTCGGCGAAGATGGTGGGATCGAAGCCGCCGCTGCCCACCCCCGCCACGCCCTGGTGGCCGAAGCGATCGTAGCGGGCGCGCTTGTCGCCGTCGGAGAGCACCTCGTAGGCTTCCGTGGCCTCCTTGAAGCGCTCCTCGGCGGTACCGTCGCCCGGGTTGCGGTCGGGGTGATACTTGATCGCCAGCCGCCGGTAGGCCGACTTGAGCTCCACCGCGCCGACGGTGCGTTCGACACCCAGCACCTCGTAATAGTCACGCTTTGCCATATGCCTGGTGAATCGACGATGCCTGGAGGTAGGAGCGAGGGCTAGTCAACCCTTGGCCTGGTCCGGCTGGCGGCCCGAGTGGCCGGGGCCGCGCGCGTTGGAGAGCATGACCTCCGACAGGATCTGCGCCACCGAGTTGAGGTCGTACATCGCGGCCTCGAGCTCGGCCTGGGTCTCTCTGCCGAGCGCCGTTCGCGCCCCGAGCAGCACCTCGTGGATGCGGCGCGAGGAGGCTTCGGGAAGCAGCGGCCGGAACTGCGTGTAGACGCGCTCGTTGCTGTAGATCAGCCCCTCGATGCGGTTCTTCAGCTGGCGCAGCTCGCGGCGCTTGCTGTCGGCCTGGGAGTGCTCGTTGGCTTCCTCGACGAGGCGGCGCACCTCGCTCTCGGAGAGCCCGCCGGCCGGGTTGATCTGCATGCTCTGCGAGAGATTGGTCGCGAGGTCGCGCGCCGAGACGTTGACGATGCCGTTCGAATCGATCGCGAACGTGACCTCGATCTGGGGGATGCCGCGCGGCGCCGGCGGGATGCCGACGAGCTCGAAGCGGCCCAGCGACTTGTTCTGGTTGGCCAGCTGGCGCTCGCCCTGCAGCACGCTGACGCGCACCGTGTCCTGGTTGTCCACCACGGTGGTGAAGATCTGGGTGTTCTTGGTCGGGATGGTCGCGTTGCGGTCGATCAGCTTGGTGAACAGGCCGCCTTGCGTCTCGACGCCCAGCGACAGTGGCGTGACGTCGAGCAGCACCAGGTCCTTGATGTCGCCGCGCAGGATGCCGCCCTGGATCGCGGCGCCCATCGCCACCACCTCGTCGGGATTGATGTTGCGGTTCGGCTTGCGGCCGAAGATCCGCTCGACGGTGGCGGCGACCAGCGGCGTCCGGGTCTGGCCGCCCACCAGCAGCACCTCGTCGATCTGGTCCGGCCGCAGGTTCGCCTGGCGCAGCGCATCCAGGCACGGCCCCTCGGTGCGGGCGACCAGGTCCTGCACCAGCTGCTCGAAATGGGAGCGGGTCAGGCTGCGCGCCAGGTGGCGGGGCCCCGACGCGTCGGCCGAGATGAACGGCAGGTTGATCGCGGCGTCGGCGGCGCTCGACAGCTCGCACTTGGCGCGCTCGGCGGCTTCCTTCAAGCGCTGCAGCGCCATGCGGTCGCCGCGCAGCTCGATGCCGGTCTCGCTGCGGAAGTCGGCGATGAGCCAGTCCATGATGCGCTGATCGAAGTCCTCGCCGCCCAGGAAGGTGTCGCCGGCGGTGGAGCGGACCTCGAAGATCCCTTGCGACAGCTCGAGGATCGAGACGTCGAAGGTGCCGCCCCCCAGGTCGTAGACCGCGATGACCTGGTTCTCCTCCCGCCGGTCGAGGCCGTACGCGAGGGCGGCCGCGGTCGGCTCGTTGAGGATGCGCAGGACGTCGAGGCCGGCGATCTTGCCGGCGTCCTTCGTCGCCTGCCGCTGCGAATCGTCGAAGTAGGCCGGGACAGTGATCACCGCCTCGGTGACCTCCTCTTGCAGGGCCTCCTCGACGAACTCCTTGATCTCGCGCAGGATCAGCGCCGAGATCTCCTCCGGGCTGTACTGGCGGTCGCGGATCTCGATCTTGACGTCGCCGTTCGAGGCGCGCGCCACCGAGTAGGAGAGCACCTCGCGCGCCCTGGTCACCTCGGCATCGTTGTACTTGCGGCCGATCAGGCGCTTCACAGCGAACACCGTGTTCAGCGGATTGGTGATCGCCTGGCGCTTGGCGATCGGCCCCACCAGCCGGTCCCCTTCCTCGGCGAAGGCGACGATCGAGGCGGTCGTGCGGCTGCCCTCGCGGTTGGTCAGCACCCGCGGCTCGATACCTTCGACGATCGAGACGCAGCTGTTGGTCGTCCCGAGGTCGATGCCGATGATCTTGCTCAAATCGCCGGCTCTCCGCGCCCGCCGTCCCGCTCGCCGTCCGACGACTGCCGGGGCGAGGACTCCTGGGCCGGGCGGGAGCCGGTGCTCTCTGGCGGCACCGCCACCCTGACCATCGCCGGCCGCAGCAGGCGGTCGTGCAGCACGTGGCCGCGCACCAGCGTCTCGGTCACGGTCGGCACGGTCACCTGGTCGCTCTCGACGCGCGCCACCGCCTCGTGCACCATGGGGTTGAACGGCTCGCCGTCCGAGGGCACCTCGCGCACGCCGAAGCGGCGCAGGAGGTCCTGCATCTGGCGCAGGATCAGCTCCACCCCGCGCTTGAGGTCCTCCGCCGACCCGTCCGCCGAGAGCGCGCGCTCGAGGTTGTCGGCAATCGGCAGGAACTCGCGCAGCGGCTCGAGCAGCGCGTAGCGCCGGATCTCCTGGCGCTCGCGCTCGGCGCGCTTGCGGAAGTTGTCGAAGTCGGCCAGGGCCCGCAGCGAGCGGTCGCGCAGGTCGGCGATCTCACGGCGCAGGGCGGTAGTCTCCGATGTCTCCGCTGTCTCCGCTGTCTCCGCTGTCTCCGCTGTCTCCGATGTCTCCGGGGTATCCGGGGTATACGGGGTCTCCGGGGTCGCCGATGCCTTCTGCTGCTGCCGGGTCTCGGCGGTCCCCGGGGTCGGGGCATCCGCCTCCACCGCCTCGACCGCCGAGAGCGCATCGCGCATCGCCGCCTCGATGTCGGCGGCAGGATCGTCGAGAAGGATCTCCGGGGTGTCCGGATCCTGGCCGGGGTCGTGGGACTGGTTCTTCATCACCGCTTCTCCCATCTCTCGGCAGGCGCTCCCGCGAATCCCTCGGACAGCGCCCGCGACAGCGCCTGGCCGAGATAATGCACCAGCGGGATGATCTTCTGGTACTCCATCCGGGACGGGCCGAAGATTCCGAGCGTCCCGAGCGGCTGCTCGCCGACGCGATAGGAGGAGGCCACCAGGCTGAAGTCGAGCTCCGAGGTCAGGTCGCTGTCGTCGCCGATCAGCACCCTGACCCCGCCGCCCTGGATGCAGCCGTTCAGCATCCGCACCAGGCGGGCCTTGTCGGTGAAAGCTTCGAACATGCGGCGCACCCGCTGGATGTCGGCGAGCTCGGGGCGCGCCAGGAGCGCCGAGGCGCCGTCCACCAGCACCTCGGGCTGGGAGTCGAGGGCGAGCCCTTCGCGGGCCAGGTCGATGGTCCGCGCCAGGAAGCTGTCGACCTGCAGACGCTCCTCGGTCATCTGCCGCAGCAGGCGGTCGCGGATCTCGCGCAGGGTGTGGCCGGCGAAGTTCTCGCTGAGGTAGTTGGAGATCCGCGTCAGCTCCTGGCGCGGGATCTCCTCGCCGGTCTCGATCACCCGGTTGTCGACGAAGCCTTCCTGCGACACGACGACGCACAGGACCTTGCGCTCCGCCACCGGCACGAAGTCGACGGCCTTGAGCACGGTGTCGCCGAGCGCCGGCGCCACCACGATGCTGACCTGCTGCGACAGCTCCGACAGCAGGTGGGAGGCGATCCCGATGAGCTGGTCCGCGTCGGCGGGGGTGCTCGCCAGGTTCTCCTCGATGTAGCGGCGCTCGCGGGCCGGGAGCTTCCGTGCCTGCATCATCGATTCGATGAACATGTGATAGGCCGCGGGCGTCGGCACGCGCCCGGCCGAGGTGTGCGGCTGCACCAGGTAGCCCCATTCCTCGAGATCGGCCATCACGTTGCGGATGGTCGCCGCCGAGAGCCCCAGCCGTCCCTGCTTCGCCACCGAGCGCGAGCTGACCGGCTCGGCGCTCAGGATGTAGGTGGCGATGATGTCTCGCAGGATCTCGCGATCGCGAGGCACGAGCCTGTCCGCTTCCCGCGTTTCCATGTTCTCAGCGCCTCCGCGAGTTGGCACTCTCCACGCGAGAGTGCTAAGCGATGCTACCCGGAAAGGTCTCGGAAGTCAAGCTGGTTGCTGGTCACAAACTATTGATCTGGTGGACTTTGGAGGCCGGCGACGGGATCGGAGGCGGGGGCCTGCGGAGGGCGGCTTCGGGGGCCTCCGGGGAATCTCTCCGATCCGGGTCTGGTGGACGGACCCACGCCCTGGCCTCCCTTTGGGCGAGGCGCCTCGGTACGTGGTCGATGCAGGGGCGGCGGACTGCGGGCGCCTCGCCCAAAGCTCGGCCAGGGGGTGGGTCCGCCCACCAGACCCTGTCTTCCTCCCACTCCGGCTACAGGGCTCTTCGGCGGCCGATCGGGAGCTCGGAGGGTCGGTGGCTGGACGGTCTGCCTGGCCCTATTCGTGGGGTTGGTGTTCGTCCAGCCAGGCCAGCAGGGCTCGATGGCCGGGGGTGGGCTCCTGGACGGCGGCTACTTGACGGAGGGTCTCTCTCGCCAGCTCTCGGGCAAGCTCGAGACGCTCGGGGGCGGCGGCTCTGAGGGCTTGGAAGTGGCTCTGGACGGTGGCGAGGTCTCCTCGCGCCACGGGTCCGGTAATCGCGGCGAGGGCGGCGGCCGGCGCTTGGACCGGAGCTGCGATGGCCGCGGCAACAGTGCCGCGGGCCAGCTCCAGGTAGCCGCTCGCGACCTCGGGCGGCAGGCCGGCTTTCCTTGCCAGGTCCGCCGCGGTGGCCAGCAGGGTGGCGACGCCGCCGGCGGCCAGGGTGGCCGCGAAGTGATAGAGCGGCCTGGCGGCTGGCGGCACCTCGCCGGCCACGCCGCCCCAGGCGGCGACGAGGCGGCGGGCAAGCGCCTGCGCCGCGGGCTCGCCGTCCAGGGCGAAGAACACGCCGCTCGCCTCCTCGGGGGCGGACAGCACCCGCGGGAACGCCTTCAGCGGATGCAGCGTGCCGGCGGCGCTGCCGGCCGCCCGCAACGGTGCCAGCACGGCGGCGTCCCGGCTCCCGGAGGTGTGCAGCACCACCGCCGCCTGGGCGCGTGTCGCAAGCCGCTCCGCGACTTCCGCCAGCACGCCGTCCGGCACCGCGATCAGCAGCAGGTCCTGGCCACCGCTCCCGAACCCCGCCACCCCGTCGCGTCCCGCCGCCGCCACCAGCTCGGCGCCCGCCGCCACCGCCCAGCCGGCAACGCTCTTGCCCACCCGCCCAGGCCCCACCACCGAGAACCGCAGCCCGTAGAGCGAGGCCCTACCGGACCTGCTGGAGTCGGTCACCGCCCTACAGTAGTGAGATCAACCCACCAAGTCGATACCCCGATCTCGTCCTTCCTTCCGGAGTCGGGGACGGTCTCATTCCGTAACCGGTGGCCGGAGAGCCCCGTGACCGGAGTGGGAGGACGGAGGGCCCGGCCGGGAGGGGTTCCCCGGAGGTGTGCCCGGCCGGGAGGGGTTCCCCGGAGGTGTGTTATGCTGCCTGCCCCGTTTCAGGCTAACTCCGCTATGGTTTTTTTCAACTACAGCACGATGCAGATGGCCGCCAAGGTGGTGTACTACGGCCCAGGTCTGTGCGGCAAGACCACCAACCTGCATTACATCTATGGTCATACGACACAGGATTCACGCGGCGAGATGGTGTCGCTCGAGACCGAGACCGACCGCACCCTCTTCTTCGACCTGCTCCCCCTGGACGTGGGCTCCATCGCCGGCTTCAACACTCGCATCCAGCTGTATACCGTCCCCGGCCAGGTCTTCTACAACACCACCCGCAAGCTCGTGCTGAAGGGAGTCGACGGCGTCGTCTTCGTGGTCGACTCGCAGCGGGCGATGCTGCAAGCCAACCTGGATTCGTTCCGCAACCTCGAAGAGAACCTCGGCGAGATGGGGCTGGCGGTCGACAGCCTGCCCCTGGTGCTGCAATACAACAAGCGCGACCTCGCCGACATCTACTCGGTCGAGGAGCTGAACCAGGCCATCAACCGCCATGGCTGGCCCCACTACGAGACCTCGGCGGTCTCCGGCAAGGGAGTCTTCGAGACCCTGAAGGGGATCTCGAAGTACACCCTGCTGGCGCTCAAGAAGCGTCTCGGACGCACCGGCGCCGACGCCCCGACTCGCCTCTCCGCGCCCGGTGCGGCCGCCGGGCAGGCGGCGCAGCCCGGCACCTCGCCGGCGGCACCGGGATCGGGAGTGGTGGGAGCGGCCACCCCTCTGAGTCAGCCTCCAATGGCGCCGCAGGCCGCGATCCCCTCATCCCCGGCCGCCGTGGCCCCAGCCGCTGCCGCCACCCCCCCGGCAACCGTCGCGCCGCCTCCGTCCGCGCCAGCCTCATCGCCGGCGCCCGCCGCGGCGGCGGCAGCGGCGCCGGGACAGCCGGCCGCCGGCAGCGCCGCCGTTCCACAGGCAGGGGCCGAGGCTCCCGCGCCGCAGCCCTCGGCCCCGGTCGCCGCGGCCGCGACGCCTCCGGCCGGTGTGGTCCGCTCGAGCGCCAAGCGGTCGAGCGGCAAGAGCCGCTCCTTCGACGTGCTGAGCGAGCTCGAGAAGCTGCGGCGCGAGGCCATGCAGCCGGCCCATCCGGCCACGCCGCCGAGCTCCCAACCGGCGTCCGCGGCATCCTCCGGGTCCGCCCGCTCCACCGGGGCGTCGCCCGCGCCAGGAGGGGGCGGCCCTTCTCATGCCAAGACCGCCTCCGGCAACGGCCGCGCCGAGCTGTCCCGCAACATCGAGATGACGCTCAAGCGCTCCGATTTCGCCCGCGCCCGCCGCATCCTCTTGAGTTTCCAGGTCGAGGACGAGCAGCACCGGGTGGTCGACGCGGTGCACGACCTGCCGGTCGAGATCAAGGACACGGCCGATCTCGAGAAGCTGCTGCTGCGCTTCAACATCGCCTTGCACGCCAAGGAGTGATGGCGCCATGGCGCATGGCGCAGATGGCGCAGATGGCGCAGATGGCGCAGATGATCCGCAGATGATGCTCGGCCGTTGCCGCTCCTCTGAAGGCCGCCAGCCGCCATGAGGTGTCCCTTCTGCTCCGAGAACCGCGACCGGGTCGTGGACTCGCGCGAGAGCCGCGACGGCGCCACCATCCGGCGGCGGCGCGAGTGCGTGAGCTGCGGGCGGCGCTTCACCTCCTACGAGCAGATCGACGACATCCCTTACATGGTGGTCAAGCACGACGGCTCGCGCGAGGAGTTCAGCCGCAAGAAGCTGCTCTCCGGCCTGCTCAAGGCCTGCGAGAAGCGGGCGGTCGCGACGCGCAGCCTCGAGGCGATCGTCGGCGAGGCGGAGGCCATGCTCCACGACCGCGAGGACCGCGAGATCACCACGCGGGAGATCGGCGCCTTCGTGATGGAGAGGCTGCGCGAGCTCGACCAGGTGGCCTACGTCCGCTTCGCCTCGGTCTACCGGCGCTTCGAGGACCTGGACGCCTTCATGGACGTGCTCAAGACCCTGATCCAGCCCGGCGGCGCCGCCGGCAAGGAACCGTCAGCGGAATGACCGGCCGCTATGCGTCGCTGTACCTGCTGTCGCGTTTCCAGGCCGAGCTCGATCGCTTGCTACAGGAGGCCATGGGGCTGCCGGAGAGCGAGCTCGAGGTCGGCGAGTGGCAGCCTGCCGTCGACATCGTCGAGACCGGCGCGGCGATCCTGATCCTGGTCGAGGTGCCGGGGTTCTCGGCTGCCGATCTGACGGTGGAGGTCAAGGGCCAGCTGCTGGTGCTGTCGGGCCTCAAGCCGAAGCCGGCGCCGGGAGAGAACATCAAGTTCCATTGCCTCGAGCGCAGCCAGGGACGCTTCGGCCGCGAGATCCAGCTGTTCTGGCCGGTGAACAGCCATCGTGGCACGGCCCGGCTGGCCGAGGGCCTGCTCACCATCGAGTTCCCCAAGATCGCCGACAAGCGCCAGGCGGCTCGCCGCTTGCCGGTCGAAGAGCTGCCCGAGGGCGACCAGCCATGAACCGCCCGGACTCGCCGGACGAGGCGATCAAGATCCCCGACGTCCTGCCGGTGCTGCCGCTCAAGGACGCGGTCGTCTTCCCCTACATCATCCTGCCGCTGTCGGTCGGGCGCGACAAGAGCGTGCTGGCGGTCGACCGGGCGCTGGCCGAGAGCCGCGTGATCATGCTGGCAGCCCAACGCGACGGTGCGCTCGACAATCCCGGCGAAGGCGATCTGCACGAGGTCGGAACGGCGGCGGTGATCATGCGCATGCTGAAGCTGCCGGATGGCCGCATCCGCATCCTGGTGCAGGGGCTGGCGCGCGCCCGGGTCAAGCACATCAGCCAGATGGAGCCCTACCTGCAGGCGAAGATCGAGCGCATCGAGGACGCTCCCGCCGCCGCCGGGACGATGGAGATCGAAGCCCTGGTGAGGAGCGTCAAGGACAGTCTCGACCGCGCCGTGACGCTGGGCAAGGGCATCTCTCCCGAGGTGATGGTGATCGCCGCCAACCTGCAGGAGCCGGGCCGGCTCGCCGACCTTGCCGCCAGCAATCTCGACCTCAAGCTCGCCGAGGCGCAGGACATCCTCGAGACCACCGACGTGGTGGCGCGGCTGCGCAAGGTGAGCGACCTGCTGGCGCACGAGATCCAGGTGCTCACCATGCAGCAGGAGATCTCCTCGCAGGCCCGGGGCGAGATCGATCGCAGCCAGCGCGAGTATTTCCTGCGCCAGCAGCTGAAGGCCATCCAGCAGGAGCTCGGCGAGGGCGAGGAGCTGGGCGAGGAGATCGCCCTGTATCGCCAGCTCGCCGACGAGAAGAAGCTGAGCAAGGACGGGCGCGAAGAGCTCGAGCGGCAGATCCGCCGGCTCGAGCGCAGCCACCCGGAGAGCGCCGAGACGCAGATCATCCGCACCTATCTCGACTGGCTGACGGCGCTGCCCTGGGAGACGCTCTCGGAGGACGACCTCGACCTCGCGCACGCGCAGCAGGTGCTCGACGACGACCACTACGATCTCGAGAAGATCAAGGAACGGATCCTCGAGTACCTGGCGGTGCGCAAGCTCAAGCCGGATACGCGCGGCCCCATCCTCTGCTTCGTCGGTCCCCCGGGCGTCGGCAAGACCTCGCTCGGCCGCTCGATCGCGCGCTCGCTCGGCCGCCGCTTCGTCCGGCTGTCGCTGGGCGGAGTGCGCGACGAGGCGGAGATCCGGGGCCATCGCCGCACCTACGTCGGCGCGCTGCCGGGGCGCATCCTGCAAGGCATCCGCCAGGCGGGCACCAGCAACCCCGTCTTCGTGCTCGACGAGATCGACAAGATCGGCGCCGATTTCCGCGGCGATCCTTCGTCGGCGCTGCTCGAGGTGCTCGATCCGGAGCAGAACTGGAGCTTCGTCGATCACTACCTGGGCCTGGCCTACGATCTCTCGCGCGTGCTGTTCATCGCCACCGCCAACATGCTCGAGCCGATTCAACCGGCCTTCCTCGACCGCATGGAGGTCATCCGGCTGACCGGCTACACCGAGGAAGAGAAGCTGCAGATCGCGGAGCGGCACCTGGTTCCCAAGCAGATGCGGGAGAACGGCGTCACCGCCGAGCACATCGCGTTCTCGCCCGACGGCATCCGGCAGGTGATCTCGGGCTATACCAAGGAGGCCGGGCTGCGCAACCTCGAGCGCGAGCTGGCGGCGATCTGCCGCAAGGTCGCGGTGCGGGTGGCCCGCGGCGAAACGACGCTGGTGACGGTGGGGCCGGCCCAGGTCGAGGAGTTCCTAGGCGTGCGCAAGCACTTCGCCGAGGAGCTGCTGGAACGCGACCGGGTGGGCGTCGCGACGGGTCTCGCCTGGACCGCGGCCGGCGGCGACCTGTTGTTCATCGAGGTAGTGGCGGTGCCGGGCAAGGGACAGCTGCTGCTCACCGGCCAGCTCGGCGACGTGATGAAGGAATCCGCGCAGGCGGCGCTCAGCTATGCACGCTCCTGGGCCGGCGCGCACGAGATGTCCTCCGATTATTTCGCCAAGCACGACATCCACATTCACGTGCCGGCCGGCTCGATCCCCAAGGACGGCCCCTCGGCAGGCATCACCATCGGCACCGCGATCCTGTCGGTGCTCACCGGCAGGCCGGTCAACCGGCGGGTGGCGATGACCGGCGAGATCACGCTGCGCGGCGACGTCCTGCCGATCGGCGGCCTCAAGGAGAAGGTGTTGGCCGCGAAGCTCGCGGGCGTCCACACGGTGATCGTTCCCAAGCTCAACCACCGCGACTTGACCGAGGTGCCGGAGACCATCAAGAAAGGCCTCGCTTTCCATTTCGTCGAGCACATGGACGAGGTGCTCGAGCTGGCGCTGCTGCCGCTCCCGGCGCCGGCGCCGGCGGCGCGGGCGCCCGACGCCGGCGCGCGTCCATTGCCGGCAGCGCCGGCGGCACCGGCGGCGCCGGCGGCCTCGCCCACCGCGACGCGCCCCGAGAGGGCGCCGGCGACACCTCCAGCGGCCGCGCGCCAGATCAAGTTGCCGACGTCCGGCAGGCGCCAGATCAAGCCGCCGGTCTCCAAACCGCCGGCGGCCGTGCGCTGACCGTCGATCCACGATGGGGCAAGTGGCCCGCGCGCTCCAAGGAGAAGACCGGCTGCTGCGCTGGCTCCGGCGCCAGGTCGATCGTTCACCGCAACCGCGCGGCGTTGCGCGAATGCCCGCGCCCCCGCTGCTTGGCGACGATGCGGCGGTCCTGCCCGCCCGCGGTCTGTTCGCCGTCACCGTCGACAGCCAGATCGCCGGCGTGCACTTCGTGCCGCGGCTGGACGCGGCGGTGATCGCCGAGCGGCTGCTGGCGGTCAATCTCTCCGACCTGGCGGCGATGGGAGCGACGCCGGAATACGCCTTCCTGGCCCTGACCGCACCGCCCGAATTCGATCACCGGCGTTTCTTTCGCGCGCTGCTCGCTGCCTGCGCCCGTCACCGCATGCGGCTCGCCGGGGGCGATCTCTCGCGCGGCCCCGGTGCCGGGGACACGCTGGTCGCGACGCTCACCGTGCTTGGCGGCCATCGCCGCGGTGCACGCTGGTTGCGGCGCTCCGGCGCGTCGCCGGGCCAGCTGCTATGGCTCGGCGGCACCATCGGCGAGTCGGCGTCCGGGCGGCTGCTGATGGGTACCGGCGCGCGCTTCGCCGCGGGACGCGTCGTGCTGCCGGCGGCTTGGGCAGGCTGGGAAAGCCGGCGTGCGTTCGCGGCCGCGGCGCGGCGCGCGGTCCGCCGCCACCTGCTGCCGCGGCCGCAGCTGGCGCTCGGCCAATGGTTGGCAAGGCAGACCGCCGGAGGGGCGATCGACGTCTCGGACGGCGTCGCCCGCGATCTCCACCGGCTGTGCGGCGAGAGCGGCGTCGGGGCGCGCATCGAGGCCGCGGAGCTGCCGTTCGCCGCGGGCTTTCGCGCGCTGTGCGCCGCGCTCGCGGTCGCACCGGGCGAGCTGGCGCTCGGCGGCGGCGAGGACTACGTCTTGCTGTTCACGCTTCCCGCCGGCGTCGAGCCGCCGGCACGATTCGGCTGCCGGCGCATCGGCGTGGTCACCGCGGGCCGGCGGCTATCCCTGGTCGCGCACGGCAGAGCCAGCGAGCTGCTGCCCGCCGGCTGGGATCATTTGGAACGAGACTCGACCAGGAAAAACTAAACCCCGATCCGCTCGCCAGCGAACCGGGGTCGACGAATGTCGCGGCGAACGGCGCGGCAGGTGGCGAGTGGTTGCGGACAGCTGCGACCATCCCGCCGGCCACGGCCGGCCACCGCCGGTCACCGCAGCTTCTGCAGCCCCTTGACCAGGTCGCCGAACCGCTTCTCGACGTCCTGCCGGAACCTCTCGAGATCGCGAACGCGCTGGACCAGGATCGCTTCGAGGCGTCCGGCGACACCGCTCGCGGCCGCCTTCGGCGGACGTCCACGCCGCGCCGTGCCGGGAGCTGCACGCCGGCCCCCTCCCGCCCGGCGGCCGCCGCGGCCGCTCTCCTGGCGCAGGCTGCGGAACACCTCCACCGCCTCGGGATAGAAGCGCCGCGCACGGCCCTTGCCCGCGTGCGGCAGGCGTCTGGAATAGAGACGGACGTAGCGCACCAGGGTCGGATAGGAGATACCGGTGGTCTTGCTGATCTGGGTCAGGGTGAGCAGACCCTCGGTCTTGCTGCGACCCGCGGCGGCGGCGCGGCCCAGGCGGCCCGCACCGGCGGCACGCCGGCCGGAACCGGGCGGACGGCCGACGCGGCCGCGACGCACCGGCAGAGCGCGGCGGCCCGCGGCGGCTTTGCGCGGACGCCCTGGAGGCCGGCCGGGCGGACGGCCACGGCGGGCGGGCGTCGCGGGCTGGACCTTGCGCGGACGCCCGGGGCGGCGGGCGGTCTTGGCGGCGCCTCTCGCGGGCTTCGCGGCGCGGGCGGCGGCCGGCCTGCCGCTGGCGGCGCGGGCGCCGGCGGGCCTGCCTGGGCGGCGCTTCGGGGCCGCGCTCGATCGACCGGAGCGGCCGGAGCGGCCGGAGCGGCCGGAGCCAGCGGAGCCAGTGGCAGCGGCATTCTTGCGCGGCCGGCCGCGCCTGCCGGCGTTCTCGCTGCGGAGCTCCGCGAAGACCGGCAGCGCATGCTCCGGGTAGCGCTGCTTCCGCCCGGCGCCGACCGATGGGAGGCGGTCCTGATATGTCTTCTTGTAACGTTGCAGGGTCGGCATCGAAATGCCGGTGCGCTGCGAGATCTCGGACAAGGTGAACAGCTTCTCCTCGGCGGGGGCCTGCTGGTCCGGCGTCTGGGGATCTGCCATGTCTGTCTTCATGCCTCCTCTGCTGGTAATGGGGACGAATGCGCGAGAACTGGATGAGGTCGTCTTAACAAAACGTCGTCATTATCAAATGACGGCCGCCATATGTCAATAGTTGAAGCGGCCTGCCACCATGCTGGCGCCGCGACCCCCTCTCTCCTCGCCAGGAAAGTTTCGATCTAGTCAATACCGCACCGCCGCTACTGACATTGACGCCGTTGGCTTCGATCAAGGTCTCGGCTCCGGTTGCCATGGCGAGCCGGGCCGCGCCGTGATCGAAGCGCTGCGGCACCGGCCACGCCCCGCGATCAGGCTGGGCGCCCGGCGCCGGATTGACGTAGAATTCGCGTATGGACAACCTCGAGAAGGCCTCCCTCTATGCCGGCGTGCTGCGCGACCTGGAAGCCGTTCTCGCGGGCATCGCCGACGACGTGACGGCGATGGCCACCTGTGCTTGCCTGCTGCACGAGCGGCTGCCGTACGCGAGCTGGGCGGGCTTTTATCGCGTCGTGGCGCCGGAGCTGCTGCGCGTCGGCCCCTACCAGGGACCGCTCGGCTGCCTGGAAATTCCCTTCGGCCGCGGCGTCTGCGGCGCTGCCGCCAGGCTGCGTGCGACGCAGCTGGTCGAAGACGTCGATCGTTTCCCGGGTCACATCGCCTGCGATGCCGCGGCGCGCTCGGAGATCGTGGTGCCGATCTTCGATGGCTACGGCGAGCTGATCGCAGTGCTGGACGTCGATTCGCATCAGCCGGCCGCTTTCGACCAGGAAGACCGGGCCGGGCTCGAGCTGATCGCCGGCAGGCTGCGCGCCCATCTCGCGAGCGGACGCGCCGCGCTACTCTAATGGCGCTGTCAACCCTCGCGCTACGAGCGGCGCGGATGCAGCGCCGGCGTCGAAGGGCAGCCTGCGATGGGGGATCAGCCAGATGATCGAAGCGGAGCTTGCAGGTTCAACGCAACCCCAGCTGACGTACCAGGTAGGAGAGCGCTTGCCGTGAAATCCCCAGACGCCGTGCGGCTTCTGCATGGTTGCCCGCCGCGGCGGCGATCGCTTCGACGACGAGCTGCCGGCGCAAGCTCTCGACCTGTTGATGATAGGAGCCGGCCGCCGCAGGCGCCATGGCGCCGCTCTCCCCGGAACGATGGGAGGCAGCGGCAGTGTCCGCCGGCGGCGCGCTCTCGGCGGCGCGCGGCAGCTCGAGATGCTCCGGCAGAATGATGCCGCCGCCAGCCAACGCCGCCGCCAGCCGCAACACGTTCTCGAGCTCCCGCACGTTGCCTGGCCACGAGTGGGCGCGCAGGCGATCGCGAGTGGCGGCTGCCAATCGCGGCGGCGGCCGGTGCCGGGAGAGGAAGAGGTCCGCGAGCTGCAGCACGTCGTCGCCGCGTTCACGCAGCGGCGGCAGATCCACGGCACCGACCTTGAGCCGATAGAAAAGATCTTCTCTGAAGGTGCCGCCGGCGACCGCCCGCTCGAGATCGCGGTGGGTGGCGGCCAGCACCCGCACGTCCACCCGGCGCGGCAGACTCTCTCCCAGGCGCCGCACCTCGCTCTCTTGTAGCACCCGCAGCAGCAGCCCTTGCGCGCCGAGCGGCAGGTCGCCGATCTCGTCCAGCAACACCGTCCCACCGCGCGCCGCTTCGAAGACGCCCACGCGGTCGCGATCGGCGCCGGTGAAGGCGCCGCGAACGTGCCCGAACAGGTCCGAGAGCTGCAGCGATTCCGCGAGGGCCGCGCAGTTGACTGCCACGAACGGACCGTGTGCACGGGTGCTGCCGCGATGGATCTCGCGCGCCGCCAGCTCCTTGCCGGTGCCGCTCTCGCCGCGGATCAGCACCGGGATGTCCGCCGTGGCGACGCGGGCGAGCCGCGCCACGGCGGCGCGCAAGCTCGGACTGGCGCCGACCAGGCTGGTGGCCGGGCCGCGGGGGCGGATCTCCTCGCCGGCCTCACTGTCTTCGCCGGCATCGGAGGCATTGGAGTCGAGGACCGGGGGCTCGCCGCCGGCCGCCGGCCGCGGTCCGCCGGCCGCCAGGTCCCGGACGGTGAGGGCGAAGCAGGCGGTGAGAGCGGGGTCGAGATGGCGGCCGTGCAATTCCAGGCGCCCGGCCGGCAGGTCGGCGGCCAGCAGAGCCGGCGCCGGCGATGGATCGGCGCCGGCCGGCGTCTCGCACACCTCTCCCGCCGGGATCCACGACAGGCGGGCATCCGGATCGCCGGATCGCCGCAGCAGGGCGGCGATGGCCTGCAGGTCGCCGGCAGGCCGCGCGGCATAGGCGGCGAGGGCCTGCCAGGGACCTGCTTCGCGGCTTTCCAGCCACTCCGCCATGCCGGCGGCGCCCACCCTCCGCAGAGTGGCGATGGCCGGGCGCCGCCATGCGGCGGGGGCGAGCAGCGCGCCGGCCGCCGCGCGCTCGAGATCGAACACCAGGCGCGCCGCGCGGTAGGGCTCGAGGCCCGCGAGCGCCTCCCAGGTGTCGATCGGCACCGGTCCATCCGCGAGCGCCGCCTGCCACAGCGCGCGCAACCGCGGACCCAGGGCGGCCGCGGCCCGCAGCGCGGCCGTACGGTCGCCGGCATGTGCCCAGAGGGCGGGACGCTCCTCGGGCTCGAGCTCGGTGACCGCTTCGCCACCGGCGAGCGCCAGCTCGGCCGCCGCCTCGGACGGCCGCGCCAACCAGCCGAGAGCGCGGGCGTTCAGCACCGCCAGCACGCCGCGCCGCCATCGCGACCGGCGGCGTTCGAGACGCGCGACCGCGGCACGGCAGAGGGCGGCGGCTTCCGCGGGCCGCCCGAGCACCAGCTCGAGGCGCGCCCACAGCTCCGTGTCCTGGGTGAGCCCGCGCAGGTTGCCGCCGCTGCGGTTCTCCGCCGTCGATCGCGCCAGGATCTCGCGCACGCCGGCGGTACGCCCGCGACGCAGCCGCACCTCCGCCAGGTTGTGCAGCGCCAGCGTCGTCCGCCGCGGACCGTCACAGCCGCCGAGCAGCCGCTGTGCATGCAGAAATGCCCGCTCCGCCCGGGGCAGATCGCCGGTCTGCACGCGGCCGATGCCGAGGTCGTTCCACAGCGCCGCGGCCTCGTAGTTGGCGAGGCGGCGCCGCCCGCACCGCAGCGCCCGCCCCAGGTGCTCGACCACCGCCGCGCCATCGCTCCCCGTCATCGCCCGCAGCCCGCGGGCATGGTGCCATCGCCAGAGCGCCTGGACGAGGGGGCCGGAGCCCGGCTCCGCGCCCGCTGCCGAATCGTTGCCGCCGTCGAAGAGCACGGCGCGGGCCGCCTCGATCGGCGCATCCATGGCGGTGAGGTCCTGGCGGTCCCAGGCCGCCACCGCGGCGACCAGGAACGACCGCGCGCGTGCGGAGCGCGATGCCGTGCGCGCCGCGGCCTGGGCGCGGCGGACCCAGAGCGGCACATGGCTCGGCTCGCCGCTGTTGGCGAAGATCCGCACCGCCATCTCCGCCGCTTCGATCGCCATGTCCGGCGCCAGCGGCAGCTCCGCCAACCGGCGCAGCGTCGAGCGCGCCGCGCCCAGAAGGCCGAGCTGCTGCTGGCAGCGCGCCCTGAGGAGGCGGGCAGCCGGCGCCCGGCAGGCCGCCAGCGTTGCGAGAGCGGCATTGAAGCGTCCGAGGCCGGCGAACGCGGCGGCAAGCTCCAGCCGGGCGGTCTCGGAGACCGGGGCATCCAGGCGCGCGGCCGCGATCCGCGCCCGCCAGGCCGCCGGAGCACCGCCGGCTGGCTGTGCAGCCGCAGC
>DATDGZ010000067.1:0-13601 GCA_036521795.1 Thermoanaerobaculia bacterium | reverse complement strand
GATGGCCGCCCGCAGGCTGCGCCCGATCAGCCGCTGGATCTCGGCGGTGCGGCCCGACGGCCGCCCCTGGGCCACTTCGCGCGCCGTCCGCGTGTGGGTGGCCCGCGGCAGCATCGAGTACTCGGCCGTCACCCATCCCTGGCCGCTGTCCTTGAGGAACGCCGGCACGCGCGTGTCGGCGCTGGCGGCGACGAGCACCCGCGTATCTCCGAGCTCGATCAGGGCCGAGCCCTCGGCGAACTTGAGCACGTCGATCTCGATGCGGCAGGGGCGAAGCGCGGCGGCGTCGCGGCCAAGGTTGCGGCGGTGGGGACCGGTCGGCAGGGTCATCGCCGCATTGTACTCATCCGCGCGGGCCGCAGGGGCGTACTGGGGATGGGCGAGTCGAGACGAGCACTCAATTCTCAACTGCAAAGCTTAGAGGAGGACTGTCTATGCGATCGCGTGTCGTTGCCGTAACGCTGCTGGCCGCCGCCACGATCCTGGCGCTGTCGGGAGCGCCCGCCAAGGCCTCGAGCCACCGCGAGGCGCCGGGGATCACCAAGATGCCGAAGGTGGACGGCACCGATTTCTACATGTTCAACAGCTACGAGCCGGGACGGACCGGCTACGTGACCTTCCTGGCCAACTACGTGCCGCTGCAGGATGCCTACGGCGGCCCGAACTTCTTCACCCTCGACCCCGACGCGGTCTACCGCATCCACGTCGACAACGCCGGCAACGGCGTCGAGTCGACGACCTTCGAGTTCCGCGTCAAGCAGACCTTCAAGAACATCTCCCTGCCGGTCGGCGGCCAGATGGTGTCGGTGCCGTTCACCAACGTCGGCGCGATCACCGCCGGGCCCGGCGGCGACGCCGCCCAGAACGTCGAGGAGAGCTACACGCTGCGGGTGCTCGGCGGCCCGCTCGCCAGCCCGACCGTCCTGGGCTATGCCTCGGACGCCGCGAGCGGCGCCAACCGCTTCGGCAAGCCAATCGACAACATCGGCAACAAGTCGGTGCCGAACTACCACGGCTATGCGGCCAGCTTCATCCACACCATCAACATCCCCGGCTGCTCCGCGACCGGCCGCGTGTTCGTCGGCCAGCGCCACGACGGCTTCGCCGTCAACCTCGGCGAGGTGTTCGACCTGGTCAACATCGCGAACCCGTTGGGCAGCCGCGACGCCGAGCCCAACACGCTCGAGGACAAGAACGTCACCACCTTCGCCCTCGAGGTGCCGGCGTCCTGCCTGGTGTCGTCGAGCAGCTCGGTGATCGGCGCCTGGACGACGGCCGCCCTGCCACGGGACCGCGTGCTCTCGGACACCCCCACTTTCCGCGACGCCAATCAGTCCGGCGACCTGGTGCAGGTGTCGCGGCTCAGCGCGCCGCTGGTCAACGAGCTGGTCATCGGACTGGCGGACAAGAACAAGTTCAACGCCAGCAAGCCCAAGGATGACGGCCAGTTCGCCACCTACGTCACCAACCCGACGCTGCCGGCGGTGCTCGAGCTGCTGTTCGGCGCGGCCGGGGTGAAGGCGCCGACCAACTTCCCGCGCAAGGACCTGGTGGCCGCGTTCCTCACCGGCGTCGGCGGCCTCAACGCGCTCGGCGGGCCCGCCGAGGAGATGCGGCTCAACACCTCCATCGCGCCGACGGCGGCCTCCGGCCAGAACAACCTCGGGGTCCTGGGCGGCGACAACGCCGGCTTCCCGAACGGCCGCCGCCCGGGCGACGACGTGGTGGACATCGAGCTGCGGGTCGCGATGGGGGTGCTCTGCGTCGCCTTCCCGGGCGTCTACTGCAATCCCTCCGACGCGCCCTCCGGCGCCCTGCCGTTCACCGACGGCACGCTCAACGACGTCAGCCAGTTCGACGGCACGTTCCCCTATCTCGAGGACCCGTTCCCGGGCTCGCCGAACGGGCCGCTCGGCCCCAACGGCAACGGCCTCACCGGCAGCCCCGGCGTGACCCGGTAGCGCCGGCAAGTATCTGCGCTGCCGCCGGTTGCCGTATCCTCCGCTTCATCACCCCCGCGGGCGCGCCCATCGGACGCGCCCGCGGGTTCTGCCGGTCCAGGGGAAGCCCGCATCATGAACGAGACCGCCACCCGCCTGGCCCGCCTGGCCCGCCTGGCGATAACGCTGGCGCTGCTGCTGCTGCTGCTGAGCGCCGGCAGCCTGTGGGCCCACGACCTGTGGATCGAGCCCTCGGCGTTCATGCCGGCGCCCGGCACCCGCCTGGCGGTCCGGCTGTTCATCGGCCAGCTGTTCCGGGGGGACGTCTTTCCTCGCGACCCGAAGTACATGGTGCGTTTCGCGGTGATCGGCCCGGGCGGCGAGTCGCCGATCCCCGGCGTCCCGGACACCGATCCCGCGGGGTTCCTGGTGACCGGCCGGCCCGGGCTCTACGAGCTGGTCTACACCAGCCGTCATGCGGCGGTCGAGCTCGACGCCGCCAGGTTCGAGAAGTATCTCGCCGAGGAGGGCTTGGAGCAGATCATCGCGCTGCGGGCGCGGCGCGGCCAGAGCGCCGCGCCGGGCAAGGAGCTATACTCGCGTTGCGCCAAGTCGCTTATCGCGGTGGGGGGAGACGCCGGCTCCGGTCATGACCGGGTGCTGGGGCTGACGCTCGAGCTGGTCCCGGAGACGAACCCCACTATGTTGGCCGCGGGCCAGGAGCTGGCGGTTCGCTTGCTGTACCGGGGCCAGCCGCTGGCGGGCGCGAAGGTGGCGGCGGTCCCGAAGGACCAGCCGGCCAGCCAGGTGGCGGCGCGCACCGATGCCCATGGCCGTGTCCGCCTGCGGCTGGCCGGCGCCGGCGTCTGGCTGATCAAGGCGGTGCACATGATCGCCGCGCCGCCGGGCTCGGGGGCCGACTGGGAGAGCTTCTGGGCGTCCCTCACCTTCGCGCTGCCGGCCACGCCGCGCCCGGCGGGGGCGCCGCCGCCAAGGTGACCGGCCGGGCCGGCCCGGAGCTCGACAGGAGGTCCGCCGCGGACCTTGGAGCCTGGGACCGGGTGGGAGCGGCAAGTGCGGGACGAAGGCCACGGAACCCTCGGCATGCAATTCCAGGAGATCGAGGACTCCTTCCTCATCGGGCAGATCAGCGCCGGCGACCAGGAGGCCTTCGCGCGCTTCTACGACCTCCACTCGGCGGCGGTCCTCGGCCTGGTGGCGCGGGTCCTGGGCGCCCGCGGCGAGGCGGAGGAGGTCCTGCAGGAGGTCTTCTTGCAGGTGTGGCGCCAATCCGACCGCTACGAGGCCGCTCGCTCGACGCCGCGCGGCTGGCTGCTCATGCTGGCCCGCTCACGTGCTCTCGACCGCCTGCGCCGGCGCGACGCCCGCGGCCGTCACGAGCAGGAGGCGGTCACGGACGCCTCGTTCCCGCGCCTGGTCTCGCCGCTCGGCACGCGGCGGCTCGAGGACGTCGAGCGCCGCGAGCGGATCTGCTCGGCGCTCAATCTGCTGTCCCCGGAGCAGCGTAGATGCATTGAGCTGGCGTTCTTCGAGGGTCTGACCCACACGCAGATCGCCGAACGGCTCGCGGCTCCGCTGGGCACGGTCAAGTCCCGCATCCTGCTGGGCATGAACAAGCTGCGGCAAGCCCTGAGCACCCGATCATGACCTCCTCCGCCCACTCCCCGCGCTTCGACGAGCTGCTGCCGGCGTACGCCCTGGGCGCGCTCGACGGCGACGAGCTGCGCGAGCTCGCGGCGCACCTCGCGGCGGGGTGCCCGGCCTGCGAGGGCGAGCTGCGGCGCCTCGCGGCCGAGGTGGAGGATCTCGCCGCGGCCGCGACGGAGCTCCCCGAGAGCCTGGCGGCCGAGGCGCCGGAGATCCTTGGCGGTGTCAAGCGGCGGCTGCTCGCCGAGCTGCCCCGGCAGCCGCGGCTGCAACAGCTGGCCGAGGTCGCCGAGCTCGCCCCGGCCCCGCCCGCGGCCTACCCATCGCCGCCCGCTCACGGCGTCCGTTCCGGGCGCCCCGGCCGCTCCGGCCCCTCCGGCCGCCGCTGGCTGCCGCTTGCCGCCGCCGCGGTGCTGGCGTTGGTGGCGGCCTGGGGCGTGGTGCGCCAGGCCAGGATGGGGGCGGAGATCGAGCGCCTGCGCGGCGAGAGCCGGCAGCTGGTGGCGCGGGCCGAGACGCTCGAGCGCCGGGCCGCGCAGGCCCAGGCCGAGTCGCAACGCCTGGCGCGCACCATCTCGATCCTTGCCGCGCCGGGGGTGCAATCGGTCCGCCTGGCGGGCATGGGCACCTCCCACGCGGCAGCGGGCCGCACCTACGTCGACGCCGCCGACCGCCGGGCGGTGTTCTATGCTTCCGGCCTGCCCGCACTGGGCCCGGACAAGACCTATCAACTGTGGTATCTCGACGACCAGGACCACCCCACCTCGGCCGGCGTGTTCGAGGTCGACGCCCACGGCAAGGCCGCGCTGGTGGTCGACCAGTCGCTGCCGGTCGAGCGCATCCAGGCCTGGGCGGTGACGATCGAGCCAAGAGGCGGCAGGCCGCAGCCAACTGGACCAATGGCTCTGGCCGGTTGACGGCCCGGCCGTCGCGGTGCAGGCCCGTGGACGCCGGCCGGTGACCGGCCTGCTCGAGCGCCTGCGGGCGCGCGCCCATGCCGTCCAGGCGACCGTCATCCTGGCCGAGGGCGAGGACGCGCGGGTGGTCGCGGCGGCGGAGCGCGCCGCGGCAGCGGGGGTCTGCCGGCCGCGCCTCGTGGGCGCGCCGGCGGCGGTGGCCCGGGCCGCGGCGGCCGCGGGAGTGCCCCTGACCGTGCCGGTGGTCGAGCCCCTGCCGTCCGCCGCCGAGGCCGACTTCATCGCCGGGCGCCTTGCCCGCCACGTGTTCCCCGCCGCCCGTGAGACGGAGATCACACGCCTGGCGCGGGACCCCTTGTACTATGCCGCCATGCAAGTGGCCACCGGGCAGGTCGACGGCGCCGTCATGGGCGCCGAGGCGACCACCGCGGAGACGCTGCGGGCCGCGCTGCGGATGGTGGGGGTGCGGCCGGGCCTGAAGCTGGTCTCCTCCTGCTTCCTGATGGTGATGCCGGACGGCCGCGGCCTGGTCTACAGCGATTGCGGCGTGGTCCCGGACCCGACCGCGGAACAGCTGGCGGACATCGCCGAAGCGGCGGCGGCCAGCTGCCGCGACCTGCTGGACGAGGAGCCGCGGGTGGCGCTGCTGTCGTTCTCGACCCGCGGGAGCGCCTCCCATCCACGGGTCGACAAGGTGCGCCAGGCGCTCTCGCTGCTGCGCGAACGCCGGGTCGGCTTCGCCGTCGACGGCGAGCTGCAGGCGGACGCGGCGCTGGTGCCGGAGGTGGCGCTGCGCAAGGCGCCCGGCAGCCCGGTGGCGGGCAGCGCCAACGTGCTAATCTTTCCCGATCTCGACGCCGGCAACATCGCCTATAAGCTCACCGAGCGCCTGGCGGGGGCGCGTGCCGTGGGGCCGCTGCTGCAGGGCCTGGCGCGGCCCGTCAACGACCTGTCGCGCGGCGCCAGCGTGGAGGACATCGTGGACGTCATGGCGGTGACCGCCCTGGCTGCACGGAGACCGGCATGAAAGTCCTGGTCGTGGGCGGGGGGGCGCGCGAACATGCCCTGTGTTGGAAGCTGCGGCAGAGCCCGCTGCTTCAGGATCTCTTCTGCGCGCCGGGCAATCCCGGCATCGCGCGGCTGGCCGACCTGGTGCCGGTGGCGCCGGAGGAGATCCACCGCCTCGCCGACTTCGCCGCCGACCTGCGGATCGACCTGACGATCGTCGGGCCGGAGCTGCCGCTCACCCTGGGCGTCGCCGACGAGTTCGAGCGCCGCGGGCTGCCGATCTTCGCTCCCAGCCAGCGGGCGGCGGAGATCGAGGGCAGCAAGGTGTTCGCCAAGCAGTTCATGGAGCGGCACGGCATCCCCACCGCGCCGTTCGCGGTGGTGCACGACGCCGCCGAGGCCCGCGCCGCCTGCGGCCGCTTCGGCTTCCCGGTGGTGCTCAAGGCCGACGGCCTGGCCGCCGGCAAGGGCGTGATGGTGGCCGCCGGCGAGGAGGAGCTCGAGGCGGCGGTCGCGGCGCTCTTCGAAGCGCGCCGATTTGGCGCCAGCAGCGACCGCGCCGTCGTCGAGCAGTTCCTGTCGGGCGAGGAGGTCTCGTTCATGGCCCTCTCCGACGGCGAGCGGCTGCTGCCCCTGGCCATCGCCAAGGACTACAAGCGCATCGGCGACGGGGACACCGGTCCGAACACCGGCGGCATGGGTTCGCACAGCCCGGGCGGCCTCCCTTCCGGCGAGGCGGCGGCGGAGATCGTCGAGACCGTCATGCGCACCACGGTCAGCGGCCTGGCGAAGGAAGGCCGGCCGTTCGTCGGCGTGCTCTATGCCGGCATGATGCTGACCGCCGCCGGCCCCAAGGTGCTGGAATTCAACGCCCGGCTCGGCGATCCCGAGGCGCAGGTGCTCCTGCTGCGCCTCGAGGACGATCTGCTGCCGGTCCTCGCCGCGGCGGCCGCAGGTGATTTCGGCCTCGTTCGCCGGCTCCGCTTCCGCAAGGAGGCGGCCGCCTGCATCGTCCTGGCGAGCCAGGGCTACCCCGGCCGGCCGGTCGCCGGCGAGGCCATCACGGGGCTCGAACGGGCGGCGCAGCTGGGTGCCGAGGTGTTCCACGCCAGCACCCAGCGCGGACCGCGCGGCGAGCTGCTGACCGCCGGCGGGCGGGTGCTGTCGGTCTGCGCCCTGGGTCCCGACCTGGTGGGAGCCCTGAAGCGCGCCTACGCGGCGGCCGCCGAGATCCAGTGGCCGGGCAAGATCTTCCGGCGCGACATCGGCCGCCGGGTCCTCGACGCGGCGTGATACCCTCCGGCTGGTACTCATCCTGCATAAGTCGCTGTTGCTGTAGCAGATGGAATGGAAGTGAGGATCATGAGCGGATGTTCTGGCTGCGCGTTCAAGGGAATGTCGACCGCCGTCGAAGACACCTACGTCGGCGTGCGCTTCCGTGAGGAGACCAACGTGACGCTGTGCGCCACGGCCGGCAGGATTTACGCCGTCGCCGACCCGGTGGTGGTCGAGCTCGAGTCGGGGCCGGCCTACGGGCGGGTGGAGCGTTCGCCGATGCCGGTCTTCAAGCCGTGCCAGAAGTCGAGCGCCCGCCCGATCCTGCGGCGGGCGGACGATGCCGACATGGCGGCCCACGAGCGCCAGGGGCAGAGCGAGATGACCGCCAAGCTCTTCGCCCAGGAGCGGTCGCGCGCGCTCGGCCTGGACATGAAGGTGTCGCTGGTCGAGTTCTCGCTGTCCGGCAAGAAGGCGACGTTCTACTTCACCTCCGAGGGGCGGGTGGACTTCCGCCAGCTGGTGCGCGACCTGTCGAGCCGCTTCTCGGCGCGGGTCAAGATGGTGCAGGTCGGCGCCCGCGACGAGGCCGGCCTGGTCGGCGGCATCGGCATCTGTGGCCGCACCTTGTGCTGCTCGACCTGGCTCAAGGACTTCCGGCCGATCTCGATCCAGATGGCCAAGCGCCAGAACCTCTCGCTGAATCCGTCGAAGATCTCCGGCCAGTGCGGCAGGCTGCTGTGCTGCCTGGCCTACGAAGACGATCAATACAAGACCAGGAACCCGGAGGGCCGGCCGTCCTCGCTGCCGCAGATCCCACCGCTGCCGTCCCTACCGTCACTGCCGCCAGATATCGCGTGAGACCGAAAGCCCCCCACATGGCCAACCGCAAACTGATCCGCCCGGACATGAACGAGCTCAAGAACGCGCTGCCGTCGCGCAGCGTGCGCCGGAAGCAGACGCCGCCCGAGCAGACCAATGCCGAGGAGTTCTACTACCTCAAGCAGATGGCGGCGAAGACGCCGATGGTGCTGATCCTCGACAACGGGGAGGAGCTGCGCGGCTGGATCGAGTGGTACGACAAGGGCGCGCTCAAGCTCAACCGTCACTCCGGCCCGAACCTGCTCATCCGGAAGCACACCATCCGCTACATGTTCAAGGAAGAGGAGCTGAAGCGGGAGCTCAAGCGCCGGCCGCGCCGCAGCGGCGAGCCCCCCTCGGAGCCCTGACCGTGAACGATGCGCCGGGGGCTTTCCGGAGCCGGCCATCCGCCCGCCCGCCGCGCCCCCTGCGATTGGCGCTGACCCAGGGGGATCCCGCCGGCATCGGCCCGGAGATCCTGCTCGGAGCCCTGGCCATGGAGCCTGCCGCGGCCGCCGGCGACGGCGCCGAGCGGTCCCGGCGGAGATTGTCGCGATCGCCGCGATTGCCGGCGGCGTGGCAGCCGCTGCTGGTGGCCGAGCGGGCGGCGCTCGACGCCCTGCGGTCCTCGCTGCCCGGCGCCCCGTGGGACCGGCTGCGCTACCTCCCCGGCATGCCGGCGGCCGCCGATCTCGTAGCGCTGGCCGCCGCGGGCGGCGACGCGGTGCCGGTGCTCGACCCGGTGGCGACCCGCCGCACCGTGGTGCCGGGCAACCCGGGGCCGGCGGATGCCGCCGGCGCCATGGCCGCGCTGGACGCCGGCATCGCGCTGGTGCGCCAGGGAGTCGCCGACGCGCTGGTCACCGCGCCGGTCGCCAAGGAATCGATCGCCCGCCATCTCCTGCCGGACTTCCGCGGCCACACCGACTACCTGGCGGCGGCCTGCGGTCTCGAGCGCTACGGCCGCGACTACCTGATGGCGTTCCTGGCGCCCGACCTGCAGGTGGCGCTGCTGACCGTCCATCTACCGCTGGCCCAGGCGCTGCCGGCGGCCCTCGACCCGCGGGCGCTCGACGAGGCGCTCGCCTGCCTGGACCGCCACGCCGGCGGCCGGATCGCGCTGGCCGGGCTCAATCCGCACGCCGGCGAGGGGGGGCTGCTGGGCGGCGAGGAACAGGCGGTGCTGGCGCCGGCGGTCGAGCGGGCGCGCCGCCGCGGCCTCGACGTCCACGGGCCGGAGAGCGCCGATTCGCTCTTCGCGCGCGCCCGGCGGGGAGAATTCGACTGGGTGCTGGCGCTCTACCACGACCAGGGGCTGATCGCGGTCAAGACCGCCGCTTTCGGGCTGGCCACCAACTGGACCCTGGGCCTCCCCTTCCTGCGCACCTCGGTCGACCACGGCACGGCCTTCCACCTCGCGGGGCGCGGCCTGGCCGACGCGCGGCCGCTCGCCGCGGTGATCGAGACCACCCTGGCGCTGGCCGCCGGAGACCTGCCGCGCCGGCGGGGGGCTGAGCAGCCGGAGAGCCCCGGCGCGTCGTAGAGCGGCGGCGCCGCTACGACGCCCCGCGCCCGGAGAGCACTGCCGGGATGGTCTTGAGCAGGATCTTGAAGTCGAGCATCGGCGACCAGGAGTCGATGTACTCGAGGTCGAGCTGCATCCAGCGGTCGAAATCGATCTGGTTCCTGCCGCTGACCTGCCACAGGCACGTCAGGCCCGGTTTCATCGACAGCCGGCGGCGCTGCCAGCGCTGGTAACGGGCCACCTCCTCGGGGATGGGGGGACGCGGGCCGACCAGGCTCATGTCGCCGCGCACCACGTTCCACAGCTGCGGCAGCTCGTCGAGGCTGAAGCGGCGCAGGATGCGGCCGAGCCAGGTGACGCGCGGATCGCTCCTGAGCTTGAAGACCGGCCCCTTCATCTCGTTGAGGTGCTCGAGATTGCGGCGCCGCTCCTCGGCGTCCTCGACCATGGTCCGGAACTTGTACAGGGTGAAGATGCGCCCGTTCAGACCGCAGCGGGTCTGGCGGAAGAGCACGCCGCCGTGCGAGGTGATCTTGATCAGGGTGGCGATGGCCCCGACCACCGGCAGCCCGATCAGCAGCAGCAGCGACGACAGCGCCACGTCCATCAGCCGCTTGGCCATCAGCGGCAGCGGGCTGGTGGGCCCGGTGGCGAACGACAGCAGCGGGATGCCGTCGAGCTCCTCGAGCTCGACCCGCGCCTGGGCGTGCGGGAACAGGTTGACCGCGAAGCGGGTGCGGATCCCCTGCTCCTGGAGGCTGAGGTAGAGGTCCTCCAGGCGGTCGAGGTCGCGGCGGCTGACCGCGAAGATGACGTCGTCGACGACGTTGCTCTCGATGATGCGGGTGATGTGCTTCAGCTCGCCGAGGATCGGGTAGCGGCTGGGCCAGGGATCCGCCGGCGCATGGCCGTTGATGATGAAGCCGAGGATGCGGTAACCCCAGAAGCGGTGGCCGTGGATCGAGTCGGCGATCTTGAGCGCCGCCGGGTTGGTGCCGACGATGAGCACGGTGCGGTAGTTGAAGCCGCGCGAGCGCACGTAGCGCGAGCTGATGCGCAGGAAGAGCTTCTCGGCCAGCAGCAGGAGCGAGGCGAAGACGCCGAACAGCAGCACCCAGGCGCGGCTGATCTGGTCGTTGCCGAGCAGCCGCACGTCGATGCGCAGGAGGTACAGCGCGAGGGTGAAGATGATCGTGCCGCTCGCGCAGACCCGCAGCACCGCCCACGACTCGTCGAGCAGCGGCACGGTGCGGTGGGACCGGTACCGCCCCGACAGCAGCAGCAGCGCGCCCCAGATCGCCAGCGCCAGGGGCAGCAGCGGCAGGTACGCGGTCAGCGGGTAAAGACGGGCAGGGAACGCCTGCGGCACCAGGCGCGGCAGGATCCAGCTACGAAGGGAGAACGCCAGCAGGAAGGCGGCCGCGACGAGCGCCAGGTCGACCAGAAAGATTGAAGCCGCGAGAATGCGGGCTCGTTCTTTCAGCATGGATGCGTTTTCAGCCCTTGCCTCGCAGTCGGTAGAACAGCTTGTTTATTGTAACGTGGCAGAGGCTCGCACCGTCTATCGCCGGCGAAAACATGCCGCGGCCCGCCGACCGGCTGCGGTCATGCCGTGGAACCCGGACGGGCCGCCTTTCTTGCGGCCGGCCGTCACCCCCGCGCGGCCAGCGCCCGCAGCAGCTCCGCGTACTGGTCCGCCACCCGCTCCCAGGAGTAGCGCCGGCCGGCGCGCCGGGCCGCCACGCGGCCGGCCAGCCAGGCCCGGCGCGGGCGCCGCCGCACCTGCTCGAGGCGCGCCGCCAGGGTGCCGGGATCGGCCGCCCGGAAGTAGAGGCCGGCCGGGCCCGCCACCTCGCGGTTCTCGGGGGTGTCGTTGACCACCACGCAGTTGCCGTACCCCATGGCCTCGACCAGCGCCGGGTGGGTGCCGCCGACCTCGGTGGCATGGATGTAGGCGAGAGCGTTGGCGAGCAGCTCGCGGTACTCCTCGCCGTAGATCGGTCCGGGGAACAGGATGCGCGGATCGGCGCCGCGGGTGAAACCGGCGATGAAGTCGCCGGCATAGGGCGCCCCGCCCACCATCACCAGCGGCAGGTCGCCGCGCACCGCCCGGTAGGCCGCCGCCACCTGGTGCGGGTTGTTCTCGGGCTCGAAGCGGCTGACGTACAGGAAGTAGCGGCGCTCGGCGAGCCCCAGCCGGGCGAGGACGCCGGCCGCGGCCGGCTGCGGATCGACGCCATAGGCGATCGCCGTGGAGTCGGCGCCGTAGAGCTCGAGGTAGTGGCGGCGGATGACCTCGGCATCGGTGACCAGGGCGTCCGGCAGGACGCACGCCAGCCGCTCCGACAGCGCGTAGACGGCGCGTCCGAAGGGGCCCCACTTGCGGCGCCGCCGCTCGATGCCGTCGACGTGCAGGGCGGTGGGGATGCCGCCGGCCGCGAGCAACGGCAGGAACAGGGCGTTGGCCGAGTTGACCAGCAGCGCGGCGTCGAAGCCGCGGGCGCCGGCGTGGAGGCAGGCGAGCAGGGTGTGGACCGGAGTGTCGAGATGCTTGGTGCGCAGCGTCGGCAGCACCACCAGCTCGACGCCGCGGTACAGGCGGAGGCGCGGCGGCGTCGAGTGGGAGCGGCAGTAGACGGTCACCCGGAAGCCGCGCGCCAGCAGCCTCACCGAGAGCTCCTCCATCAGCGTCTCGTAGCCGCCGTAGCGGGCGGGGATGCCGCGGCTGCCGATCAGCGCCACCGCGGGGCCACTCACAGCGGCGCTCCCGGGCGCCCGAACCAGGCATCCAGCTCGGCCGCCGGGCGCGTGCGGCGGCGCTGGATCGTCCGCCGCCGGGCCAGCAGCTCGGCGCGGTGGCGCAGCAGCCAGCCGTAGGCGCCGAGCGACGAGCGCTCCCGGAGCAGCACCCAGGCAAGCGCGCCGAGGTCGCGGCCGAGAGTGGGCAGCAGGGTGCGGGCCAGGTTGCGCCCGGTCTGGTGGTAGACCCGCAGCAGGTAGCGGTTCTTGAGCGAGTGGAGATTGACGCCAGGAGGCATCGCGGCGCGCCTCTCGGGCACGTTGAAGCGCCGGTGCTCGGCCACGGCGGCGGGCTCGTAGAGGATCTCCCAGCCGCGCTCGCGCAGGCGGAAGCAGAGCTCGGCGTCCTCGCGGAAGGAGTGGAACCGGGGGTCGAAGATCTCGCCGTCCACCGCCGCGTCGAGCAGCGCGTCGCGGCGGAACAGCGAGGCGGCGCCGGTGGCGCCGAAGACCCGCTCCGGGAGAGCCCACTGGCCGTGGTCGGGCTCGCCCGATCCGCGGTCGAGGTGGCGCCAGGCGGCGGTGACCCGCATGCCGCAGGCGTCGAGGAGGCGCGGCCCGTGCGCCGCGGCGGGGCGCACCAGCCGTCCGGTCACCGCCGCCACCCGCAGCCGCGGATGCGCCGCCATGCGCGCGAGCAGGAGCTCGAGGTAGTCGGGCCGCGGGCGGGCATCGGCGTTGAGAGTGAGGACGTAGGGCGCCCGGGTGGCCGCGATGGCGGCGTTCATGCCGGCGGCGAAGCCGATGTTGGCGGCATGACCGGCGGCGGCCAGGGGAATCCCTGGCGGCGCCGTGCGCCGCGCCTCCTCGAGACTGCCGTCCTGGCTGCCGGAGTCGACGAGCGCGATCTCGGCCGGCGGCCGGCGCAGGGCGCCGATCGCGGCCATGCACCCCGCCAGGTCCGCCGCCGAGTCATGGGTGACCAGGCAGACCGCCACCTCAGCGGGCACGAGCGCTCCCTGGCGGCGGTTGCCGCGGTTGCCGCGGCTCGGGTGGGGCCGGCTCGCCTGGCCCGTCTTGCCGGCCGGCGTTGACGGGCGCTCCGGACGTGCCGGACGCGCCGGACGTGCCGGGCGCTCCGGTGTCGCCGCCGAGCTGATCGCATGCCAGGCGGCGGGGCAGGCGCCAGCCGGAGAGGGCGCCGGCGATCGCCAGCAGCAGGCCGGCCGCGGCGTCGCGGCGCGAGGCGGCCCGGCGCGGGCGCCGCAGCGGGACGAGCGGCAGGCGGATCGCCAGGCCGGCCGCCAGGCTGGCGCGCGCCGCGAGCGCCCAGGCGGCGCCATGATGCTTCGCCAGGTAGCGCTCGAGGTTGCGGTAGTAGATCCAGAGGAACGGACCGTAGCCCAGGCGCGGGACGGTGCTGCCCAGGGCATGACGGAAGCGTGCGGCCGGCCAGTAGAGCAGCACGCCGCCGAGCTGCCGCAGCCGGCGCGCCAGGTCGACGTCCTCGAACCACGCCGGGTGGAAGCGCTCGTCGAGGCCGCCGGCGTCCGCCAGCGCTTGCCGGCGCCGGGCGAGCGCCGCCGCCGCCGGCTGCTCGACCGCGGTGCCCGGCGGCGGCTCCGCGGCGAGACCGGTGCCGGCGCCGGCGATCGGCCAGGGCAGCGT
>DATDGZ010000066.1:0-7359 GCA_036521795.1 Thermoanaerobaculia bacterium | reverse complement strand
CCGGTCGAGAAGGCCGTCCGGCACTCGCCGCCCGCGCCGCGGCAGCGGGCGGCGGACTCGCCTTCGGCCTGCTGGCCGGCATGCGGCCCGCGAGCGCGCTGCTGTTCGCCCCGGCGGCCGCGGCCTTCGCGGGTTACGGCTGGCGCGCCCTGGGCGACCGCGAGCTGCTGCGGCGCGCGGCGCTCTGGGGGGCCGGCGCGGCAGTGGTACCACTGCTCGTCGCCGGCCTGCTCTGGCGCTCCCACCTGCCGCCGTGGGAATGGAGCGGCTACCGCTACTGGGCACCGCGCTGGTACAACGCCACGGGCACGACGTTCAACCTCCGTTACGCCCTGCACGGCAACGACGACTTCACCCGCGGCCCCGGCGGCCGGCCGATCCCCAACCTCCGGTATTACGCCGAGATTCTCCTCGGCTTGCCGGGGCTCTCCCCCGATTCCTACCTCGGACGCTACTGGCCGCCGCTCGGCTGGCTGGCCGGGTTGCTGCTGGCCTGGCGGCGGCGGCGCCATCCGGCGGTCGCCGCCGCCGTGCTCGCGGCCGCCGCCGCCGCCGCCGCGGCGCACCTGGTTTTCTACTCGCTCTACTTCTTCCCGGCCGCCCGCTTCCTGCTGCCAGTCATGCCGCTGCCGCTGCTCGCCGCGAGCGTGGCCAGCGGTCTCGGCATCGCCGGTCCGGATGCCGCGGCCCGCGGCGCTCCGGGACGGCGGGGATCCGCCAGCATCCGTCTGGGCGGCGGCCTGGCGGCTGCCTGCCTGGCCGCCGCGGCCGTCGCCGGCTTCGCCGCCTTCCGCTCGGTGCCCGTCGCGGCCTTCCCGGACCACGACGTGCGGGCGGCGTTCGCCGCCTGGCGCCAGCTGCCCGAGCAAGCGCGCGCCGCCATCGTCATGCCGTTCGACCCGGTCGAGGCGCAGGCGCTGGGGCTGCTGCCGCCGCCCGTGGTGCGACAGCTCCGAAGCTGGGGCGCCCTGCCGCCGACGATCCACGTCAGGCGCCTGCGCGCCATGGGGCTCATCCCGCTCATCCCGCCCTCCCCTTGACCCTGGACGGCTCTGCCCTGAGAATAGAGGCGTGGCGTCTCGTGCACGCCGCCGGAGGTTGTCATGTTCGAAGGACTTTTCCAGCCGATGCACCTGCTCCTCATCCTGGGCATCGCTCTGCTCTTCTTCGGTCCGAAGCGCCTGCCGGAGCTCGGCAAGGGATTGGGCACCTCGATCCGCGATTTCAGGGACGCCATGAGCGGACAGAAACCGGACGACAAGGCCAACTCGCAGCTCGAGGCGCCCAAGGCTGCGGTCAGCTCGGTCGGCGCGGTCGGCACGCCGCTCCAGACCCCGGTCGCCCAAGCCGCCCCGGCACCCGCCGTGCCCGCCCCGCAGGCCCAGGCCGCTCCGCCCCAGGGTCCGGAGGGCGGCACCCGGGCCTGATCGCGCCGGACCCACCGGTCCGAACCAGATTCCCCACGCCCTCCTGAGGCGGGGACCGTCGCACAACGCCCAGGAGGGCCACGATGAGAGCCGCTCAGGCGCCGAGCGCCCCACCGCAGCCACACCGCAAGACGAGCCTGGTCCGGCGCTTCTTCTCGGCGCTCGGTCCGGGCGTGATCACCGGCGCCGCGGACGACGATCCCTCGGGCATCGCCACCTACTCGGTCGCGGGCGCCCAGCTCGGCACCGCGCTGCTGTGGACCGCCCTGTTGACCTGGCCGCTGATGGCCGCCGTCCAGATGATGTGCGCCCGCATCGGCATGGTCACGGGAGAGGGGCTGGCCGGGGCGCTGCGCAAGCGCTTCCCCAGGCCGCTCCTGATCGCTGCCGCCGTCGCCCTGCTGGGCGCCAACGTCATCAACATCGCCGCCGACCTGGCGGGCATGGCCGACGCCGCCGAGATGCTGTCCGGCATCAACTCCCACGTCCTGGTGGTGGTCTTCGGGATCGCCATCACGGCGGCGACCGTGCGCCTGCGCTACGTCCAGATCGCTACCGTCCTCAAATGGCTGGCGCTGGTGCTCGGTGCCTACGTGATCACCGCCTTCCTGGTCCATCCCCACTGGCGCCACGTGCTGCGCGATGCCGTCGTGCCGAGCCTGCCGGTGGGCTCGGACGCATGGGCGACCCTGGTGGCGATCCTCGGCACCACGATCAGCCCCTACCTCTTCTTCTGGCAGGCCTCCCAGGAGGTCGAGGAGGAGAAGGCCAAGGGACGGCGGATGATGGTCCGGCGCGAGGGGGCCACCAAGGACGAGATCGTCGACCGCAAGCTCGACGTCGGCGTCGGCACCTTCTTCTCGAACGCGGCCATGTTCTTCATCATCCTCACCACCGCCCTCACCCTGCACGCGCACGGCCTGACCAAGATCGACACCTCGCGCCAGGCAGCCGAGGCGCTGCGGCCGCTCGCCGGCCCGCTGGCGGCGACCCTCTACACCATCGGCATCCTGGGAGTCGGGTTCCTCGCCATCCCGACCCTCGCCGGCTCGGCCGCCTATGCCTTCGCCGAGACCTTCAACTGGCGGCAGGGCATCGACGAGAAGCTCCAGAGCGCGCGCCGCTTCTACTCGGTGCTGGTGCTGGCGACCGCCGCCGGTATCGCCCTCGACTTCGCGCACATCAATCCGATCCGGGCGCTGTTCTGGACCGCCGTGATCAACGGCCTGCTCGCTCCCTTCCTGATGGTCGGCATCCTGATCGTCGCCTCCGACCGCAAGCTGATGAACGGTCAGCCCAGCTCGCGCCTGGGGCGGACGGCGGTCGCCCTGGCGACGCTGCTGATGTTTCTCGCGGCAGTGGGGATGTTCGTGTTCTGAATGGCAAGCCGGAACTTCGGACCCCTCTTCTGCGTATAGGAAGTTGGCTCGCGCTCCGCGCCACGGCCCGGGAGCGGATGGTCGATGTGTGGCGTGGGCCTCAACGTCAACCAGAGGAGGAATGCAATGCAGCAAGTCTTTCGGGTAAAGTGGGTTCTCGCAGCGGCAGTGCTCTGCATCGCGCTCGGCGCCGGTGCGCTCCTGGCACAGGACAAGATGGCGGCGCCGGCATCCGGCGGCGTCACCATCCAGAACGATTCGAACCATGCGATCGTGATCTTCGCCCGCTACGGCAGCGAAGGGTCCTGCGAGCACGCCCCGAACCAGGTCGAGCTCAACGTCGCAGCGGGCTCGAGCAGCACGGTCGATTCGGGCAGCTCCAAGGTGTGCCTCTGCCTCGACATCCCGGACCGCAACACCTGCCCCACCGGCTGGTCCCAGGTCAAGGCAGGCGGCAAGCGGGTCTTCCACTAGGCGAGCCGATCGCCCGGGCGAGCCCCTTCCTGATGCAGCAATCCACCCCGCCCGCCCGTCTCGGGTCGACGGGCGGGCGGCGCTGCCCTTCGTGTCCCGGCCGCGCGCCTGCCGCGGCTCACCCGCGCCCAGCTGTACACCCGCCTGGCCCGCTTCGGCCTCGACCAGCCCGGCTTCCGCTAGTAAGCGCTCGCGCCGGCTGGGCCGCGGTTGGTCCCACTGTCGATTAGCAGATTCAGCCACTTACGCGTCTCGACGCCACCCGCGGCGGCCTGCCCTGGAGCGTGGAAGGGCAGTGGCGTGCGCTGGCAACCGCGGCGCGGGTTGTAGCATTGGAGATCGGCGATGAGCACCGGGGAGGAGGGTTGAGATGAGATCTGATTTCGCAGGCATGGGTGGTGGGCCAGCCCGGGTGGTGGCGGGCGCCGCTGCCGCCGCGCTGCTACTGGCCGGCTGCGGCAAGGCGCCGGAGAGCAACGTCATCGTCGGCGCGGGTCACGTCGAAGCGACCGACGTGCACGTCGCGGCCAAGGTCGCGGGCCGGCTGCTGAAGTTCTCGCTGCAGGAGGGGGACGCGGTGAAGCTCGGCCAGGTGCTGGCCGAGCTCGACACCACCGACAATGTCCTCACTCTGCACCAGGCACGCGGCGACCGCGACCAGGCGGCCGCCGAGCTGGCTCTCCGCGTGGCCGGTTCGCGTCCGGAGGACATCGCCGAGGCGGCAGCCCAGGTCGCCGGCGCCCGCGCCGACCTGGACGGCGCCGAGAAGGACCTCGACCGCATGCAGGCGCTGCTCGACCGTGGCTCGGGCACGGCCAAGTCGCGCGACGACGCGCGGACGCGGCGCGACATGACGGCGGCGCGGCGGCGCGGAACGGAGGAGGCGTTGGCGCGCGCCCGCCACGGCAGCCGGCCGCAGGAGATCGCCGAGGCGCGCGCGCGACTCGCCGCGATGGAGGCCCATGCCGCCGCCCTCGAGCAGCAGATCCGGGATGCGACGGTGACCAGCCCGCTGACCGGCGTGGTCACCGAGAAGGTGGCGCAGCAGGGTGAGCTGCTGCAGCCCGGGTCGCCGCTCTGCGTGATCACCGACCTCGCCAACGCCTGGCTCACCGTCTACGTCGCCGAGCCCGACCTCGCGCGCATCCGTCTCGCCCAGCAGGCGGAGGTGGTGACTGACGACGGCCAGCGCCGCGGCGGCCACATCACCTACATCTCCCCCGAGGCGGAGTTCACGCCGAAGAACGTCCAGACCCGCGACGAGCGCGTGATGCTGGTCTTCAAGGTGAAGGTCGGCCTGGACAACCGCGACGGTCTCTTCAAGCCCGGCATGCCCGCCACGGCCAGGTTCCAAGCGCCGGCAGCCCCGGCGACATCCGGAGGCGCATCATGACCGCCGCCTCTACCCGGGACGGCCAGGCGGCAAGTAGCGATGGCAACACCGAGATGGTGGCCGTCGAGCGGCTGGTCCGCCGCTACGGCGACCTGGTGGCGGTCGACGACGTCAGCTTCCGGGTGGCGCGCGGCGAGATGTTCGGCCTGATCGGCCCGGACGGCGCCGGCAAGACGACCACCCTGCGCGTCATCCTCGGGCTGCTGGCGCCGCACGGCGGCACCGTCCGCACCTGCGGCCTCGACCCCATCCGGCGGGGCGTCGACCTCAGCCGCCGGATCGGCTACCTGTCCCAGCGCTTCTCGCTCTACGGCGATCTCTCGGTCGACGAGAACGTCGCCTTCTTCGCCGCCATCCACGGCGTCGACGACTGGCAGCCGCGGCGAGACGAGCTGCTCGACCGCCTGCGCATGACGCCGTTCCGCGGCCGTCTCGCAGACCGCCTCTCCGGCGGCATGAAACAGAAGCTGGCGCTGGCCTGCACCCTCGTCCACACCCCCGAGCTGCTGGTGATGGACGAGCCGACGACCGGCGTCGACCCGGTGTCGCGCCGCGACTTCTGGCGCATCCTCAACCGCCTGCAGCGCGACGGCATGACGATCCTGCTCACCACCCCCTACCTCGACGAGGCCGAGCGCTGCCAGCAGGTCGCGCTGATGGACCGCGGCCGGCTGCTCAGCGCCAGCACCCCCGACGCGCTCCGCGCCAGCGGCTGGCAAGGCCGCCAGGCGCTGATCGAGCTCACCGTCACGCCCAGGCGGCAGGCCGAGGAGCTGCTGGCCGGCCGCCCGGACGTCGCGGAGGTGGAGGCGTTCGGCGAGCGGCTCCACGTCACCCTGCGCGACGTCGAACCGGGCGAAGCCGGCGCCGCTTGCCAGCGCCTCGCCGGCGAGCTCGCCGCGGCCGGCATCGATGTGCACCAGGCCCGCTCCGTGCCGCCGTCGCTCGAGGACATCTTCATCGCCAAGATCCGCGCCGGCGAGAGCGCCGCCTCCCGCGCCGGGGCGGCCGAGGTGACGCCATGACCCGCCACAGCACCCGCCTCCGCTCCTGCTCCAGGTCCGCGGACCACCTGCCCCCGCGGGTCGCCGCAGCGGCCGCCGCCCTCCTGATCCTGGCGGTCTGCGCCATCCGGGTGGCCGGCGCCGCGCAGCCGCCACGATCCGCAATCGCAGGTCCCCAGGTTGCCGGCAGCGGTCCGGCCACGACCGGAGGCGGCCCGTCCTCGGCTTCCGGCGGGCTGCTCCGCCTCACCCTCGCGGAGGCGCTGAGCCGGGCGCGCGAGGCCTCGGCCCATCTCGCCGAGCTGCGGTCGCTGGCCGCCGCCGCCGGTGCGGGGCTGACCGGGGCGCGTGCCGAGCGGCTGCCCAAGATCGATGCCACGGCCAGCTATACCCGCCAGTCCGACGTGCCCGAGCTGCGCCTCACGCTGCCGGGGCTGGGCACCGAGACGGTGTTCCCGAACATCCCGGACAACTACCGCGGCCACCTCGGCTTCGAGCTGCCGCTCTACACCAGTGGCCGGATCGCGAATGCCGTGACCGCCGGCGCTCGACAACTGACGGCGGCCAACCAGGACGTGCAACAGGGGCGCGCCGACGTCGAGCAGGAGACCGCCACGGCTTACTGGACCCTGGTGACGGCGCGCGACAGCGAACGCGTGCTCGCCGAGTCGCTGGTCGGCTACGACGCCCACCTCAAGGAGTCCCGCGACCGCCGCGACGTCGGCATGGCGGCGAGCAACGAGGTGCTGGCGGTCCAGGTGCAGCGCGAGCAGGCCGAGCTCGCCCGGCTGCAGGCCGCGAGCTCGGCGGCGGTCGCCAACGCCAACCTGCTGCGGCTCCTCGACCTGCAGCCGGGCACCGGCATCGAGCCCGTCGAGCCGCTCGCCGAGCCCGCGCCGGCCGCCGCCGCACCGGCGCCAGCGCCGGCTGCCGGTTCCTCGCCGGCTCCGCCCACCGCAACGGCAACGGCCGCGGCTGCTCCGCCAGCCGCCGAGCCGCCCGAGGCGCTGGCCGCCGCCGCCGAGGCGGCGCGGCCCGAGATCGTCGCGCTGCGCAGCCGCATCGCCGCCGGCCGTGCCAACGCCGCCGCGACGCGGGCCGGCCTCTGGCCGCAGGCCAACCTCTCGGCCGGCTACGACTACGCCAACCCGAACCCCCGCATCCTGCCGCTCGAGCCGCGCTGGAAGACCAGCTGGAGCGTCGGCGCCGTCGTCTCGCTGTCGCTCTTCGACGGCGGCCGCACCGCCGCCGCCGCCGCCCAGATCGACGCCCAGGCCGACGCCCTCGGCCACCGCCTCGAGGACCTCGAGCGCCGCGTCCGCCTGGAGGTGACCCAGCGCCTGCTGGAGCTGAGCACCGCCCGCCAGGCGGCTGCCGTCGCCGTCGCCAATCTCGACTCGGCGCACGAGAACGTGCGCGTGGCGCGCGACCGTTACCACGAGGGCGTCATCCCGTCCTCGGAGCTGCTCGACGCCGAGACCGCGCTGCTGCGCGCCGGCCTCGACAGCGCCAACGCCCTCACCCAGGTGCGCCTCGCCCGCGCCAACCTCGAGCACGCCGCCGGCCGATGACCGACCTCGCTCCGGCAGCGGGCGCCGCCCCCGCCACGGTCATCGCGGTCGACCACCTGGTCAAGCGGTTCGGCGACTTCACCGCGGTCGACGACATCAGCTTCACCGTCC
>DATDGZ010000065.1:0-2923 GCA_036521795.1 Thermoanaerobaculia bacterium | reverse complement strand
AGGGGGTCGCGACCCGAGGCGGGGCCCGCGGCCGTGGGTCCGTTCGCGAGGGTCCCTCCCCTCGCGAGGGAAAATGACCCACGACCGGGCCCGCGGCCGCCGGAGCTCCTACGAGGCCCTGGGCTAAGATCCCGACCGGATGGAGATGCCCGAGCAGAGCATGGAGCAGAGCGTGCAGGGGATCGGCATGACGCGGCAGGACCTCGCCGAGGAAGTCGAGCGCCTGCGGCCTTGGTTCCATGCCATCGAGCTGCCGCACGGGGTGCGGACGAAGCGCGAGAGCGCCGGCACCGAACCGGCCGACCATCCGGCCGGCACCTGGGAGGTCGTCCGGCGGCACCTGCCACCAGACCTCGCCGGCAAGTCGGTCCTCGACGTCGGCTGCAACGCCGGGTTCTACAGCGTCCAGGCGAAGCGGCTCGGAGCGGCGCGCGTGCTGGGCATCGACGCGCGGCAGCACGAGATCCGCCAGGCGCTGCTGGTACGGCGGGCGCTCGGCCTCGACGTCGAGCTCCGCAGGCAGTCGGTCTACAGCCTCAGCCCGGCTCGGCTCGGCCGCTTCGACGTCGTCCTCGCCCTCGGGCTCATCTATCACTGCAAGCACCTCGTCCTGGCGCTCGAGAAGCTGTTCTCCGTCACGCGCGGTCTCCTGATCGTGGAGACCGAGATTCTGCCCGAGCCGCACCCGATCGATCCGCGGCCGGAGCCAGGGCAAGATGGCGCCGCGGCGACCCTCGCGGGCCGGCCCCTGCATCCGCTGGCCTTCGTCCACAACGAGCGGCGGATCGAAGAGGCGATCGCGAACTGGTTCGTCCCCTCGGCCGGTGCCGCGAGAGCCCTGCTGCGGGCGGCGGGCTTCTCGGAGGTCGAGGTGGCCGCGCAGTTCGGCGCCCGTGCCGTGCTGGTGTGCCGGCGGGACGGGCGAGAAGACGAGCAGCTCGCGCTTGGCCACTTCGCAGCCGAGATCTCTCTGCTCGCAGGCCCGGACGGTGCCGCCAGCCGCCGCTACCGGGTGGCGGTCGAGAACACCGGCGCCGCCCTGTGGCGCGCTCGCGGCGAGGCCGGCACCGGCCGCGGGGCGGTGCGCCTGGGGTCGCACCTCCTGCGCGCCGACGAGACCGAGGTCGCCTGGGACTTCGCCTTTGCCGCCCTGCCGCACGACATGGCGCCCGGCGAGCGGGCCGAGCTGACGCTCGGCATCGAGGTTCCCGCCCAGCCCGGAGACTACGTCGTGGAGCTCGATCTCGTGCTGGAAGGGATCGGCTGGTTCGAGGAGGGCGGCGGCTCGACGCTCCGCCTGCCGCTGGCGGTCGGCGGCACGACGCCCCTGGCCGCAGGCAAGCAGTAGCCGGGAGCGCCGTCCCGCGCTTCGGGCGGGCCCTGACCGGTGCGGCATAATGATGGCCATGCGCAGCGCCAGTCCGGACGTCTCACGCGCTCGCCGCGGCACGCGCACCGGTCTCGACCGGGCGCTGGACCTGGCGGCGGCCGGCTTGCTCGGCATGTTCCTGGCGGTGGCGGTGCCCTTGGCGGTGCTGCGCGCCGGGCGCGAGGTGGTCGGGGCGGCCCAGGCACACGAGAGCCTGGCCGAGGCGCGTGCCCGCGTCCATGGCGTGGAATACACCCGCGCCATCGACCAGATCCGCCGCGAGCTTCCTCCCGGCGACGCCTACCTCCTGGTCATGGGCGGTGAGCCGAATTCCGGTGGCACCTACTGGGTTCGCTACGACCTGGCGCCGCGCCGCGCCTTCTACTTCGGCCGTCTCGGCGAATTCACCAGCGGCGCCCAGGTGCGCCACGCGCTCCCGATCAATCTGCGCCACGTGGTGGTCGCCTTCGACAGCGGGGAGCCACCGCGACTCTACGAACGGTACCGCTTCCTCGAGGAGATCGACCGCCGCGCCGGCGAAGGCTCGAGTGGCCGCTGACCTCGCGGGCGGCCTGGGTGCGGTCGCCCTGTTCGCCGTTCCCGGCTACGGGCTGACCGAGCTCTTGCCGACCCTCCGCCGCCAGCCCCTGGCGCGGCGGGCAGCCTACGGCTACCTGCTGGGCGTGGCCGCGGTGGCGGGCGGCCTCTATGCGCTGTCGCATACCTGCGGGGTGGCGCTACGGCCGCCGGCGGTGTGGGCGACCGCCGCCGTGCCGGCGCTCGCCGGCCTGGCCGCCGGCCTGCTTCGGAGACGCCGGGCCAGGAGGGAGCGGCGGTCGGAGGCGCTCCCCAGCCTCCCTCCCCTCCCTCCCGCCCCTGCCGTTCCTCCCGCTCCTGTTGACCCTGCCGCCGCCGCGATCACTGCCGTTCCTGCGGCTTCTGGTGCCCCTGCCGCTCTTGCCACTCCTACCGCTCCTGCCAATCCTGCAGTCCCTGCCGTCTCAGCCGCGAGGGGCGCGCGATCGCATGGCCGCCGCACCGCCGCTGCCGCCTGGGCCCTCACAGCGACCCGCTGCTCCGCACTGGCGGCGGCACTGATCTGTCTCGGCGTCTTCGCGGAGGCGGCGACCAACCCGCCGCGAGACTGGGACGGCCGCATGACCTGGTGCACCCAGGCCCGCTACATCCGCGCCGCCGGCACGGTCGACGCCCCCGTCCTGCTCGATGCTCGCTGGTACGTCAGCCACCCGCAGTATCCCCTGCTGCTACCGGTCGCCCAGGTGACGGCGCAGGAAGCGTTCGGCGCCGACCCCGACTCCCCTTTGCCACGCGCCGTCTACGCCGCCTTCCTGCCGGCGCTGCTGCTGGTCGTCTACGACGCCACGCGCCGCGCCGCCGGCCGCACCGCCGGCGCCCTGGCGGCGCTCGCCGCCGCCGCCACGCCGTTCCTCCTGCGGGGCGAGGGCGGCGCCGAGAGCACCTACAGCGACCTGCCGCTGGCCTGTTTCTACGGCGCCGCGCTGGTGCTGCTGCTCGGCCCGCGGCCGCGCGCCG
>DATDGZ010000064.1:0-15917 GCA_036521795.1 Thermoanaerobaculia bacterium | reverse complement strand
AGAGCTTCGGCCTGGCCGCGAGCGCCGCGCGGTCGACGCCGGCGCCGAGGAAGGTCACCGTGGTGCTCATGTCGGGCACCAGGCGCTCGTCGGCGTCGTCGAGCGTCACCTTCACCTCGACCACCGCCTTGACGCGATCGGCGGTCGGCACGATCTGGCGCAGCTTGCCGTGATACACTCGGTCGGGCACGGCGTCGATCTTGATCTCGGCCGGCTGGCCGCGCTTCAGCCGCGCGATGTAGCTCTCGTTGATGTCGGCCTCCACCTCGAGCGAGCGGGGGTCGGCGATGCGCACGATGGCGCCGGTCGACTGCTGGGTGGTGAAGCCGCCCGGGGCGACCATCTCGCCCACCAGCACGTTCTTCTGGATCACCACGCCGGTCAGCGGCGAGCGGATCACCGTGTAGGAGAGCTGCGCCTCGGACGAACGCAGGCGGGCCTCGGCCGTGCCGACCTCGGCTGCCGCCACCGCCTCCTGGGTGCGGGCGGCATCGAGACTGGCCTGTGGCGAGGCGCCGCCGGCCACCAGCTTCTCCTGGCGGCCACGCTCGCGGCTGGCGTCGGCGAGCTTCGCCCTGGTCTCCACCACGGCGGCGCGGTTCTGGTCGATGGCGGCGCGCAGGTCGGCGCTGTCGAGCACCGCGATGACGTCGCCCTGCTTCACCCGGTCGCCCTCGTCGACGCGCAGCTCGACCACCCGGCCGATGATCTTGGCGCCCACCGCGGCCCGCTCGCGCGCATAGGTGTAGCCGGTCGCGGTGAGCACCGTCGAGGCCTCGGTGGGCGTCACGACCTGCACGGTGGTGGTCTCCACCCGGGGCAGCAGGAACGGCGCCGGCGCCAGGAAGGCCCAGGCGGCGAGCGCGCCGGCCGCGGCCAGGGCGACGAGCCAGCCGATCCAGCCGCGGCGCGGCCGGTACTCGAGCTCGTCCGGATCCATGCGCAGGGCCGAGAGGTCCGGCCGCGGGCCGCGCTCACGGTCGGCCGCTGGTTCGACTGCGGTCGCGCCCGCGGCGGTGCTCGGCTCACTGCTCAAAGACGGCTCCTTTCCGTATCCGCCGGTCCCATGTCCGCCAGAGGCAGGCGGCACCGGCTCAGGGCTCGTACGCATCAAGGCTCGTACGCCGCACAGGAGGTGTCGTTCTCCCACACCTCGACGCGCGCCACCCGGATGCGCCCGGTCCCTCCACCGTCGTCATCAACGTCGCCACCCCCCGGCTCTCTTCCAGCCGCCCCGGCAGTCGCCCCGGCAGCCGCCCCGGCAGCCGCCCCGGTCCCGGCGGCCAGGCGTCGCGCCACCTCGTCATAGACGTGCTGCGCCAGCAGCTCGGCGGTCGTGTTGCGCTGGTCGAACGGCGGCACCTCGTTGAGCACCCGGTGGTCGAAGGGGCCGAGGATCTCCTGCATGAGCGCCTTGAGGTCGGCGAAGTCCAGGACCATGCCGAGATTGTCGAGACTTCGCGCCCGCAGATGGACGCGCACCCGGTAGTTGTGGCCATGCAGGTTCTCGCATCCACCCGTGTGACCCCGGATCGCGTGCGCCGCGGCGAACGTAAAATCCTTGCAGATCGTGTGCATGTGCCCGAGCGCTCGTCGCGCCTGGCCGATTCTACCGCGGGCGGTCGATCCAGGATTTTGAACCGAAGGGAATCGGCACGGCACTAACCCTGTTGAAGGACTCAGGACGGGTTAGCGGGAGTTGAGCCTGTCCGGGAGGCAACACCCTCCGACAATCTCCTTCAGCTCCCTCTCCTCCCCCCGCACCGTTCCCTCCACGATGCGGGGCTTTTTTTTGGCCCAGTTCTCAATCCATCGTCGGAGAGAAAAACCAGCCGTAGTGGGAGGAAGAGAGGGCCTGGGGGACCGACCCACCCCCCAGACCCGGATCAGAGGGGTTTCCCGGAGGGCGATCAGCCAGCGATCAGCCATAATGGTCCCAGGGCGGTCGCCGCCCCCCCAGCCATGAACGCCCGCGTCGAGCTGCCCCTCTGGATGGTCGTGGTCCTGCTGCTGCTCGCGGCCTGGGCGGCGCTCGACCGGTTGCTGGTCCCGAGCGTGCGCTGGTACCTGCGGCGGCGGGTCAACCGCGTCATCGACGAGCTCAACACCCGCCTCGAGATCAGCATCAGGCCGTTCCAGCGCACCCGCCGCCAGGTGCTGATCGACCGGCTGCTCTACGATCCGCTGATCGTGCAGGCGGCCGAGGCCAGCGCCCGCGAGCGCCAGATGCCGCGCGAGGTCGTGCTCGCCGACATCGAGCGCTACGCCCGCGAGATCGTTCCGGCCTTCAACGCCTACTTCTACTTCCGGCTGGGCACCTTGATCTCGCGGCGGGTGGCGCGCCTGCTCTACCGGGTGCGCCTCGCCGCGAGCGACCAGGCGGCCCTGGCCGAGGTGACGCCCGATTCGACCGTGGTCTTCCTGATGAACCATCGCAGCAACATGGACTACGTGCTGGTGGCCTACCTGGCGTCGGACCGCACGGCGCTCTCGTACGCGGTCGGCGAGTGGGCGCGGATCTGGCCTCTGCAGACGCTCATCCGCGCCACCGGCGCCTACTTCGTGCGCCGCAACTCCCGCGACCCGCTCTACCGGCGGGTGCTCGAGCGCTACATCCAGATGGCCACCGCCGCCGGGGTGACGCAAGCCGTCTATCCCGAAGGCGGCCTGACCCGCGACGGCCGCCTGCGGCCGCCGAAGCTGGGCCTGCTCGGCTACATGCTGCGCACCTTCGACCCCGAGGGCGAGCGCGACCTGGTGTTCATCCCGGTCGGCATCAACTATGACCGCACGCTCGAGGACCGCACGCTGCTGCTCGACGCGGCGGCGGCGCCGGCGCCGGCAGCGCCGATAGCATCGGCGGTGAGTGGCGCGGCGCCGGCGCCGCCGGGCGGGCCGGCAGTCCGCGGCGCGGCACCGCGGCAGCGCCGCCCAGGCTTCGTGCGCGCCCTCGCCACCACCTTGCGCTTCGTGCTGCGCCAGCTCGGGCTGGCGGCGCGCAGCCGCTGGCACCGGTTCGGCTATGCCTGCGTCACCTTCGGCACGCCGATCTCGATGCGCCGCATCCTGCGCGAGCGGCGCCTCGATTTCCGCACGCTGTCGCCGGCCGAGCAGTCCGAGCGGCTGGCCGCGCTCGGCGGCGAGCTGATGGCGGCGGTGGGCGCCGTGGTGCCGGTGGTGCCGGTGCCGCTGGTGGCGGCGGTGTTCGTCGAGCGTGCCGAACGCGGCCTGGGACCGCTGTCGCTGCTCGAGCTCAAGGCGTCGGCGTGGCGGCGCATGGCGGCGCTCGAGGCCGCCGGTGCGCGAGTCTACGTGCCGCGCAGCGACCAGGACTACGCCATCGCGGCGGGCCTGCGCATGCTCACCCTGCGGCACCTGGTCGAGGAGCGGGAGGGGCTGTACACGGCCCGCGAGGACGAGCTGCCGCTGCTGCGCTACTACGCCAACTCGATCGCGCACCTGGCCGGCGGCGGTCCCGATGCGGCGGCCGCGCCCGCAGCCGGATCTGGCGCCACGCCCGCGGAACCCGCCGCGTCCGCCGCCTCCGCCAGCGCCGCCGGCGGCGGCGAGCCGAAACTCGGCGCCGACGCCGCCGTATCCACCGCTTGAGATGAGCAAGCGCCGCTCGCGCCGGGAGCGCAAAGCCAAGCGCGCCCCGCGGGCGCGGGGGCAGCGCCGCTCCGCGTGGGCGGCCCGGGCGGCGGCCTGCGGAAGGTTCCTGCGCGAATACACCGCGGGCCTCAACCGGCGCGACATCAAGCGGTTGTTCGACCGCGACGCCGCCAGCGCCTACTCGGTGCTGACGCGCGAGCACGCCCGCCTGCCCGAGCCGACGGGGCGCGGCAAGCGCCTGCTGTTCCGCGCCCGCCTGGCCTTCCTCGGCCTGTCGTACAAGCTGACGCCGGCGCGGCGCGCGCTGTTCGCCTGCTCGCTGATCCTCATCGTGGTGGCGCTGGTGAGCGGCGACTATACGTACACCAGCGTGCAGCACGGCCGTACCTTCCGAGTCGGCGTGGATTTCTCGCCGTTCTGGTTCCTGCTCAGCAGCGGCGGGCTGCTCTTCCTGCTGGCGCTCGAGCTGGTCGACCGGGTGCGGGTGCGCGACGAGCTGCAGGTGGCGCGCGAGCTGCAGGCCGAGCTGCTGCCGCACGGCACGATCGAGCTGCCGGGCTATCGCTTCGCGCATTCCTACCGCACCGCCAACGAGGTGGGCGGCGACTACTACGAGGTGTTGCCGCTGCCCGACGGCCGGGAAGCGCTGATGGTCGGCGACGCCACCGGGCACGGCATGGCCTCGGGACTGGTGATGGCGATCGCCAACGCCACCCTGAACACCGCCCTCGACCTCGACCCCGATCCGCGGCGGGTGATCGCGATGCTGAACCGCACCCTCTGCCGCACCGGGACCCGGCGTACGTTCATGACCGTCTTCTATGCCCTGCTGTCGCCGGTCACCGGGGACCTGGTCTCGGTCTGCGCCGGGCATCCCTTCCCGCTGCTGCGCCGCGCCGGCGGCAGGCTGGAGGAGCTGGGGCGAGGCGGCCTGCCGCTCGGGGTGCGCGACGACCTGGCGCCGGAGCCGCAAGCCTTGACGCTCCAACCCGGCGACCTGCTGGTGCTCTACACCGACGGCCTGGCCGAGGCGCTCGACGCCCGGGCGGAGGCCTTCGGCTACGAGCGCATCGCCGAGCTGGTCCGGCCGGGCGGGACGCCGCAGGAGGTGCACGACCGCATCCTGACCGCCTTCGACGCCCACGTCGGCGAGGAGCCGCTGCTCGACGATCTGACCCTGCTGGTGATGGCCCGCGAAGGGGATGCGGCAACCGGGCCGCGGGCCGCGCGGCCCGCCGACGACGCCGCCAAGGTGGCGGCCATGGCGGCGGCGATCACCGGCGGCACCCCCGGCTCCGGCAGCTCCGGCAGCTCCGGCAGCTCCGGAAGCGCCGCGTGAGGGCCGGGCGCTGGCGGCGGGCGGCCCTGCTGCCACTGACCGATGCCTGGCGCGGCCTGGAGCGATGCCTCGAGCGGGGCGTCCCGGCGCTCGCCTGGGCCGGCGCCGGACTGCTTGCCGGCTGGTGGGTCTACGTGCCGGCGCACGAGCTGCTCCACGCGGCGGCCTGCCGGGTGGCCGGCGGCGAGGTGCGGCGGCTCGAGATCGCGCCGCTGTACGGCGGCACTGTGCTCGCGCGGCTGCTGCCGTTCGTCGCCGCCGGCGGCGACTACGCCGGCCGCCTGAGCGGATTCGACACCCGCGGCAGCGACCTCGTCTACCTCGCCACCGACTTCGGCCCCTACCTGCTGACGCTGGTGCCGGGCGTCTGGTGGCTGCGCCGCGCCGCCCGCGCCGGCCGGCCCTTCGGCTTCGGCGCCGCCCTGCCGGTCGCCCTGGCGCCCTTCCTGTCGCTGACCGGCGACGCCTACGAGATCGGATCGATCGCGGTCACCCGGCTGCCGCCCTGGACAGGTTCCGCGGCGCGCCAGCTGCTGCGCGGCGACGACCTCTGGCTTCGCCTGGCCGCGATCGCCGCCGCGGCGGAGCGGCCACTCTGGCCCTTCTGGCTGGGAGCCCTGGCCGCCGCCGCCGCCGGCCTCGCGTGGGCGCTGCTGACCTACGGCGCCGGCGCCGGCCTGGCCGCCCTCGCGGGGCAGCCGGCGCTCGAGCTGGGAGAGACGAGGGCGGTCCAGTCTACGAGCTGAGCTTCTCCCAGTCCGCGTCAGGCGCGTCGAGGGCGATGGAGAGGCCACCGTCGGAGCCGACGAAGACCGGGTCCTTGACCACCTTGACCTTGCCGCCGCCGACCGCCGCCAGCTCCTGCTCGAGGCGCGGCCCCAGGCCGCGGATCAGGCCGGTGCCGCCCGAGACGACGATGTTGTTGCGCACCTTCTCCTGGTAGTCCGGCTGCACGCGCGACAGCAGGTCGAGCATCGACTCGACGATCGGCGGCAGCAGCCCTTCACAGGCCTGGCGCATCTCCTGGGTGATGTCGATCGACGTCGGCTTGCCGTTGACCGGCACCGTCACGACGACCGGGTTGCGGGTGGCGCCGACGAAGCTCGACTCCTCCTTCCAGGCACGGACCATGTGGATGGAGAACCGTGCGTCCGGGAAGCGCTCGCGAGTCAGGCGCGACAGCTGCTCGTCGATCCAGTCGCCGGCCTGGGTCAGGGTACGTTGCTCCTCGTCGGCCGGCAGGCGGCCGTTCATGACGCAGAAGTCGGTCGTGCCGGCGCCGAGATCGATGATCATGGTGTGCAGCAGCGCCTCGAGCCCGTAGGCCACCGCGAACGGCTCGGAGACGATCATCAGGTTGTCCACCGCGTCCTGCATGGCCTTGCGCACGTTCTGCTTGTTGACGCGCAGCGCCTCGGCGGGGACGCCGACCACGGCCCGCACCTTCATGCCGTTGCGGGTCTCGCGGGCGACGCCGACCAGCGACAGCAGGTGCCACAGCAGCTCGCGCACCGCGGCCTCGTCCTTCTCGGAGCCGTCCTTGATCAGCCCCTCCTCGAGCGGCCGGTGCAGGTCGAGCATCGAGCGGTTGTCGAGCGCCTCCTTGCCGATCAGCACCGGCTTCTTCAGCACCTTGCGCGCCACCATGTCGAGCGGCCAACCGACGTAGCTCTCGACCACGTGGCGCTGACCGTTGGAGGCCGAGATCGAGCTGCGCGACGTCCCCAGATCGATGCCCACGTGGAGGACAGGTTTGCTCTCGGTCATGCTGTTCGTTTCCTTTCTCGTCATTCTTATCCCCGGCGCCTGCCTGCGGATCGCCCCCCGCATCCCCTCGATCCCCTTCCCTCCCCTCCGGGGGGACGGGGACGCCCCCTACCTCCCCCTCTCTAGGGGGAGTCGTCTGCTCTCCGATGGGGTTCGCTCGCCGTCCGGTCACCCACCATGGGCGGCGGCACCGCCGCGAGCCTCGCTGGCGTACGCCCTCAGGCCGCCGGCCAGCGCCTCGGCAATGTACTGCCGGTAGAGCGGCCTGGCGAGGAGCCGCGCCTCCTCGGCGTTGGAGGCGCAAGACACCTCGGCGAGGATGGCCGGCATCTGGGTGGAGAGCAGCACGATGAACGGGGCCGACTTGACCCCGCGGTCCTCGATTCCCGGATTCACCCGTCCCAGCGACCGGAACAGCGCTCCCTGCACGACCTCGGCGAGCTGTCGTGACTTGTCCTGGCGGACGCCGGCATAGATGCCGTCGAGCAGTTGGCGCATGTCGGCCATCGAGTAGCCGGAGTCGCGGTTCTCGAGCGCCGCCAGGCGGTTGAGCAAGGGATCGTTGGTCGGGCCGAGGAAGTAGGTCTCGACGCCGCGCGAGGTGCGGTTCTCGATCCAGTTGACGTGCACCGAGACGAAGACGTCGGCGCCCGAGCGATTGGCGATCGCCGCGCGCTCGGCCAGCGACACCGCGTCGTCTTCCTGCCGGGTCATGACGACCTCGAAGCCATGCCCCGCCTCGAGCAGCACGCGCAGGCGGCGGGCGATGTCCAGGGTGATGTCCTTCTCGAGCAGCCCGAGCGGCGTCCTCGTGCCGAGGCTGTCGCCGCCGTGCCCGGCGTCGAGAGCGATCTTGCGCACCGCGAGCGGCAGCACCGCGGAATCGATCGCGGTCGCCGCCAGGCTGGGCGAACGCGCCGGCAGGGAGTGCGCTCCGCCTTCCCCAGTGGGCGGCGAGCTCGGCGGGTTCGCCGGGATCGGCGGGATCGGCGAAAGGGCCTGTCCCGTCTGCGGCGCGCCGAACGCCAGGAGCGGCGGCGGTGGGGCGGCGGCGAGGGTCGTGAGCAGCCGGGTCGAACCGATCAGAGCGGTCGACAGCGCCACCAGCGCCAGGGCGCCCGCCAAGCGCAGGTACGGAACGCGGCGCGCCCGCGAGGGGCCGCGCATCCGGCCCTGGATGAGCTCCACGTTCTGCTGCACCAGGTCGTGCAACAGGCGGCGCTTGAGACGATCGACGTTGGCCTTCGACTGCGGCATCCGAAGCAACCCGCGGTTGCGGAGCTCCTTTCGCGAGAGCCGACTCGCCACCGGCGGCACCGTGCCGCGGTGTAACCTCGCATGGAAAAAAGCTCCAGGGCCCAAAAGTGTACTACAGGTGCGGCCACGTCTTCACCCCGGCGGCCGTTACTTGCCGCGCAGGTGGATGTGGAGCTGGCGCGGACCCGGTTCGATGGCGGTGACCTGCACGTCTCGGCTGCCCAGGTCGAGCACGATGTGCAGGTCCCGGGGAGGATGGTAGCCGGTACGGATCTGCAGCAGCTCCGGGGTACGCACCGCGACGAGAGGAACAGGATAAGGGCGGTCGATGCCGGTGATCCGGACCACTTCGCGCACCGGCGAACCGCCGATCCGCTCGTGCGAGTAGGTCTGGCCGGTGAACTCGCCGTTGCCCCACAGCACCACCTCGGTACCATCGCCCGACGCCTGCCAGGAGATCCGCTCGATGGCCGTGACCCGGGCGGCTGCGACCGCCGCTGCCGGGCCGCCCGCGGTACGGCCGGTGCCGGCCGTCGCCACCGGTTCCAGCACGGCGCGGCCCGCGGGCGGGGAGGTGGCAGAGTCGGCAGGGCTGGGAGCGGCGCCGCCAGCGGTCGTGGCCGCGGCGCCCTTGGCGTTCGCGGCGCCAGCGGCCGGGGTCGAGGCTGAAGGCCCCACGAGGGGCTTGGCTGCGGTCGCCGAGGTCGAGGAGGCCGCGGCCGGCGCCGCGGTGGCCGGAGAGCCCTTCATCGGCACCGGCGCCAGCGGCGCTCCAGGAATCCCCGGGGCTCCGGCTGCCGGCGGCGCCGTGGCGGCAGGGCCTGCGGGCGGGGCCGGGAGCGTGCCGCGGCTTGCCGCTCCCGCGCCGCGGCGCGGCGGCAGGGCGCCCGGGGCCTGCGGAATCGACGGGGCTGCCGGAGCCGCTGCGGGCGCCCCGCCTCTGCGCTGCTCCTGGAATCTCTCGATCCACGCCAGCGCGGTGTCGCGCAGCAGGTAGACCGCCAGGCCCAGGAGCGCGATCGCCGCCAGGGTGCCGAGCAGCGGCATTCGCGAACGCCGCCGCGTCGCGCGCAGGTCGAAGGACGAGAACGCCGGCACCGCCGCCGCGGCCGGCGCCGGCGGCAGCGCCGGCACCTCGGGTGCGAGCTCGTCGAGCGGCGGCAGCGCCGCCGCCATCTGGGCCAGCGGGTCGGCGCCCTGGCCGGGCACCGCGTCGCCCAAGCTCGAGGCGGTCGGTTCCCGTGCCGCGCCTGCACCCACCCCGAACAGACCGCCGAGATCCCGCTCTTCGACAGTGGACGAGAAGCCGTGCAGGGCGCCCCGCGCCTGCTCCCCGGAGTCGGACGGGAACGTGGCGGCGCCGGCCCCCGCGCCCAGGGACTCGAGCGGTGAGCGGGGAGTGATCGCCGGCACGCCGGGCAGCTGCTGGATCGCCGGCAGCTCGAGCGTCCACGGCAGCGACGACTGGCCGGCCGCCGGCGGCGAGCCAGGCACCGAACCGGCCGCAGACGATCCGAGAGGCGTCGAATCCTGCGGCGGCGCACCCGCCGGCGCCGAGCCCGGAGGCGGCAGTCCAGGCAGCGCCGAGCCGGGAGCACGCGCTCCGCCAGGCGGCAAGCCAGGAAGCGGTTCAGCGGTCGAAGCAGCCACGAATCCGGCTGCTCCGGGCTGGACGGAAGGCTCGTTCCCGCCGCCAGGCTGGACAGGCGCCTCGTCCCCGATGCCAGGATGGACAGGCGGCTGGTCCTCCTGGGCGGGCGCGGTCAGATCGAACGGCTTGCCGCCGTGCGCGACATAGTCGTCGACGATCTTGTAGATGAGGTCCTTGCTGCCCGGGCTCAGCTCGATGAAGCGCACCCCCATGCCCGGCGGCCGCTCGGGTCCCTCGCCCCGTTCTCGCGCCCACACCACTTCGCCGCGGCCACGGATCAGCTCATAGCCGTCGCCCAGGCGGAACTCGAAATCGAGCAGCTGCCCCGGCGGCTCGGGCGTATCCGTCCTGATGAAGATGCCGCCCGGCGAAAGGTTGGAGAAGTACTCGTTGATGAAGCCGCTGAAGCGATCGAACTTCAGCTGAATGCGATGCGCCAGCGGTACGCGAGTGGAGTCGCGCGGAGAATTGGAGTAGTCCGTCACCGCCTTGTCGCTCGGGTCGTCGCGATCGGGGTGGTCGGTGGAAGAGGCCCAACGCCCCCAGACCTCCTGCTGGTCCGATCCCATGACTGTGCCGGGATGATACATGAAAGCCCGACCCGCCCGGAGAGGCCGTTCGTGATGCAGAACGGACCCGCTATCCTCCCGGGAGCGTGTGCTAGCATGCGCTTTCCTTCGAGGGGGCCAGCCACCCCCACAATCCCCGCCCTGGGACAGCAGCCGGCGACTCCGCGAAGATCGCCAGTGCTGCGGAGCGAGCCATGAACAGAAAACGTGTGCTGATCGCCGGAGCCGGCGGCATGGGGAGCGCGGTCGGGCTGCTGCTGCGGGAGCTGGGGAGCTTCGAGGTCGATCTGTTCGTCGGCGACTCGGACGAGCGCCGGGCCGCGGCCGCGGCGGCATGGATCCGCGACGGATCCGCGCGGCCGGGCGAGGTCCGCGCGTTCCACCTTCCCGCCACCTCGACGTCGCCCGAGCTCGAGCAGGCGCTCGACGCCGCGGACCTGCTGCTGGACTGCCTGCCGGGCAGAGAGGCGCCGCGCATGGCTCGCCTGGCCCTCCGGCACCGCCTGCACTACGCCAATCTCACCGAGCACGTCCGCGAGACCAACGAGGTGATCGAGCTGGCGGCCGCCTCCGAGCAAGGTTTCGTCCTCCAGACCGGTCTCGCCCCGGGCTACATCAACGTGCTGGCCAACGGCCTGTTCCAGCGCTTCTGCCGCGAGCACCGGGTGACCACCGCCGAAGAGGTGCAGATGCGGGTCGGCGCGCTCACCACGACCGCCCGGCCGCCCCACTATTACGGCTTCACCTGGAGCTCGATCGGCGTCGCGACCGAGTACGTCGAGCCCGCCACCGTGATCCGCGAGGGCAAGCGCACCACCCGGCCTTCACTCTCCGACCGTGAGACGATCCTGATCCACGGGGTGCTCTACGAAGAGGCCCTCACCTCGGGCGGCGCCGCCGACCTGCCGCAGGTGCTGGCCGGCCGGGTGAACCGGCTCGACTACAAGACCCTGCGCTACCCCGGCCACTACGCCTGGGTCCAGTCGATCCTCGACGAGGCGCCGCCTGGAATGGATCGCGCCGACTACCTGCTGCGGCGCATGGAGCAGGAGGTGCCGAGCGTCGACGACGACCTGGTGACGACCTATGCGGCGGTCGAGGGGCGGAGCGCCGACGGCACTCTGCGCCGCCTCGAGGATGCCCGGGTCATCCACCCGCGTCGCATCGGCGCTCGCACTCTCAAGGCGATCCAGGCCACCACCGCCGCCGGCCTTGCCGAGGCCGCTCGCCTGCTGCTCGAGGGCCGGTGCCACGGAGTCTGCCAGCAGAGCCAGATCGACGCCGCGAGCTTCCTCAGCGGCCCATTCGTGAGTGCCATCTACGGGTAGCGATGGGGCATCTGCCGCCGCTAGGCGGTCGGGCCCCTCCCTCTTTGCAAGCCTGACCCCGCTCGGCAGTAGCACGATGTGGAAAAGGTCACAGTCTCCCCTCCGGGATCGGCGTGTCACACCCGGTGACGGTCGTGTAAACATTTTCAAACTACTGTAAACAAATAGCTTGCGTCGATTGCACAAAGATCTGTTCAAAGCGTGTCAAACCGCTGTCGCATCGCGTATTTTTTTCAGCTTCCTCCGACTTTCCCACAAGCTTTTCCACAGCGCCTGTGGAGATCCGAGAGGAGGCTGGCCTTGTCCCACGGGATGGGCCGATCCAGGTTGGAAAATGGCCCAGTGGCCCTCTCTATGACCCACATCGGCGACCTTCAAAGGGTGCTCCATCGGTGCTGCGCAGGGCGGTTGCCGGCGGCAGGCCCAGGCGGTCGACGATGCTTGTCCGCAGCCTCAGCAGCGGCCACCGGGCGAGCCAGGGGAGGCGCCGAAAGAGATGAAGGGAGGTCGCCTGGGTGAAGCCCCCGCCATCGATGATCAACTCCTGGCGGGCGAGCGTGCCACGGCGCGACGACGGGGAGGGCGCCGCGGCCAGCAGGGCCAGCTTCCAGCCCGCGTCGACCCCCGGCCACCGTCGGACCTCCTCCAGCACCCGGCGGAAGAGCGGCTCGCGCCCCTCCCAGAACGTCGCCGCCATCAGGCGCGGCTCCGCGAGCAGGGCGCGGGCGCCGAGCCGCGCCGCCGCCGCGGCGTCGGGCGCCGAGGCCATCAGGTAGAAGGGCGGGAACGGCGAGAGCGGATCGAGCGCACAGGCCTGCTCGAGCGCCGCCGGTGCCCAGACCTCGCCCTCCGCCCGTCCAAGGATGCCGGCCTCCAGCCACGCCAGACCGATTCCCTGCCCATCGCGGGCCGCGCGCCACGCCAGCGCGGCGGCGCCGGACTCCCCCGCCCCACCGTCCCGGAGCAGCGCGAGCCGCAGGCGATAGAGCGGGAACGCCGGGTCGAGCCGTACGGCGGCGGCCAGCTCGGACAGGGCGGCGGGACGGCGGCCGGACTGACCCGCGGCCACAGCGCGGTCGTAGTGCCAGCGGGCCAGCTGCGGCGCCAGCAGCGCCGCCGCAGCCGCCAGGGCATAGACACATGCCGGGCCGTTCAGCCGCCAGGCCGGCGCCGGCCGCGCGCCGGTCCTGACGCTGGTCGCGCCGGCGGCCCGGTGGAGAGCGCCCGTCGCGGCGGCCCCACCGGCCAGCGCCGCGCCGGCGGCCGCGGTGAGCGCCAGGGGCAGGGCCGAGACCGCGACCGCCGCGGTGCCCAGCCAGGCGATGCCGGCCCCGGCAAAGCCCAGGCAGCCCGCGGCGAGCAGGCCGGGATCGACCGCCGCGCGCCGTTCCGCCCATCGCCGTCCGAGGAAGGCGCCGGCGGTGGCCAGGAGGCACAGCAGCCCGAGGGCTCCGGTCTCGTAGGCCAGGTGCACCGGCAGGGTGTGCAGCTCGCCGACCGCTTCGCCCCACGGGTTGAGCCCGGGGCGCGGCACCAGGAACCAGGCGGCCGTCCAGGGTGCCGAACCGGGGCCCCAGCCCAGCCATGGGCGTTCCCGCCACCCCTGCCAGCCGGCCTCGACGTAGACCGCCCGCGCCAGCGCCGACGCATCGCGCCGGGCGGCGATGCGCGCCAACCGCGGCAGCTGGGAGGCCGCCAGCGCCAGGCCGAGCAGCGCCAGCGCGACGGCCAGCCGGCGCCGGAGCCGTCCGCCGCCGGCGGCGGCGGCGGCGTCCACGGCCGGACCGTCACGGCCGCCGCGATCAGCGCTCGGACTTGCCGCGGCGCCGGTCCGGCCGGCGAGCCAGACCGCCGCCATCAACGCCTCGCAGGCCACGGCCGCCCCCCCCGCCAGCGACCGTCCCACCAGCATCCCGGCGACGCCGAGGACGCCCGCTGCGGCCCCCAGCCAGCGCCAGCCGCTCTTCTCGCGCAGCGGCAGCAGCGCGACCGGCAGCAGGGTCGCCAACCAGGTGGCCAGCAGCGTGTGATGCCCGAGCGGCGCCAGCGTGCCGCCGAGGACTGGCGCCGCCCCGTGCCGTCCCGCCGCCATGGCCTCCGCCGCCGCGGCCGCGCTCTCGCCTCCGCGGAGCTCCGCGACCAGCGCCCAAACTGCCAGCAGCGCCACCGCCGCGGCCATGCCCCGCGCCCCGAGGCGTCGTGCCGCCTCGGTTTCCCAGCAGCGAGCGAGGGCTCCGGGCAGGCTCAGGTAGGCCGGCAGCAGCACCACCGCCGCCAGCCCTGCCCGCGGCACCGGCGACAGCCAGGCGCTGGCCGCCGCCGCGAGCCACAGGCCCAGCGGCGCCAGGCGCCAGGCCCGGTCCAGCCGCAGCGGATCGCGCCACGGACCGGCGAAGGCTCCCAGGGTCAGCAGCAGGACGGCCAGCGCCGTCGTGCTGCCGGCGGCCGTGACGCCGCCGAGCAGGTTGCCGCACCAGCCCGCATAGAGCGCCGCCAGCAGCGCCGGGACGAGCCCCACCCATGCCGCCATGAAGCGGCATTCTATGCGGCGGGTGGTACCCGGCCGGTCCTGAAGAACCTTCGACGCCGGCGGTACGGTATCCTTCGAGGTCCGGTGCAGTCCGAGCGCAGGCTGCCACCGGACAGAGCAAGAGAGCAAGAGAGCAAGAGACCAGGAGAGCGAGAGATGACCGTCGACACCGCGACTGAGCTTGCCGCGACCCTCGGCCCGCTTGGCCTTCAGGCCGAGAACCCGGGCGCCTTCGACGGCGCCTGGATCGACACCACGGGCGAACGGGTCGAATCGATCAACCCGGCGACGGGCGAGCCCATCGCGGCGGTGCGCCTGGCCTCCCGCGAGGAGTACGAGCGCGTGGCGGCGGCCTCGGAAGCGGCCTTCCACGCCTGGCGGAGCTGGCCGGCGCCGCGCCGCGGCGAGGTGGTGCGCCAGCTCGGCGAGGCCCTCCGCCGCCACAAGCAGGAGCTCGGGCGCCTGGTGTCGCTCGAGGTGGGGAAGGTCCTCTCCGAGGGTCTGGGCGAGGTGCAGGAGATGATCGACATGGCCGACCTCGCGGTCGGCATGTCACGCCAGCTCTACGGCAACACCATGCACTCCGAGCGGCCGTCGCACCGCATGTACGAGCAGTGGCATCCCCTCGGCCCGGTGGGCGTGATCACCGCCTTCAACTTCCCGGTCGCGGTGTGGGCCTGGAACGCCACCGTCGCCGCGGTGTGCGGCGACTCCGTGCTGTGGAAGCCCTCCCACCAGGCGCCGCTCACCGCCATCGCGGTCACCCGCATCGCGCAGCGGGTGCTGGCCGCCAACGCCGCGCCGCCGGTCTTCAACCTGGCGGTGGCCGGCCGCACCGGCGTCGCCGAGCGCCTGGTGGCCGACCGCCGGTTCCCGCTCATCTCCGCCACCGGCTCGGTGAAGATGGGGCGCGAGGTCGGCAAGGTGTTGGCCGACCGCCTGGGCCGCTCCCTGCTCGAGCTCGGCGGCAACAACGGCATCCTGGTGCTCGACGACGCCGACCTCGACCTCGCCCTGCGCGCCGTGCTGTTCGCCGCCGCCGGCACCGCCGGCCAGCGCTGCACCACCACCCGCCGCCTGTTCCTGCAGCGCGGCATCGCCGCCGAGATGAAGCGCCGCCTGGCCGAGGCCTACCGCTCGATCACGATCGGCGACCCCCTGACCCCCGGCACCCTGATGGGGCCGCTGATCGATCAGCACGCGGTGGACAACATGCTGCGCGCCCTCGCCACGGCAGAGGCCGAGGGCGGCAAGGTCCTCTTTGGCGGCCACGCCCTCCCGGGGCCCGGCTACTTCGTCGAGCCGACCCTGGTCGAGGCAACCGCCGAGATGCGCATCACCTGCGAGGAGACCTTCGCCCCCATCCTCTATCTCTTCGAGTTCGACGACCTCGACGAGGCCATCCGCCTCCACAACGCCGTGCCGCAGGGCCTCTCCTCCGCCATCTTCACCCTCAACCTCCGCGCCGCCGAGCGCTTCCTCGCCGCCACCGGCAGCGACTGCGGCATCGCCAACGTCAACATCGGCACCTCCGGCGCCGAGATCGGCGGCGCCTTCGGCGGCGAGAAAGACACCGGCGGCGGCCGCGAAGCCGGCTCCGACTCTTGGAAAGCCTACATGCGCCGCCAGACCTGCACCCTCAACTGGGGAAACGACCTGCCGCTCGCACAGGGAGTCGAGTTTAGTGTCGGAGCTGATTCGTAATCAGCAGTCGAGTAGCGCGGGGGAATCTCACCCCCGCGCCCTCACGGAACCGGACGTGAGGCTCTCGCCTCATCCGGCTCTTACGATCCGGCCTCCGGCAGCGCCCCGAGGGTCCACCCCCACCCCCACCCCCCCCCCCCCCCCCCAAAAAAAAAAAAGG
>DATDGZ010000063.1:0-6775 GCA_036521795.1 Thermoanaerobaculia bacterium | reverse complement strand
GGTTCGGCGCGTTCGGCGCGTCCGGGTCCGCGAGCGCCGGCCAGCCCGGCCGAGGAGCTGGTGGCGGCGATCTGGGAAGAGGTCCTGGGAGCACCGGACGTGGGCCCGGACGACAACTTCTTCGACCTCGGCGGCCACTCCCTGCTGGCCACCCAGGTGGCGGCGCGGGTGCGGCGGTCCTGGGGGATCGAGGTGCCGCTGCGGACGCTCTTCGAGCTGCCGACCGTCGCGCGGCTGGCGGCGCACCTGGCCGTGCTCAAGGCGGGCGGCCAGGCGGCGGCGCCGCCGCCGATCGCCGCCGCACCGCGTGTCGCGGGCCACCCCGAGCGGCGCGGCGCTACGCTGCTGCCGCTGTCGTTCGGCCAGGAGCGCCTCTGGTTCCTCGACCAGCTCGAACCGGGAGGAGTCGCCTACAACATGCCCGCGGCCGTGAGGCTGCGCGGCGAGCTCGACGCCGCGGCCCTGGCCGCGAGCCTGAGCGAGGTGGTGCGGCGCCACGAGGTCCTGCGCACCGTGTTCGCGCTGGCAGGCGAGCAGGCGGTGCAGGTGCCCCTGCCACCGGCGCCGCTGCCGCTGCCGCTCGTCGACCTGTCGGGGCTGCCGCCCGGCCGTCGCGAGGCCGCGGCGCACCGGCTGCTCGACAGCGCCGCCGGGCGCTCCTTCGACCTGGCCGCCGGCCCGGTGCTGCGATCGCTGCTGCTCCGCCTGGAGCCGCGGGAGCACCTGCTGCTGGTGGCCGTGCATCACATCGCCGCCGATGCCTGGTCGCTCGGATTGCTGCTGCGGGAGCTGTCGGCGCTCTATGCCGCCTACCGCCGGGGCGAGCAGAGCCCGCTACCCGAGCTGCCCCTGCAGTACGGCGACTATGCAGCCTGGCAGCGCGGCTGGTTGCGCGGCGACCTCCTCGCGGCGCAGCTCGCCTGGTGGCGGCAGGCTCTCGCGGGCGCGCCGCCGCTGCTCGACCTGCCCACCGACCGGCCGCGGCCAGCGCGCCAGAGCTTCCGCGGCGCCCGCCTCGTCCACCGGCTCACGCCCGCCCTCGGCGAGGGCGTGCGCGCTCTCGGGAGGACCCAGGGCGCCACCGGGTTCATGATCCACCTGGCCGTCTTCCAGGCGCTGCTCGGCCGCATCTCGGGCCAGCAGGTGGTGGTCGTCGGCACGCCCATCGCCAACCGCCGCCACGCCGAGCTCGAAGGGTTGATCGGCTTCTTCGTCAACACCCTCGCGCTGGCCGGCAACCTCGCCGGCGAGCCGCTCTTCGCCGAGCACCTGGCGCGGGTGCGCGAGACCGCCCTCGGCGCCTACGCCCACCAGGACCTGCCCTTCGAGAAGCTGGTCGAGGAGCTGGATCCGCGCCGCAGCCTCGCCCACGCGCCGCTCTTCCAGGTGCTGCTGTCGGCGCGCGACATGCCGGCCGCGGCGGCGGCGGTCCTGCCGGGCCTCGAGCTGGCGCCCCTCGGGACCGCGCTGGGAGCCGCCAAGTTCGACCTGACTCTCGAGATCGGCGCGGGGGAGTCCGTGGACGGCTACGGCGCCGAGCTCGAGTACAACACCGACCTCTTCGATCGGGCGACCGCCGTCCGCCTGCTGCGCCACTTCGAGACCCTGCTCGCGGGGGCACTCGCCGATCCCGCCGCCCGGGTCGGCGAGCTGCCGATCCTGTCGCCGCCCGAGCGCGCCCAGCTGCTGCGGGAGTGGAACGACACCGCGCCCGCGATGCACCGGCAGCCGGGGGCGGCGGCGTCCTGCCTGCACGAGCTGCTCGAGGCAGCCGCGGACCGCGCGCCCGCGGCGCGGGCGCTGGCGTGGCGCGGCCAGGAGATGACGCGCGGCGAGCTCGACCGGCGGGCCAACCAGATCGCCCACCACCTGCGCGCTCTCGGGGTGAGGCCGGAGACACGGGTCGGCATCTGCATGGAGCGCTCGCCGGCCATGGTGACGGCGATGCTGGCGGTGCTCAAGGCCGGGGGCGCCTACCTGCCGCTCGACCCCGCCTACCCGCGCGAGCGGCTCGACCTGATGCTCGAGGACTCCGGGGCCCTGCTGGTGCTGGCCGAAGAGCGGCTGGCCGACCGGCTCGGGGCGCGCACGCCGATCGTCTGCGTCGACCGCGACGCCGCGAGCTTCGACCGCCGGCCGGATCACCGGCCGGCGCCCACCGCGGTGCCGGGCAACCTCGCCTACGTCATCTACACCTCCGGCTCGACCGGCCGCCCGAAGGGGGTCGCGATCGCGCACCGCAGCGCCGCCGTTTTGGTCGAGTGGGCGCGCGGCGCCTTCGTCCCCGGCGAGCTCGCCGCGGTGCTGGCCTCGACCTCGATCTGCTTCGACCTCTCGGTCTTCGAGCTGTTCGTGCCGCTCGCCTGCGGCGGCAGCGTCGTGCTGGCGGAGAACGCCCTCGAGCTGCCGCGCTTGGAGGCCGCCGGAGTCACCCTGGTGAACACCGTCCCCTCGGCCGCCGCCGAGCTGGTCCGCACCGGCGGCCTGCCGCCGTCGGTCCGCACCGTCTGCCTGGCCGGCGAGCCGCTGTCCCGGGTGCTGGTCGAGGCCCTCTACGCCGCGGCGGCCGCGCGCGGCGGCCGGCTCGAGCGGGTGCTGAACCTCTACGGCCCGTCCGAGGACACCACCTATTCGACGTGGGCCACGTTGCCGCCCATGCCGCTCCCGCCGGCACTGCCGCCCCTGCGGCCCCTGCGGCCCCTGCGGGTATCCGCCGCGCCGGCGCCCGGCATCGGCCGGCCGGTCACGGGCACCCAGGCCTACGTGCTGGACCGGCGTGGGCAACCGCTCCAACCGCTTCCCGTCGGCGTCCCGGGCGAGCTCTGCCTCGGCGGCCAGGGACTGGCTCGCGGCTACCTGGGCCGGCCGGAGCTGACGGCGGAGCGCTTCGTGCCCGACCCCTTCACGGACGAGCCGGGAGGCCGCCTGTACCGCACCGGGGACCTCGTCCGCCACCGTCCGGACGGCGACCTGCTGTTCCTCGGACGCCTGGATCACCAGGTCAAGCTGCGCGGGTTCCGCATCGAGCTCGGAGAGATCGAAGCGGTGCTGGCGGCCCACCCGCGCATCGCCGAGGTGGCGGTCGTGTCCACCAAACCCGCCGGCGCGGCACTTGATGAGCAGGAAGCCGGAGAAGGCAGCCCGGCAGGGGCGGCGGCAGGTCAGCGGCTGGTCGCGTACGTCGTAGGCCGCCCCGCGCGGATGTCCTCCGGGGCCTCCGCGGCCTCCGGGTCCGCCGGGCTCTCCGGGCCCTCCGGGTCGACCGGGGCCACCGGGCTCTCCGGGTCCGCCGGGTCCGCCGGGTCTGCCGAGACCGGCGAGGCCGAAGAGGCCGCCCGACCAGCCGCGCTCGCAGGCTCTGCGCCGGCCGCCGACGAGTTGCGCGCCTACCTCGCCGCGAAGCTGCCGAGCTTCATGGTGCCCTGGGCTTTCGTGCCGCTACCCGCCTTGCCGCGGAACGCCAACGGCAAGCTGGATCGCGGTGCGTTGCCCGACCCCGGCCGGCAGGCCTGGGGAGCGGCTGCGGAAGTGGAGGAGCCGCGGTCGGAGGCCGAGCGGACGGTCGCCGCCATCTGGCAGGAGGTGCTCGGGCTCGACCGGGTGAGCGTGCACGACAACTTCTTCGACTCGGGCGGTCACTCGCTGCTGGCCGTGCGCGCCTATCACCGGTACCGGGCGGCTTTCGGCAGGGACTTCCCGCTGATCGCGCTGTTCGAGAACCCGACGATCGAGACCCTGGCCCGCTTCCTGGGCCGCAGCGCAGCGGGCGGCGAGGACGGCGAGGACGGCGAGGACGGGGCGGCCTCGCGCCAGGTCGGACAGGAGCGCGGCGCGCGGCGCCGCGAATTGGTCGCCAGGCGAAGGGCCGCGGCGCCAGCCGGTCAACCCCGGGCCTCCCTGGAGCCCCTGGAGCAGCATCAAGAGGCAGGAGACCGCGAGACATCATGAGCGATTCATCAGCCACTCACCTGGGCGTCGCGGTCATCGCCATGGCCGGCCGCTTCCCCGGGGCCGCCGACGTCGAGCAGCTCTGGCGCAACCTGAGCGCCGGCGTCGAGTCGATCCGGGTCTTCGCCGACGCGGAGCTCGAAGGGTCGCCGGACCAGGGCGGCGCCCCCGGCGATCCGGCTTTCGTGCCGGCCGGCGCGGTGCTCGACGGCATCGAGCTGTTCGACGCCGGCTTCTTCGACTTCAATCCCCGCGAGGCGGAGATCACCGATCCGCAGCAGCGCATCTTCCTCGAATGCTGCTGGGAGGCCCTCGAGCGCGCCGGTTACGACGCCGAGCGCTTCCCCGGCGCGGTGGGCGTCTTCGCCGGCACCGGCATGAGCACCTACTTCTTCCACAACGTGCTCGGCCACCCCGAGGTGCTGCGCACGGTGGCGCCTTACCAGCTCCAGATCGGCGCCGACAAGGACTACCTGGCGCCGCGGGTCTCCTACAAGCTCGACCTCCGCGGCCCGAGCATCACCGTGCAGACCGCCTGCTCCACCTCGCTGGTCGCCGTCCACCTCGCCTGCCAGAGCCTGCTCGACATGCAGTCCGACATGGCCTTGGCCGGCGGCGTGTCGGTGCGGGTGCCGCAACGCACCGGCTACCGCTACCAGGAGGGTGGCATCGCCTCTCCCGACGGCCACTGCCGGGCTTTCGACAGCAAGGCCCAGGGGACCGTCTCCGGCAACGGCGCCGGCGTCGTGCTGCTCAAGCGCCTCGACGACGCGCTGGCCGACGGCGACACCGTCCTCGCGGTCATCCGCGGCTCGGCGGTCAACAACGACGGCGCCGCCAAGGTCGGCTTCACCGCCCCGGGCGTTGCCGGGCAGGTGGCGGTGGTCGCGGAGGCGCTGGCGGCCGCCGACCTCGACGGCGCCGCGATCGACTACGTCGAGGCGCACGGTACCGGCACGCCACTGGGCGACCCCATCGAGGTCGCGGCGCTGCGACAGGCCTTCGCCGGCCGCTCCGCCGGGGCGCCTGCCTGCGCCCTGGGCTCGGTGAAGACCAACATCGGCCACCTCGACAGCGCCGCCGGCGTCGCCGGCCTGATCAAGACGGTGCTCGCGCTCGAACACGGCGCCATCCCACCCAGCCTGCACTTCGAGTCGCCCAATCCCGAGCTCGACCTCGCGGCCGGACCGTTCCGCGTCAACACGGCGCTGACCGCGTGGCCGGCGACCGGCCGCCCGCGGCGGGCCGGCGTCAGCTCGTTCGGCATCGGCGGCACCAACGCCCACGTGGTGCTCGAGGAAGCGCCGCCCGCGGGTCCTTCGGGGCCGTCGAGGCCCTGGCAACTGCTGACGCTCTCGGCGCGCACCGCGAGCGCCCTCGAGGCGATGACCGAGAACCTCGCGCGGCACCTGGCCGCGCCGGCGCCCGACCGTGCGGACGACCCCCTGGCCGACGTCGCCTACACCCTGCAGGTCGGCCGCAAGAGCTTCCCCCACCGGCGGGTCCTCGTCTGCCGTGACCGCACCGCCGCGGCGGCGGCCCTGCGCAGCCGCGATCCCGAAGCGGTGCGCACCCAGGCCGTCGAGGCCCGCGACCGGCCGGTCGTCTTCCTCTTCCCCGGCCAGGGTGCGCAGCACGTCGGGATGGGCCGGGAGCTCTACGACGGCGAGCCCGCGTTCCGCGCCGCGCTCGACCGCTGCGCCGGACTGCTCACCCCCCACCTGGGCCTGGACTTGCGGCGGCTGCTCTACCCCGCCGCTGGCGCCGCGGGGCCGGACGCGGATGCGGATGCGGACGCCGCGCGCGCGCTCGAGCAGACCGCCATCGCGCAGCCCGCCCTCTTCGCCGTCGAGTACGCCCTGGCCCAGCTGTGGAGCGAGTGGGGAGTGCGGCCGGCCGCCATGCTCGGCCACAGCATCGGCGAGTACGTGGCCGCCTGCCTGGCCGGCGTCCTGACGCTCGCCGACGCGCTCGCCCTGGTGGCGGAGCGCGGCCGGCTCATGCAGGCGCTGCCGGCGGGCGCCATGACGACGGTGCCGCTGCCGGCGGCCGAGGTGGCGGCGCTGCTGACCGGCGGCCTGGCGCTGGCGGCGGTGAACGCGGCCGCGCTGACCGTCGTGTCGGGCCCGCAGGAGGAGGTCGCGGCGCTGGAGGGCCGGCTGCGCGGCGGCGGCGTCGACTGCCGGCGCCTCCACACCTCGCATGCCTTCCACTCGGCCATGATGGAGCCCGTCGTCGAGCCGTTCATGGCCGCCGTGGGGAAGGTGCGGCTGGCGGCGCCGCGCATCCCCTACCTGTCCAATCTCACCGGTGGCTGGATCGAGGCTGCCCAGGCGACGGACCCGGGTTACTGGGCCCGGCACCTGCGCGAGACCGTGCGCTTCGGCGACGCCGTCGGAGAGCTGCTCGGCGACCGCTCCCGCGTGCTGCTCGAGGTCGGACCCGGGCGGAGCCTGGGAACCCTGGTGCGGCGCCACCCCGAGGCCGCTCCGGAGCGGGTGGTGATCGCCTCGCTCGGCCATCCGCGAGAGGCGGCGGCGAGCGCCGACGCTCTCGGCGGCGCCCTGGGCAGGCTGTGGCTCGCCGGGGTGAAAATCGACTGGGCGGGCGTCCATGCCCACGAGCGGCGGCGGCGGGTGCGGCTACCCACCTATCCGTTCGAACGGCAGCGCTACTGGCTCGATCCGGCGCCGCGCGCCACGGCGCCCCTCGTGACGGCGGGGACGGCGGGGGCCGCAGAGACGGTCGGCCAGCCGAGCATCTCCGCCGATGGCGCGGCGGACGCGTTCCCCGGATCGGCGGCGGGCGTCATAGCGCCTTCCGGCGC
>DATDGZ010000062.1:0-13440 GCA_036521795.1 Thermoanaerobaculia bacterium | reverse complement strand
TCTGCACTCGAGCGCGCTCATCGTGCCGGCCCTGCTCGCCGTCGCGGCCGCCGGAGGGGTCGTCGACCGGCTCCTGGGTCGAGTCGGGCGGCTCGCCCGGGGAACTTGGATCGCCGCGGCGGTCGCCCTCGCCGCCTGCGCCCTGCAACCCGCGGGTCTGGGCCTGCTCCCCTACGTGGAGCAGACCCTGCGGATCAACATCGTGTCGGACGAGTGGCAGCCGCTGCTGACGCTGGACAGCTGGCGGGCGTTCCCGAGCGCGGTGCTGGGATGGTGGCTGCTGGCGGCGGCGACGCTGACGGCCGGCGTGACGGAGCGGCGGCGGTCCGCGGCGAGGCCCGCGAGTGACGCCGGGGAGCCGCAGCCGTCCGCGCCGCTGCCGGCGCCTGGAGCTGCGGAGCTTCGCCGACCGGTCCCCGCGAGCTTCCCGGGCTTCTGGGCGAGCCTGGCATGCCTCTACCTCGCCGCGGGGCACCGCCGCATGATCCTGTTCTACTTCGTTCCCGCGCTGTGGCTGGCGCCTCGCCTCGTCGCGGCCTGGTCGGCGGCGAGCAGGCGTTCGCGCCGGCTGCTCGCCGCGACCGCCGTCGCCGCCGTCACGGTGCTGGCGCTCGTCGAGCTGCCGGACGCACTGGCGCGCGGTCCGTTGCGCGCCGGCCTCTACCCGCAGCAGGCGACCGGCTTCCTTGCCGCCACCGACCTCGACGGCAGGCTCTTCCACGACCTCGGTTGGGGCGGTTACCTCGAGCTGTTCCGCTTCCCGCACCAGAAGGTCTTCGCGGACGGCAGATGGCTGCTCGGCGGCCCGGAGATGCTGCGGGACTATCGCGCCATGTACGGCCGCAGGGGCTCGCGCGAGGAGATCGACGGCCTGTTCGCCCGCTGGAACGTCGCCGTGCTGCTGCAGTCCACCGCGGCCTTCGCCGCCGCTCCGCCGCTCGACGCCGAGCGCTGGGCGCTGGCCTGGATCGATCCCACGGCGATCGTGCTGCTGCGGCGCGGCCAGGGCTTCGCCGAGCGCCGCCGCCGCGTCTGCGCCTTCTACGGCGCTCATCCCGAGCTGGCATTCCATGGCCGATCGCCGACCTGGCCGAGATGGCCGCCGCCGCCCACCCTCCGGTCGACCGGGCCGACCGGGCCGACCGGGCCGGCCGCCGGCGGCGCCGCCGCGATCCCTGCCGTGCTCGGCGAGTGCCGGGCAGGCGCCAACCCGCCATGAATCCGCAGCGCACGTAGAGCTTCGCGGCCGCGCAACCCACAGGCCGGCTGATAGACTGCCGGCGCGCGCGGCTCCCTCGGCCGGCGGCGCCCGGAGCCCGCGCCCCGGCGCCGGGGGCAGGGCCAGCCAGACATCATGAGCGACCACCCCGCGGAGCCGACCGTCACCAACCGCCTGGCCGGCGAGAGCAGCCCCTACCTGCTGCTGCACCAGCACAATCCGGTCGACTGGTACCCCTGGGGCGAGGAAGCGCTGGCGCGGGCGCGGCGCGAGGACAAGCCGATCTTCCTGTCGGTGGGCTACTCGACCTGCTACTGGTGCCACGTCATGGAGCGCGAGTCCTTCTCGGACCCGGGCGTGGCGGCGGTGATGAACCGCGACTTCGTCAACGTCAAGCTCGACCGCGAAGAGCGCCCCGATCTCGACGAGATCTACATGACCGCCACCCAGATCCTCACCGGTCAGGGCGGCTGGCCGAACTCGCTCTTCCTCACCCCCAAGCTCCAGCCTTTCTTCGCCGGCACCTACTTCCCGCCCGACGACGCCCATGGCCGCCCGGGGTTCCGGCACCTCCTCGAAGACCTCGCCGAGGCCTGGAAGCAGCGCCGCGCCGAGGTCGAGGAGCAGGCCGCGGAGATGGCCCGGGCGATGCGGCGCTTCCTCGAGGAGCGCGCCCGCCCGGCGCCCGAGCCCCCCGGGCCGGGAGCCTGCTGGCGCGGCGTCGATGCGTTGGCCCGCCGTTTCGACCGCCAGTGGGGCGGCTTCGGCGGCGCGCCGAAGTTCCCGACGCCGGCGAACCTCTTCCTGCTGCTCGAGATGGCCCCCGAGCGGCCCGACGCCGGCGAGATGCTGGCGGCGACTCTCGACGCCATGGCGCGCGGCGGCATCTACGACCAGCTGGCAGGGGGCTTCCATCGTTATGCCACCGACCGCGAGTGGAAGGTGCCGCACTTCGAGAAGATGCTCTACGACAACGGCTTCCTGCTCGAGCTCTACGCTCGCGAGCATGCCCGCACCGGCGATGCGCAGGCGGCGCGGGTCGCGCGCGAGACGGCGGCCTTCCTCGAGCGCGAGATGACCTCGCCCGAGGGCGCGCTGTGGAGCGCCATCGACGCCGAGACCGGCGGCCACGAGGGCGCCTACTACGTCTGGACGCGCGCCGAGATCGACGCCGTGCTGGGCGAGGAGGACGCGGCCTTCGCGGCGCCGCTGCTGGGTTTCGCGGGGCCTCCCTTCTTCGAGGGCGACCGCTTCGTGCTGCACGCGCCGGAGCGCTGGGAGGAGGTGGCGCGCCGCCGCCGCCTCGATCCGGAAGCGCTGCTGCGCGAGCTGGCCGGGCCGCGTGCCCGCCTGCTCGCGGCGCGCGCCACGCGGCCACGGCCGGCGACCGACGACAAGGTGCTCGCCGACTGGAACGGCATCGCCATTGCCGGGCTGGCGGCCGCCGGCCGGCTGCTCGGCGAGCCGCGCTTCGTCGCCCAGGCCGCGCGCGCCGCCGGCCACGTGCTGCGCGAGATGCGCCCGCCGGGAGGTCCCCTGCTCCACGTCTGGCGCGCCGGCCGTGCCCGCATCCCCGCCTATCTCGCGGACTACGCATTCCTGGTGCGTGGGGCGCTGGCGCTGCACGCGGCCACCGGCGAGGCGCGCTGGCTGGCGGCGGCGGCCGAGCTCACCGACGAGCAGACCGCACGCCTGGGCGATCCGGAAGGCGGTTTCTTCGTTGCCGGCGCGAGCCCGGACCTGCTGTTCCGCAGCAAGGACCCCTTCGACGGCGCCAGCCCCGCGGCCAATGCCGTGGCGGTGCTCAACCTGATCGATCTCGCCGCTCTCGACACCCCGGAGCGCCAGGCGCACTGGCGCGGCCAGGCCAGCGCCGCCCTGCGGGCCTTCGCGCCGCTGGTCGAGCAGCACCCGGAAGCGGTGCGCATGCTGGCCGTCGCCGCGCGCCGCTATCACGGACCCGCGCCCGCCTCGCGCGAGGCCGCCCACCAGCGCGAGGCCGGCGTCGGCCCCCTGGAGATGCTCGAGCAGGAGGCCGCGCAGCTGGTCGAGCTCCGCCTCGAGCTCGGGGCGGCGGGTGTGGCGGGCGGCGCGGCGGCGGGCAGCGCGGCGCCAGGCGCGGCGGCAGCGGCCCCGGCCGTTTGGCGGCCTTTCCGCCTGGTGCTCGACGTCGCGTCCGGCTGGCACCTGCAGGCCAACCCGCCGAGCGAGAGCTATCTCGTGGCCACGGCGCTCGCCGCCGAGGGCGCCCAGCTGCGGAACCTCTCCTACCCCGCCGGAGAGACCCTGCAGGTCGCCTTCTCGAGCCGGCCCGTCGCCGCCTACCAGGGCCGCTTCGAGATCGCCGGCGAGATCGGCCGGCCCGCGGACCCTCAGACCGCGGAAGCCGGCAGCGCCGCCAACTCCGCCCGCCTGGTGCTCACCTACCAGCTCTGTGACGACCGCCGCTGCCTGCCGCCGGTGACCAGGACCGTCCCCGTCTCCTGACGCCGTCGCGCGCCGGCCAGGTGCGAGCCAACAACGGCATAGCGCTGCTGGCAGGTGACGGGAGCGGCACCGTCCATGCTCTCGCCACGGTCAGCGGCGGTGGCACGACGGATCTCCTCCTCGACATGAACGGCTACTTCAAGTAGCCCCCCTGCCGCGCTCGCCGCCGGGGACAGCCTGGCTGTCCCAGGGTGTACTAGGATGTTGCGTGGCCGCGCCGCAGCCTGCCGGCGTTCAACCGCTTCGCCGCCCGAGGAGATCCCGATGCGCTACCCGCTTCCGCGACCCACCCTGGTCATCGCCGCCCTGCTGCTCGCCGCGCCGCTCGCGGCGGCCCTCGCTGCCCAGGCGCCCGCCGGCGCCGCTCCGATGACGCCGAACCCGCCGACGGTGAACCCTCCTACCACGGGGGGCACCTCCGATCCGCAGGCGGTGGCGGTCGCCGACGCCACGCTGGCGGCGATGGGCGGCCAGGCCGCCTGGGACGGCACGCACTACCTGCGCTTCACCTTCGCCGGCCGCCGCACCCACTTCTGGGACAAGTGGACCGGCCGCCATCGCCTGGAGGGCAAGACGAAGGACAACGAGGCGTACGTGGTGCTGGACAACGTCAACACCCACCAGGGCACGGCCTACATGGGCGGCAAGCCGGTCGAGGGCGACAAGGGCGCCAAGATGGTCGAGAATTCCTATGCCGCGTGGATCAACGACACCTACTGGCTGCTGATGCCGTACAAGCTGAAGGACCCTGGCGTCAACCTCTCCTACGTCGGCGAGCAACAGCTTGACGGCAAGGACTACGACGAGATCGGCCTCACCTTCGGCCCGGTGGGCCTCACCCCCGGCGACCACTACTTCGCCTGGTTCAACCGCGGCACCCACCTGATGGACCGCTGGGCCTACCTGCTGCAAGACCAGCCGCGCGACGCGGCGCCGACGGTCTGGCTCTGGCAGGGCTGGGAGCGCTACGGCCAGATCATGCTGGCGCCGCATCGCGTGTCGCCCGACGGCCAGAAGAAGCTCGAGCTGTCCGACGTCCTGGTGGCGGCCAGCCTGCCGGACGCGGTCTTCACCTCGCCGGCGCCGGTGCCGCCGATCCAGGCGGAGATGAGGGGCGCTCCGGGAGCCGCCCCCAAGGCCGCGATGTCCGGGAAGCCGCGGCCGCGGTGAGCGCGAAGCCGCGGCCGAGGTGAGCGGGAAGCCACGGCCGAGGTGAGCCGCGGTCGGCCGCGGGGTGCTCTTGCACCTCGGCGACGGCCGAACCGGCGGCACTGGCGGCACTGGCGGCTGCCAGCCTTGCCAATCAACTACCTGGGTAGTACTATCCCGGTAGTGGACGTCGCGAAGACCATCCCGAGCAGGATTACCGAAGCGCTCCGTGCGCTCGGCTCGTTCGCCTCCCTGCTGATCCTCGCCGGCGCCGCCCCGGGCGCTCCGGCGGCCGGGACGCCGACCGTCGAGGAGATCCTGGCGCACCACGCGGCGGCGCGCGGCGGCTACGAGCGGCTGAGGGCCGTGCGCACCATCATCTATCGCGGCACCTACCGCGAGGGCGGCCGGGTGGCGATGCCGCACGCGGCCATGGCGCTCATGCGCCCGTACTACAAGCTGGTGGGCGATCCCGAGCACCCCGACCCTGACTTCGCCGAGGGCTACGACGGCAGCGCCTGGGAGCTCTACGGCGACCCCGGGATCGTCCTGCGCACGGTCGGCGCGGCGTCGGCGGCCGGCCGTCATGCGACGCGCCTCGGCGGTCCCTTGATCGACGCCGCCGACGCGGGGTCCACCGTCTCCCTCGAGGGCACCGAGCAGATCGATGGGCGCCAAGCCTACCGGCTCCTGGTGCGCATGCAGGACGGCTTCGAGCAGCGGGAGCTGATCGACGCCGCCAGCTGGCTGCTGGTCGCCGAGCGCAAGACGGCGCCGATCCACGCCTTCGGCAGCAGCGTCGCGTCCGAGCAGCGCTTCGGCGACTACCGGGCCGTGGACGGCATTCTCTTCGCCTTCGCGGACCGCGAGGTGGAGATCGCGACCGGGAAGGTGCTCAACGAGATGCAGTGGACGTCCATCACCCTGAACCGCGACCTCGATCCCAATGCCTTCTCGCCGCCGGCCTTCACGCGCACCCCGCTGCAGCGGTTCCTCGAGCAGCTGTACGCGGAACGCAGCGACGCGCAGGCGGTGCTGTGGACCTATCGGGATTTCCGGCGAGCGCACGCGGACCTCGACACGCGCGAGGGCGTCGAGGTCATCGGCTACCAGATGGTGAAGATGGGCGACCACCAGGGCGCCATCGCGCTGCTGCGGGCGAACGCGGCCGACTACCCGCGCGCCGCGAGCAGCGCCTTCGGCGTGGGCCGCGCCTACGTCGCGGCCGGCGACGTCGCCAACGGCCGGGCCGCCTTGCAGCGGGCGCTGGCGATCGATCCAGCCTACGCGCGCGCGGCGAAGGCGCTCGCGGCGCTGCCCTGAGACCGCCAGGAAGCCACGGCGGAATCCCCCGCCTCGCCCAAACGGCGGCAGGTGCGACTGACCCACGACCCAGGGTCGCTGGCCGTCAGAGCTCCAGTACCTGGCCCTCCTCCAGCACGCGGAAGCCGGCGGCGGCGAGCGCGCGGCGCTCGGGCCCCGCGGGGTCGAGCGCCGGGTTGGAGTGGTTGAGATGGGTGAAGAAGACCTGCAGGCCGCTGCGCACCGGCTCGCGCAGCAGCTCCATGGTGGCGCTCATCAAGGGATGCCCGATCGTCCGCACGTCGCGGTCCGGCAGCTCGCCGGCGCTGTAGAAGGTGCCGTCGAGGAGCGCCAGGTCCACCCGCTCGCGGCGCAGCACCTCGGGGAGCGGCCGCGCCCAAGCCGTCCAGGAATCGGTGTCCGGCACGTAGAGGAGGGTGCGGCGCGGACCGCGCACCACGAAGCCCAAGGTGTCGCTCAGCTCGTCGCGGTGCGGCACCACCAGCGCGGTCACCGTCAGCCCCGGCGCGAGCGCCAACGTCGCGCCCGGGGAGATCTCGCGCAGGACGATGTTGCGCCGCGCCGCCAGCAGGCTCCAGGGGCCGTTGCCGCGCAGGAACGCGGCCATGCGCGGCGAGGCAAAGACCGGCAGGTCACGGGTGTTGATGGCCTCGAAGCCGAAGAACGCGAGCCCGAGGTAGTGCCCGGCGTGGGCGTGGGTGAGCAGCACGCCGTCCACCGGATGGCGGTCGGGGCCGCCCGCCGGGCGAGGACGGAGCCGGTGCACCACCTCGAGCTGCTCGCCGAGATCGGGGGTCGCGTCGATCAGCCAGCTCTGTCCGGTCGCCGGCAGCTGCAGCGCCAGGCTCGCCACCCGCCGCCGGCGGGCAGGATCGCGGCGCGCCGCGACGCAGCGCGCGCAGTCGCAGCCGGCCTGCGGCACGCCGCCGTCCTGCGCCGTTCCCAGCGCCACCGCCACCACCCGCGGCGCCGGCACCGGCGCCGCGGCGGGATGCGCGACCGTGGCGGGCGCCTGCTCCGCCGCGGCCACCGCTTGCATCGCTCCCGCCGCCACCAGCATCACGATCGCCGGCAGCATGGCCAGCGCGGCCGCAAGACGGCTTTGGCGCTGAGTCATGGCGTTTTCCACTCCCCTGGTGCTGGACCGCTGAGGACGGATTGTCGGCGCCGGGCCGCCACCGCGTCAAGGACATGCTGGTCTCGGCAGCGTACACTTGCCGCCATGCGCATCGTCTCGCTGGTGCCCAACGGCACCGAGATCTTGTTCGCGCTGGGCGCCGGCGACGAGGTGGTCGGCGTCAGCCACGAGTGCGACTACCCGGAGGCGGCCCGGACGCGGCCGGTGCTGACCGGCAGCGCGCTGCCGCCCGGCCTCGGCGCCGCCGAGGTGGACCGCGCCGTCAGCGCACAGATCGGCAGCGGCGAGAGCCTCTACACCCTCGCCGAAGAGAAGATCGCCGAGCTGGCGCCGGATCTCATCGTCACCCAGCAGCTGTGCCCGGTCTGCGCCGTGTCGACGGCGCAGGTGGACGGCGCGGTGGCGTCCCTCCCCCGCTGCCCCGAGGTGCTGTCGCTCGACCCTGCGACGCTCGCCGACGTGCTCGCCGACGTCCGGCGGGTCGGCGAACGGACGGAGCGCACCGCCGCCGCCGGCGAGCTGGTGGCCGACCTCGAGCGGCGCCTCGCGGCAGTCCGCCGGCGGGTGGCGGGACGCCCGCGCCCGCGCGTCCTGGCCCTCGAATGGCTCGATCCGCCCTTCGCCGGCGGCCACTGGGTGCCGGACATGATCGCCACCGCCGGCGGCATCGACGTGGCCGCCGCCCCGGGCGTCCATTCCTCGCGCCTCACCTGGGACGACATCGCCGGCTTCGACCCCGACCTGCTGGTCGCCATGCCCTGCGGCTACGACGCGGCCGGCGCCGCGGCGCAGGTGGCTGCCGTCGCCGGCCGCCCGGAGTGGCGCCGCCTGCGCGCCGTCCGCGCCGGCCGTGTCCACCCGGTCGACGCCAACGGCTGCTTCAGCCGCCCGGGCCCGCGGCTCGTGGACGGCATCGAGCGCTTGGCGGAGATCTTCCACCCTCGTCCCGCTCGCACCTGATGCCTACCGAGGAGGTCGGGTCTCCCCGCGGCGAACGCGGGCGGTCGAATTCCCGATGATGACTATGGTACTATGACTAGAGTCAGTTGCATGGGCGTGCCCCGTGATTTGACACGGATGCCTCGGGAGACCCGCCATGGGCAAGACCGTCTCGAAATCCCGCTTCAAGGCAAAAGCTCTGGAATACTTCCGGGAGGTCGAGAGGACCGGCCAGGACATCGTCATCACTGACAAGGGGAAGCCCGTGCTGAGGGTCACCACCTTCGTCGACGATCCGGAGCAACTCCTGCGGAGCCTTCGCGGCTCCGTCCTACAGTTTGAGGACCCCACCGATCCGGTGGGCCTTCGAGACTGGGAGGCGCTGCGCTGATCGTCCTGGATACGCACGTCTGGATCTGGTGGGTGGCCAGCCCGGAGCAGCTCTCGCCGGACGCGGAGCGCGCGATTCACAGCTCGCTTCATCGCGGAGGTGTCTACCTGTCGTCGATCAGCTGCTGGGAGGTCGGCATGCTGGTCAAGAAAGGGCGCTTGCAACTCGCCGTCAGCACGGACGAGTGGATCGCGCGATCCGTTGCGCTCCCATTCCTGCACTTTGTTCCGGTCGACAACCAGATCTTCTTGCGCTCCCTTGATCTCGCCGGCCCGCTGCACGACGATCCTGCCGATCGTGTCATCGTGGCCACGGCTCTCGGCCTCGGCATGCCGCTGATCACCAGGGACCGTCGCCTTCAGGACTACCCTCACCTCGAAACTATCTGGTAGGGGGGACGCCCCCGACGTCGGCGCCGGCCGGCGTCGGGGGCGCCGCGGAAGGCGTCCCCTCCGCGTCTCTCAGTGGAGCTCCGTCAGCTGGCCCGCACCGCGAGCAGGCGAAGCGGCTGAACGCCGAGGCTTTGGATCTCGAGGGTGTTGCCGCGCATGCGCATCCTGGCGGCGCCGATCAGGGTGCCCTGCCCGACGCCGTTCTGGTCGAGATCGAGCTCCAACACGCTGAAGGGATACATCGAGGAACGGGCGTAGTACTGGACCTCGAAAGCAGAGAGCGGCCGGTTCAGGACCACGGTCAGCTTCCGCCCGGTCGCGGTGTCCTGCGACAGCACCGCCGCCACCGGCACGCCCAGGCGGCCGCCGATGCGGAGATAGCCGACCGAGTGCTTCCACAGCTCGTCGCGCAGGGAGTAGGGGCCCTTCTCGGCGAGCAGGCCGGTGAGGTGCTGGACCTCCGCGTCGCCCGTGTAGTGGTCGACGGACAGGATGAACGGCTGGCTGAAGCGGGCGCCGGCCACGGTGTTGACCAGGCTGCCGGTGAATTGATCAGGATGCGCCGAGGCTGCGGCCGACGCCGCGGCCGGAGCCGTGCCGGCCGCGATGGCCGTGCCCGCGGCGGCGGCCAGGACCAGCGCCGGAATCAAGAGCGACTTGCGTGGTGTTCTCATGTCTTCTCCTCGACCCGATGGGCTCTTCTGTCCCAGGGTCCAATGTACGGTCAGTGCAACTTCCGGACCGCACGAGCGGCACGCTGCCGCGGTCACCGTAAAACCTTGCAATTGCAACGCTTCCGGCCTGCCGGCGGCGCTCGCCCCGCGCCGGGCGCCAGTCTGTTCGAGGTGACGGCGGCGCTCCTGGCCGAGGACGCTCCCGGCGCTCCGGCCGGGGGGCCCCGGGCCTGGGCTATGATCGGCCGCCCATGGCCAGCGGGTCCGGCGGGTCCGCCCGGCCGCGCGCGACCGCCGGCCGGGAACGGAGCGGCCCGCCGGGGCGTTTCACTGGGAGACGCTGCGACAGCGGCAGGGGCGGAGCACGCGCCGGCCGGCAACCGACCGGCGCCGATCGTCGACAAGGAGAGGAACGGCATGTGGATCGTCCGCCTGGCGCTGCGCCGGCCCTACACCTTCGTGGTGCTGGCGCTGCTGCTGCTGCTCCTGGCTCCGATCGTGATCCAGCGCACGCCGACCGACATCTTCCCGAACATCGACATCCCCATCGTCACCGTGATCTGGAACTTCTCGGGCCTATCGCCCCGGGAGATGACCGACCGGATCGTCAGCAACTACGAGCGCGGCCTGACCACCACGGTCAACGACATCGAGCACATCGAGTCGCAGACGCTGGCCGGCATCTCGATCGTCAAGATCTTCTTCCAGCCGCACGCCAACATCGCGTCGGCCATCGCCCAGGTGACCGCCATCTCGCAGAGCCAGGTGCGCTCGGCGCCGCCCGGCACCACCCCGCCGCTGGTGATCACCTACAACGCTTCCTCCGTGCCCATCCTGCAACTGGCGCTGTCCGGGCAGGGCCTCTCCGAGCAACAGCTCAGCGACTTCGCGATCAACTTCATCCGCACCCAGCTGGCGACGGTGCAGGGCGCCGCCATCCCCTATCCCTACGGCGGCAAGATGCGCCAGATCCAGGTGGACATCGACGACGCCGCGCTGCAGGCCAAGGGCCTGGCGCCGACCGACGTGGTGAATGCCTTCAGCGCGCAGAGCCTGATCCTGCCCGCCGGCACCGCCAAGATCGGCGGCCTCGAGTACCAGGTCGAGACCAACAGCAGCCCGGTCACGATCCAGGACCTCAACGACCTGCCGGTGAAGACCGTCGGCGGCGCAACGATCTACGTCCACGACGTCGCCCACGTGCGGGACGGTTTCCCGCCGCAGACCAACATCGTGCGCGTGGACGGGCAGCGCGCGGCGCTGGTCACGATCCTCAAGTCGGGGAACGCCTCGACCCTCGACATCATCCGGCGCGTCCGCGAGCGCCTGCCGCAGGTCGCCGCCTCCCTCCCACCGCAGCTGCGCATCCAGCCGCTGGTGGACCAGTCGCTGTTCGTCCGCAGCGCGATCGACGGCGTCATGCGTGAAGCGGTCATCGCCGCTTGCCTGACGGCGATCATGATCCTCATCTTCCTCGGCAGTTGGCGCAGCACACTGATCATCGCGGTGTCGATCCCGCTGTCGATCCTGGTCTCGGTCATCGTCATGAGCGCGCTCGGCGAGACCATCAACATCATGACCCTGGGCGGCCTGGCCCTGGCGGTCGGCATCCTGGTGGACGACGCCACGGTCGAGATCGAGAACATCAATCGCAACCTCGAGCAGGGCAAGGAGACCGAGCGCGCGATCCTGGACGGGGCGTCGCAGATCGCGGTGCCGGCGTTCGTCTCGACGCTCGCCATCTGCATCGTGTTCGTGCCGATGTTCTTCCTCTCCGGCGTCTCGCGGTACCTCTTCGTGCCGCTCGCGGAGGCCGTGGTGTTCGCCATGCTGGCCTCCTACTTCCTCTCCCGCACGCTGGTGCCGACGATGGCGAAGTACCTGCTGCGCGCGCACTCGCACGCCGACGAGGCGGCCAGGGCGGCAAGCCGCAACCCGCTGGTGCGCTTCCAGCAAGGCTTCGAGAGGCGCTTCGAGCGCCTGCGCGACGGCTACCAGGCGGTCCTCGCCGCCTGCATCGCGCACCGCGCCGCGTTCCTGCTCGGCTTCCTCGCCTTCTGCCTGGTGTCCATGGCGGTCCTTTTCCCGTGGCTGGGGGAGGACTTCTTCCCGAAGGTCGACAGCGGCCAGTTCAAGCTGCACCTGAGAACGCGCACCGGCACCCGCATCGAGGAGACCGCCAGGCTGTGCAACGAGATCGACCAGGCGATCCGTGCGACCGTCCCGAAAGAGGAGCTGGTCACCATCATCGACAACGTCGGCGTCCCCTACAGCGGCATCAACCTGTCCTACAGCAACTCGGCGCCGATCGGCCCGGGTGACGCGGACATCCTGGTGTCGCTCACCGCGAGTCATCATCCGACGGCGGACTACATGCGTACGCTGCGCGCCAAGCTGGTCGCCAAGTTCCCCAAGGTCAGCTTCTATTACCTGCCGACCGACATCATCAGCCAGATCCTCAACTTCGGCCTGCCCGCACCGCTCGACATCCAGGTCATCGGCAACAACCTGCAAGCGAACCGGCAATATGCGCGCCGCATGCTCGCCCAGGTGCGCAAGATCCCCGGCACCACCGACCTGCGCATCCACCAGCCGTTCGACGAGCCCACGCTCGAGATCGACGTCGACCGCACCCGCGCCTCGCAGGTCGGCTACTCGCAGCGCGACGTGGCCGGTAATCTGCTGGTGGCCTTGAGCGGCAGCTCCCAGACCTCGCCGAGCTTCTGGCTCAACCCGCAGAACGGGGTCAGCTATAGTGTCGCCGTGCAGTCGCCCGAGTACCGTATCAACAGCCTGCAGGACCTCCTGAACGTCCCGGTCAGCGGCAGCTCCGGGACGCCGCCGCAGATCCTCGGCAACGTCGCCTCGATCGTCCGCGGCACCGAGCAGGGGACGATCAGCCATTACAACGCCCAGCCGGTGCTCGACATCTTCGGCGCCGTGGAGGGGACCGATCTCGGCAACGTCGCCAGGCAGGTGGACGCGATCGTCGCCGCGGACCGCAAGGACCTGCCGCGCGGCACCCAGGTCGTCGTCCGCGGCCAGGTCGAGACGATGCGGGCGTCCTACCTCGGCCTGCTCGGCGGCCTGGTGCTGTCGATCGTGCTCGTCTACTTGCTGATCGTCGTCAACTTCCAGTCCTGGCTGGACCCGTTCATCATCATCGCCGCCCTGCCCGCGGCGCTCTGCGGCATCGTCTGGTGCCTCTTCCTGACCTGGACGCGGCTCAGCGTGCCGGCGCTGACCGGCGCGATCATGTGCATGGGCGTGGCGACCGCCAACAGCATCCTGGTGGTCAGCTTCGCCAAGGAGCAGCTGGCGGCCGGCGCGACCGCCGCCGACGCGGCCCGGTCGGCGGGCTTCACCCGCTTCCGGCCGGTGCTGATGACCGCGCTGGCGATGATCATCGGCATGGTGCCGATGGCCCTTGGCCTCGGCGACGGCGGCGAGGAGAATGCGCCGCTCGGCCGCGCCGTCATCGGCGGGCTGGTGCTGGCGACGGTGGCGACCCTGACCTTCGTGCCGGCACTGTTCAGCGTCATGCACGAGCGCACCGGCTCGCGGCTGCCGGCGCGCACAGCGGGCGATGCGCGCCACCTGGACGACGCCGGCGACGCCGGCGATCAACCCGCGGCGCCGGCCGTCCCGCCGCGTCCGGCGGCCTTGCCGGCGGCGGCGGCGAGAGGAGCGCGATGAACCCGCCCGACGACCGGCCGGCGGGGACCGCC
>DATDGZ010000061.1:0-4118 GCA_036521795.1 Thermoanaerobaculia bacterium | reverse complement strand
GGTCTCGAACAGCAGGGCGCCGCGCGGGGCCGGCACACCGGCGCGCTCGAGGACCTCGCCGGCCAGGCCGAACAGGGTCTGCACGGTCACCCCTGCCATCGCCGCGCGGGGAGCCCGGGCCGAGGCCGGCCGCGCGGCGCGGGGACGCACCAGCCGCGCCGCGACGTGCCGCCGTAGGCTGCGCGACGGCACCACCACGCGCACCGGCAGCGCCAGCCTGGACGGGTCGCGCCGCGCCTCGGCCGCAAGCGCGTCCAGCCAGGCGAGCAGCCGCGCCTCGGCCGCCCGCGGGCCGCGGCACACCACCACCCCGGGCCTCAGGTCGCCAGGGTCGGCAGGGTCGGCAGGGTCGAGGTCGGCAGGGTCGAAGTCCGCCGGGGTCGGTGCCTTCGACGCGGCACCGGCGCGGGCGGCGCCGGCCTCGCCGCGCCCGTCGTCCGGTGAGGGGGGAGAGGATGAGAAGAGATCGAGCTGGTGAGCCACCGCGCTAAGGATAGCGCGCCGCCGGCTCCTGCTCTTGCTGCTCGTGCTCCTCGCGCCCGTGGCGCGCGTGGCGCTCCAGCTCCTGCTCGCGATACTGCAGCAGGTAGAGGCGGTAGTAGATGCCGCGCAGGGCGAGCAGCTCCTGGTGGGTGCCGACCTCGCGCACCTCCCCCTTGTGCATGACCAGGATGCGGTCGGCCCGCTGGATGGTCGACAGCCGGTGAGCGATCACCACGCTGGTGCGCCCTGCCAGCAGACGCTCGAGCGCCTGCTGGATCAGCTGCTCGGTCTCGGTGTCGATCGACGAGGTGGCTTCGTCCAGGATCAGGATGCGGGGGTCGAAGGCGAGGGCCCGCGCGAAAGCGATCAGCTGCTTCTGGCCCACCGACAGCCCGGCGCCGCGCTCGCGCACCGGCGCCTGCATCCCTCCCGGCAGCCGCTCGATGAACGGCAGGGCGTGCACCTCGCCGGCCGCCCAGCGCAGGCGGGCGTCGTCGATCGACGCGTCGCCCAGGTGGATGTTCTCGGCGATGGTGCCGGCGAACAGGAAGACGTCCTGCAGCACCAGGCCGACGCCGCGGCGCAGCACCGGCAGCGACCACTCGCGGACGTCCACGCCGTCCACCCTCACCGCACCGGAGTCGACGTCGTAGAAGCGCAGCAGCAGGTTGGCGAGCGTGCTCTTGCCCGCCCCGGTGTGGCCGACCACCGCCAGCGTCTCACCCGGCTGCACCCGGAACGAGACGCCCTTGAGCACCGGCTCGCCCGGCAGGTAGCTGAAGCGCACCTGGTCGAGCTCGATCGCGCCGCGCACCCGCCGCGGGGCGTAGGCTCCCGGCGGCGACTCGAGCCCGACCGGCGTGTCGAGCAGCCGGAAGATGCGCTCCGAGCTGGCCATGGCGCCCTGCAGGATGTTGTACTTCTCGGACAGGTCCGAGAGCGGCTGGTAGAAGCGCTGCGCGTACTGCAGGAAGGCGATCAGCGCGCCGAGCGATACCGTTCCGGCCAGCGCCTGGCCGCCTCCGATCCAGACCAGCAGCCCGATCCCGAGCGCCGTGATCAGCTCGACGCCGGGGAAATAGACGGCGTAATAGAAGATCGAGCGCACGTTGGCGACGCGGTGGCGGTCGTTGATCTCCACGAAGTCCGCGTAGGCCCGCGGCTCGCGCCCGAACAGCTGCACCACCGGCATGCCGGTGATGTGCTCCTGCAGGAAGGCGTTGATGGCGGCGATCTTGACCCGCACCTCGCGGAAGGCCTGGCGCACCCCGCCCCGGAACCAGCCGGTCAGCAGCGCCAGCAGCGGCACGATCGAGAACGCCACCAGCGCCAGCCGCCAGTCCAGCCAGAACAGCACCACCACGATGCCGGCCAGCAGCAGCACGTCGCCGAGCAGCTCGACCAGCCCCGAGGTGAACATCTCGTTCAAGGCGTCGACGTCGGTGGTGACACGCGTGACCAGGCGGCCGATTGGATTCCTGTCGAAGAAGGCGAGCGGCAGGCGCTGCAGATGGCCGAAGATCTGGTTGCGCAGGTCGTACATGATGTACTGGCCGATCAGCATCATCACGTAGCCTTCGGCATAGATGGTGAGGAAGGTGAGGAGCAGCGCGACGATGTAGATCACGGCCACCACGGTCAGGCCCGACGCCTGCGCATGGGCCGGATCGACGCCGTGGGCGACCAACGCGTGCCGCACCACCAGGCTGATGCTCGACAGGTGGGCGGCGCGCGCCTGCGGCGGGCGCACGAACAGGTCGAGGGCGACGGCGGTGGCCAGCGGTCCCACCAGCTGCAGGGCCGAGGAAGCGAGGATCAGCGCCACCGCTCCGGCGGTCATCAGGCGGTAGGGCCGGACGTAGCCCAGCAGCCGCCGCATCAGCCGCGCGTCATAGGCCTTGCCGAGGATCTCCTCCTCGTGGGAATCCTGGCCGTTCACGCCGCAACGATAGCGCAGCGCAGTCCCCCGCGGCCGGTCCGGGCGCCGCCTCGTATACACTCTGAGCCCGACTCGCCGCCGCCTGACCTTCGATCTCGTGCCCGCGTCTTGGAACCTCGTGCTCACTTGCGCCGCGGCGCTGGTCTGCATGCAGGCTTGTTGCTGGGCGCTCGCTCGTGGGCTCCACCTCGCGCTGGAGCGGCGGGTCATGGCGCTGGGCCTGACGCTGCCGGTGATCTTTCTGGCGCCGTGGCTGTTCGGCGGCGGCCTGCTGGCGCCCACCGGCACGCTCGACCGGGTGCTGCCGGGCCTGCACGCCGGCGCCGCGCACATGACACATCTGTTGATGAGCGATACGACCTACCAGTTCCTGCCGTGGGAGCTCGAGGTGCGCCATGCGCTGAAGCACCTGCGCCTGCCGCTCTGGTCCGACCGCCTCGACGGCGGCAGCTCGCCCTGGGTGAATCCGCAGGCCGCGGTGCTGTCGCCGATTGCCATGCTGGCGCGGCTCGGTCAGATCCAACACTTCCTGCTGCTCTGCCTGGCGCTCAAGATCCTGGTGGCCTGCGAGGGTACGTGGCTGCTGGCCAGGCGGCTCGGGCGAAGCCGCGTGGCCGCGCTGGTGGCGGCTGCCAGCTTCACTCTCGGCGGCGGCCTGATGTCATGGGCATTGTTTCCGCACAGCGCCGCCGTGGCGTGGGTCCCCTGGCTTGCCTTGGGGGCGATCGTCGTCTGCCGCCGGCCGACGCCGAGAGCGGTGGCGACGACCGCACTGATCGCCGCCGCCTTGCTGCTCGCCGGACATCCGGAGACGGCGCTGGCGGGAGGACTGTTCGCGGCGGCATGCGGCCTCGGGCTGCGGCGGCGCAAGACGGGCCTGCGGCGCAGCCTGGCGGCCGCCGGCCTCGCCGCGCTCGTCGGCTTCGGTCTCGCGGCCCCCCAGCTGGTGCCGTTCTTGCGGGCAGTGCCGGGCTCGCAGCGGTCGCGAGACATGCTGGCGGCCGCCCTACCTGGATACGACTTCCATGCCCTGCGGCCGGCAAGCTGGTTCCTGCCGGCGAATGTGGCCTACCTGCGCGCGCCGGTCAGCCCGCGCGCTTACGGACTGCCCTACGGCGGCCGGTTCGACGGGCCGTTCGACTGGGTGGACGCGCTCAGCGGCTACGCCGGGCTGGCGGCGTTCGCCGGCGCCATGGTGGCCGGTCTCGCGCTCCGCGACAGGCGCGTCTGGCCTTTCCTCGGCTTCGCCGCCGCCGCGCTGCTGCTGGTCGCCGGCTTCCTGCCGTTCGCCCGGGTGATCTTCGCCGTGCCCGCGCTGCGGGTCCCCGCCTGGCCGCGGCTGCTCCCGGTCAGCTGTCTGGGCATCGCTATCGCCGCGGCCTTCGGCTGCGATCTCATGTTGTACGGCATGCTGTACGGCCGCGGCACCGGCGGCAGACAGCGGTTCCGGCCGATCCCGAACGGCGCGGGCCGGGGGCGGCGGCCTTGGCAGGTCGTGGCAGCGTTCGCCGCCGCGGCGGCCATCAGCCTGGCCGTCGATCGCTCTCCAGAGGTGCTCCTGGTCTGGGCGCTGCTGGCCTGCGTGCCGCTCGCTGCCCGGTGGCGCCCGAGCGTGGCAGCGCTGGCGCTGGTGGGAGCCCTGGCGCTCGACCTCATCCCCTGGTCGCAGCGCCTGCTGCCGCACGGCGAATGGAGG
>DATDGZ010000060.1:0-1753 GCA_036521795.1 Thermoanaerobaculia bacterium | reverse complement strand
GCCTGCTGTTCGGGTTGGCGCCGGCGGCGAGCGCGACGCGGCGCGACCTGCACCAGGCGCTGAAGGAAGGGGGCCGCGCGGCCGGCGCCGGACCCGGCCGCCAGCGCCTGCGCGCGGCGCTGGTGGTGACCGAGGTCGGCTTGGTGCTGGTGCTGCTGGTGGGTGCCGCGCTGTTCACCCGGGCCTTCCTCAAGCTGCGCGCGGAGAGCGGCGGCTTCGACGGCAGGCCCCTACTGACGCTGCGCACCTTCCTGCCCGACGTGGCTTACCCCACGGACGCCGCGAAGACCCGGCGCGTCGAGGACGTGGTGCGCCGGATCGAAGCGCTGCCGGGGGTCGAGCAGGCTGCCGCCTCGAACCTGGTGCCGCTCGCCGGCGGCGGCAGTCATGCCACGGTGGCGATCGCGGGGCGGGCCGTCGAGCACGCCAAGGAACCGAGCGCCTACTACACCAGCGTCACTGCCCACTTCTTCCGCACCCTGGGCACGCGCCTGCTGGGCGGCCGCGGATTCACCGCGGCGGAGGCTTCAGCCCTCACACCCGTGGCGGTCGTCAACGCGACCTTCGCCAACCGGTTCTGGCCTGGCGAGACAGCGCTCGGACAGCGTTTCCGGCTGAGCGACACCCCCCACCCGGAATGGCTGACGGTCATCGGCGTGGTCGCCGACTTCAAGGGCGAAGAGATTTCCAACCGGGTCGAGGCGAGCGCCTACTTGCCCTACCCCTACCTGGCGCTCCCCGGCACCGGGCTCGTCGTGCGCGGCAGGATCCGCCCGGCAGCCCTGGCGCCGCTCGTCCGGCAGGCGGTGCATGCGGCCGACCCCACCTTGCCGGTCTTCCGGCTCGCCACCATGGACCAGGTGCGGCGCGCCGGCTCCTGGGAGCAACGGCTGTTCAGCCAGATGTTCGGGGTCTTCGGCGCCGTCGCGCTCGCTCTCGCCGCGATCGGCATCTATGGCGTGCTGTCCTACAACGTCAGCCAGCGCCTGCGCGAGATCGGCGTGCGCATGGCCCTCGGTGCCCGGCACCGCCACGTGCTGGCCCTGGTGATCGGCCAGGCGCTGGCCCTGACGGCGGCTGGCATCGCCTGCGGCATCGCCGCCGCCCTCGGCGTCAACCGGCTGCTCGGGCGCCTGCTCTACGAGATCAGCCCGACCGATCCGGCGAGCTATGCCCTGATCGCCCTCTTCCTCGCCGGCGTGGCAGTCCTTGCCAGCGCCCTCCCCGCCCGGCGAGCCCTCGACGCCGACCCGCTCGACGCCCTGCGCCACGAGTGACGCGGCCCACGGCGCGGCTCGGCCGGGCCGCGACGCAGGCGAGCCTGGAGTAGTGGGTCTCTTTACTCGCGAGAGACCGTCCCCTCGCGAACTGACCCATTACCGAGCCTGGCTGATTTATGCGCTTGCGCCATCTCTGCGGTTATAATTCCAGTCTGGCTAGGTAGTCTTAGAGGCTGACCCGAGCCACCGCCGGGTCAGCGCGAAAGGAGTTCCTCGTGATCACCCGTCGTGTCGCACTGGCCACCGCCGTCCTGGTCTCCGGCCTTCTCTACACCGCCGCCGCCGGCCGCGCCCAGAGCATCGAAGGCGCCTGGATGCCGTCCGCCGCCGCATCGCGAACAGCACTGGCGCCGCGGCTGCAGCTCGAATCGGCCCTGGCCACCGCGCCGCTCCACACACTGCCGCCGGCCAGCGCCGGCGCCGCCGACCAGCTCGCCGCTCTCCAGGCCTGGAACGCCGCCGGCAGGCTGCCG
>DATDGZ010000059.1:0-17710 GCA_036521795.1 Thermoanaerobaculia bacterium | reverse complement strand
GCGGGTGGACTGCGGCGCTTCGCAAGAAGGTCGGGGTTAGGAACCTGGCTCGGCTGTCGCGTCGTGGGACGCGGAAGGCGAAGTCGGCGGAGGGGTCCGCGCGGTTGAGCATCAGGGCATGACCGCGCGGGTAGGTGTCGTTGCGGTAGCGCCAGCCGAAGATCACCTTGCCGGTGTCGCGAACAGTTTCCCCGAGGCCGCTCAGAATGGCGGCGGCCCCTGTCGCTCGCGGTCGCGCTGAGCCTGCTGCTCGCGCTGCTGCTGCGCCTGCTGTTCGGCTTGCCGTTGCTGCTCGGCCTGCCGTTGCTGCTCGGCTTGGCGCTGTTGCTCCGCTTGTCGCTGCTGTTCCGCTTGGCGCTGCTGCTCGGCGGCTTGTTGCTCTGCTTGTCGCTGCTGCTGCGCCTGCGCCTCAGCTAGTCGTTGCTGCTCCGCCTGGCGCTGCTGCTCTGCCTGCTGCTGGGCCAGTCGTTGCTGCTCCGCTTGCTGCTGGGCTTGGCGTTGCTGCTCCGCTTGCTCCTCGGCCTGGCGCTGCTGCTCCGCTTGCTGCTGGGCTTTGCGTTGCTGCTCCGCTTGCTCCTCGGCCTGGCGCTGCTGCTCCGCTTGCTGCTGGGCTTGGCGTTGCTGCTCCGCTTGGCGTTGCTGCTCAGCTTGGCGCTGCTGCTCCGCTTCCTGCTCGGCTTGCCGCTGCTGCTCAGCCTGCCGCTGTTGTGCCTGCTGCGCCTGTTGGACTTGCACGGCTGCCTGGCGCTGCTGCTCGAGCTGTTGCTGGTCGCGCTCGCGCTGGACCTGCTGCGCTTGAACCTCGGCCTGCCGCTGTTCGGCCTGCCGCTGTTCGGCCTGTTGCCGATCGGCCTGCTGCTGCCGCGCTTGCCCCTGTTGCTCGCTCTGCTGGCGCGCCTGATGGGATTGCACGTCGGCCTGGTGTTGCCGCTCGAGCTCCTGCGGATCTGCGGCAGGACTCTGCGCCACCTCGCGCTGCTCCGGGGCCCGCTGCCGTTCCTGAGCGCGCGGCGCGGATGCCTGGGGCGGCTGCGCCTGGGCCTGCTCCGCAGATTGTGTCGATGCATGTTGCACCTGAGCCTGTCGTCCCTGAGCCTGCCGCCCCGCTGCCTGCTGCCCTGCCGCTTGCTGCCCCGCTGCCTGCTGCGCCGGCGCCTGCCGTGCCGGCGAAGGCTGCGCCGGAGCCCTCGGCGTCGTGCCGGAGCTGGCCTGCGTCGCCTGCCGCCCTGGCCGCTGGATCGTGTCTGGCAAGGAGCTCACGACCGGCCGGCCGGCCTGACCCTTCACCGCTTGCGGATACTGGCCTGCCGGCGTGGCGCCCGGAGCGAGGACCCGCGGCATGGATGGCCGCGGACCGATGGCGTTCGGGACCGCGTTCGGATGGAGCAAGGACATCTGGGCACGGCCCGGCAGGGCGCCGTTCGTGCCGGAGGCGCCGCCGGCCACCTGGATGACGTCGGGCTTGCGGCCGGTGACCTGTTCGATGTGCTCCACTGCCGGCACGCCATGGTTCAGCACGCGGCCGTTCACCACCGTCTGCCTGCTGATCCTGGCGGTGGTGCCGAGGATCGCCTCGTTGCGCGACGGTGGCGTGATGAGCGTGGTGACGCCGGGGTCGAGGAACGAGCGTTCGTCGACGAAGGAGTACGCCGCGGGCGCCGGCTCGACGTCCGGTGCGAAAGCGACGCCGGTGCCGGCCGCGGGGGGCAGCGGCGCCCAGCCGATGAAGCCGCCACCCTCGCGCCAGCAGACCCAGGCAGGGCCCCACTCGAAGCCCGGCACCCAGACCCAGCCATATTCAGCGTCGAGAACCCAGCGGCCATAATGATAGGTAGCCCACCCGAACCGCTCGCTCGAGATCCAGGTCCAGCCGTACCTGGTCAGCACCCAGTGGCCGAGGCTATAGGGCCGCCAGCCAGCGGCAACGCCGGCCGGGACCCACACCCAGCCGTAGGCGCCTCCCAGCACCCAGTGACCATAGGGAGCCAGCCGGGCGTAGAAGAATCCGAGATCGACCTGCCCGCCATCCGGGGCCTGGCCAAGGTCCTCGTCCGCCGCCAGGGCACCCTGGTCGGGCGGAGCCACGACCTGGCCGACAGCCTCTTCCTGGCCCGCTGCGCCGGCTGCCATGGCAACCGTGTCCGCCGGAGCCATGGGCTGATCGCCGATCTCCCCTTCGTCCGCCTGGCCGTACGGAGACGGCGGCGCCGCGAAGGAATCGGCGCCCACCTGGGACGCGGCCTCCTGGAACGCAGGCTGCCGGGGCGAAGCCGGCGGGGCCATGGATGGGTCGACAGCCCCTCCGTACACCGCCTCCCGGTTCGTACCCTGCGCTTCCTGAGTCGGCGGCGCCACGGGCCAGCCGGCAGACCTGGAGAATGGTTCCTGGGATGGCGGCGCGAGACCGGGACGAGGGGTGGAGAGACTGCAGCCGGTGCATGCGACGATCAACAGGGTCGACAGCGCAAATTGCCTGGCGGACATGGCCGTTCACCTCGAGTGCTTACGGCATCTTTCCCACGCTCGCTCCGATCGAATGACATATCAAGGACCGTGCCCGCGGCGGCTCGGACGCCATGCCCCCCGGCACCTCGTGGCGTCAACTCACGATCGCCGGCCGGATCGTCGCCTCGATCACCGGCTCGAACGCCGGCCAGGCTTGCGTTTGAAAGGCCGGCATGGCCGCATCGCGAGCGGGACGACGCGAGGAGAACGGAATGCCGGATCCCGGCATCGCTCCGCATCGCCGCACTGGCACACGACATCTGCAGAGGACAGCCCACCGCCTGCACTGGGACACGTGCAGCGGCTCCCCGCGAGCCGCGAGCGCTCAGCCGCGCCAACCGTCCGCGACCGCCAGCGGCATGTGCTCCAGAGGGCTGATGGGGTCGGTGGAGGGCACCGGCACTGCCCGCAGCGACGTGGCGTGATCGCGCAGCAGCGCGCCGAGCTGCAGCTCCCAGGAGATGCCGTAGGGCAGATCGTCCCAGCCCCAGGCGGTGCCGGGCGCGGGGGGGAGGATCGGCGGCTGCCGACCCGGGGGCGGGAGACGCAGCTCGCCGACCAGCCAGACTCGGTGGCCGCCGGCGAGCGTCCGCCGCGCGGCCTGCAGCACGTCGTCGATCGGGTGGAGGGCGGCCAGCCTCGCCATCAGCAGGTCGTGCCGATGCATCTGGTGGTCGGCCACCTGCGGCAGCGTCATCCAGCTCGCCGGACCGCGGTAATAGCGATCGAAGCTGATGCCGAAGTGCCACGGCGACACCACCACCAGGTCCCCGCCGGCTGCCGCGACCGCCAGCCGGCCCGCCACCAGGTCGGCGTTGGTCATCCGCATCCGCAGCCGCGGCAGAGCGGCGGGGAGCTGCGTGGCCGCGAGCGCCAGCGCGAGCGCCACGCGCGCCAGGCGCGTCCCCGGCGTGCGGCAGAGGCTGGCGGCCAGCGGCTCCAGCGCGCCGCCGGCCAGGGCGATCAGCGGCAGGTCGTACCAAGCGCGCGGGGTGAACCTCAGGAAGACCAGGAACAGCAGCTGGCCCGCGACACCCAGCACGATGGCCAGGGCGCCGAACAGGCGCAGCGCGTCCTCCCCGGTGCGGGAGTTCCGAGCCTCCTGTGCTGCCCCGTCCCGCGCATCCCGCGCCTCCGGTCCCGCCGGCACGGCGGCAGGTGCGGCGGCCGGACCGACGTCGCGGGCGCCGGCAGGTGTCGTGTCCGGGACGCGGGCGCCGGCGGCGTCGCGGCGCCGGCGGACGAGCCGCCAGGCCACGCCCGCCAGCCCGAGCCCCAGCAGGACCAGCCAGGCCGCCGCCACCGGCCCCAGCGTGGCCGCCAGCACCCGCACGATCAGCCACGGCGAGACGGGATGGCTCACCAGCATGCTCGCGGAGCGGGCCTCTCTCAGGGTCGCCGCGTACGGCAGCAGCGACAGTCCCGCCGCCATCCCGACCCCGAGCGCCGCCGCCGCGACCCGCCGGCGCCCTTGCCACAGCGCCGCGATCGCCGCCGCGGAGCAGAGTGCCCCGACCAGCACGGCATTGCCGAACAGGCTGTGTACGGCCCCCAGCGCCGCGAGCAGGGCGGCAGCCGCGGTCCCCGGACCGGGGTGCGCGAGCAGCCGGCCCAGAGCCGTGAAGCTGAGCAGCATGAACAGGCTTCCCAGGCCGTAGCCGCGGAGCGAGTCCCCGAAGACGACGAAGGCGGCGTTGACGCCGACCAGCGCCAGCGAGAGCAGCGGCAGGGAGCGCCCGGTCGACCGCGCCGCCAGCCAGAGCGCTGCCGCGACGGCGAGGCCCACCGCCAGCCCGAAGCCACGCAGGGCCTGGTCGCCCGCGCCGGCGACCCTCGCGTACGTCCGGATGGCGAGCGGCGCCAGGATCGGGACCGAGTCGCGCGCCAGCAGCCGCCACACCGCGCCCAGCGAGGGCAGGGTGGCGAGGTGCGCCAGCCCCGCCTCGTCCCGCCACAGGCCGCCCGCGTGCACGAACCGCAGGCCGTGCGCCCAGATCACCAGCAGGCCGAGCAGCGCTGCCGCCCCCCACTCCAGCTTGCGCACTACGCTCCTCATAAGGATCTTGGCCGACGCCGGCGTCATTGTAGCCGCAACCCCCGCGGGCGCTTGCCGGGACCGCTCCGGCTCGGCGCCAGTCGCCGATGGATCGCCGTGGCCTGCCGCTCGTGGCAAGGTCCTTCCCTTCGACACCGCGGATGACACATCATCGGGGACGGTGGACCGGCGGTGGCCGCCGGTGGGAATCGGGCATGAATTGGCGGCCACCGGCGGCCATCGGCGGGAGGCGAATCATGCCGGCGAGACCCAGCCTGGGGGCGACGATCGGGCGTGCGCTCGCGATCGCGGCATGGACCGCGCTGGCGGCGCTGCTCCGCCAGGCGCCCCTGTGCGCGCTGGCAGAACCGGCGCGCGGAGCCGACGAGCCGCGGCCGGCCGAGGAGCGGACCGCCGGAGACGAGAGCGCCCCGGAGCCGAGCGCCCCGGAGCCGAGCCCCGCGGGCCATGGCGCCGCGACCGCATCCGCCGCGGACGAGCGCACCGCGGCGGCACCCGCCGCCGAACCCGCGGCGGGCGCGGCGCCGCCCGGATTGGCGGCGACGTTCTGGGGCGACCTGCGCGGAGCGGGGTGGACCCTGTGGCGCACGGTGCGCGTCGAGGCGCCGCCGCGGCGCCGCGGCCAGTGGATCTACCTCGTCGCCCTGGCCGGCGCCTCGGCCGCCCTCGAGGCGCACAAGGAAGAGATCCGGCGCGACGTTCTCCGCTCCTCGTTCTACCGCCACAGCGCCTGGACGGACTTCGCCGGCCAGGCGGGGATGGGGAAGTATTCGGAAGGCCTCACCGCCCTGCTCTACGGCGGCGGCCTCTTCGCGCGCGCGCCGGCGGTGCGGCAGACCGGGCTCGAGCTGGGCGAATCGCTCCTGGTGGCGCAGGCGGGCACCGCCATGCTGAACTTCGTCTTCTCGGAGCGCCGCCCCGAGGCCGGCGGCAAGCTGAGCTTCTTCCGCGCCGGCGGCAGCAGCGCCTCGATCCACATGACGAACACCATGGCGGTGGCGCGCGTCCTCGACCATCAGCTCGACCATCTCGGCGGCCCCGGTCGCGGCGCCCGCCTTGCCCGCATCCTGGCGCGCGTCGGCCTCTACAGCCTCCCGGCGATCACCGGCTGGGAGCGCATGCGCTCCGACCAGCACTACGCCTGGAACGTCCTCCTGGGGGGCGGCTCGAGCCTCTACCTGACCAACGCCGTGCTGCGGGCCCACGACCGTGAGGAAGGGGCCGGGGCCGGATCGCGCCTCCTCCCGCGCGTGCTCCTCACCGCGCCGAAGAACGGCCGCGGCCAAGGCCTGCTGCTCGCCTGGAGCGTGGACTAACCCCTTCTCTCCCCCTCGGGGAGCTATCTCGCCTACGGCCGTGACGCCGGCAGCAGGCCGTGGCGCTCCAGAAAGGCGCGAACCAGGGGCCATTGCCGCGGACAGTCGTTGTGGCCGCAGGGCAGCAGGTGCAGCTCGGCCTGTGGCGCCGCCGCGGCGAGAGCCTGGCTGTGGCCGGGGGGGATGATGTCGTCGCGGCTGCCGTGCAGCAGCAGGAGCGGGCCGCGCCACTCGCGGACGACGGCGAGGTTGTCGAAGGGATCGCGCACCAGGAAGCCCGGCGCGCCGAAGCCCCGCGCAAACGCCCGCACGCTGGTGAAGCTCGATTCCAGGACGAGGGCCGACACCGGCCGCCGCGCCGCCAGCTGGCAAGCCGCGCCGCCGCCGATCGAACGGCCATACGCCACGATCCGTCCCGGATCGACGTCCGGACGCGCGCGGGCCCAATCGTAGGCCGCCACGACTCCTGCGGTGATCGTCTTCTCCGAGGCGTGGCCCGGTGAACGGCTGTAGCCGGGGAATTCGACCAGCAAGACCGCGACTCCCCAGCCTCGCGGCTCGTCGAACGCCTCCGGCCAGAAGTCGATCAGCTCCCCGTTGCCGTGGGTGAAGATGAGGAGCGGTCGCGGCGCGGCGGCCAGCGCCGTGGCGGGTAGGAACCAGGCCTCCGTGGCTCCGTCCGCGGCCGCGAGCCACACCTGCTCGGCATCGGCGGGCCGCGCCGGCGCGCCCGCGGCCGCCGGCGCGGGGAACAGCAGCGAGCGCTGCGCCAGGAAGAGCAGCAGCCAATAGCCGGCGACGACCGCCGTGACGATCAGGACGAGAACGAGGAGTGGCTTCGGCAATGTCGCGCTCACCCGGCGATGAGCATACAGCCGGCGTAGGACGAACCCCCACGGGTCGCTCGCCATGCCGGCGCCACCGCCACCGTGGGCGCGGGCGCCGCGACCATGGGCACCTTGAGCGCACCCTCGGCCGCGGCCGGGGTGGGGGCGGGCGGCGTCTTCGACCGGACGGCGACCGTGGAAGCCGACGCCTCCCGCATGGCCAACGCGGTGGCGAAGCAGATCGCCCAGCTCATGACCTCGCAGCCCTGGGCCGAGCCCCGCTTAGCCCTCGCCTCTGTTAAGCTGATTGCCTCGGACCTTGCCAGCGGAGGAGCTCGAGATGGCGCCAGAGCCCGGGCGCTCGGCGTCCGCCGGCACCCTCTATGTCGTGGCGACGCCGATCGGCCACTCGGAGGACCTGTCGCCGCGCGCCGAGCGGACCCTGCGCGAAGTCGACCTGATCGCGGCGGAGGACACCCGCACCACCGGCCGCCTGCTGGCGCGGCTGGGGTTCAGCAAGCCCATGCTGAGCTTCCACGACCACAACGAATCGCAGCGGACGACCGGGATCCTGCGCCGCCTCGGCGAGGGGATGAACGTCGCCCTGGTCAGCGAGGCCGGCACGCCCCTGGTCAGCGATCCGGGGTTCCGCCTGGTGCGGGCGGCGGCGGCGGCAGGGTTCCGCATCGCCGCGATCCCCGGCCCTTCCGCCGCCATCGCAGCGCTCTCGATCTCGGGCCTGCCGACGGACCGCTTCCTCGTCCTGGGCTTCCTGCCGCGCCGTGCCGCCAAGCGGCGCGCGGCGTTAGACGAGTTGCGCCGCGAAGCCGCGACCCTGGTGCTCTTCGAGGCCCCGCACCGCATCCTCGCGACCCTCGAGGACCTGCGGGTGATCCTCGGCGACCGCCGCGCCGTCCTGGCACGCAACCTGACCAAGGAGCACGAAGCGGTGCTGCGGGGCACCCTGGCGGAGCTGCACGCGGCCCTGGCGGCTCTCGAGTTCGTGGCGGGCGAGATCACCCTGGTCCTGGCGGGAGCGGACGCGGAGGAAGAGGACGCCTGGCCGGAGGCCGCGGAGCGGGCCGTCGAGCGGCTGCTGGCGGAAGGGCTGGCCCCGAGCCGCGTGCAGGGAATCGTCACTCACGTCTTCGCGCTCGACCGCCGCGGCGTCTATCGACGGATCCTGCACACCGTGCGCGAAGGCCGGAAGCTGCAAGACGGCGACGAATAGCGGGCCATCGCCGAGACCTCACGCCTCGTCGGGTCGAGCGTTGGCCTCGCCAGGCCAGCCCTCACGGTCCTCCGAGAGCCGACCCAGCGGGTTCCTCGGCAGCGTCGGGGTCCTGCCGTCCGCGCTCGCGCCCGCCATGGAGCCGAGCGTCTCGACCAGCGCCTCGAGATGCCGCGACACGACCTCGGGACGCAGCAGGTCGAAGTGGGTGGCGTCCGGCTCGATGAGCAGCGACCCTTCCGCGTAGTGCGCGCCGAGCACGCCTGCATCGAGGTTCCGGAGCTGCACCTCGCCCACCAGGCGGTTGCAGGTCTCGGTGTCCTCGAACAGGCAACGGACCGGCCGCCCTCCCGCGCTCGCCTCGCGGTACATGCGAGCGAACACGCTCTCCCCGTCCTCCTCGAAGGGGCAGGCGATGTCGCGGCCGAAGTCGCGCAACGGTTCGACCTGCAGCTCGAACTTCCGCAGCATCCGCACCAGGTAGGCATGCACGCTCAGCCACTCGTCGAGACCGTCGATCGCGTTGCCGAGAGCGCGCACGTCCTTGACGAGCGCCGCGCCGTTGCCGGCCTCGAGACGCGCCAGGATCCGCGTCACGAAGCAGGTCTCGAGCCCGAGGTTGCAGCCGAGCGCCAGCACGCCGTCGACGCGTCCCGGCGGTGCGGACGGGGCAGCGGCAGCCAGCCGCAAGGCGATGTCGGCTCCCGACGAGAACCCGGCGACCAGCGTAATGGCAGGGGCAAAGCGCGTGGCGACGTCGGTCAGCAGCTCGCGCAGCAAGACGAGGTGGTCGTCGAGCGGCAGCGTGAACCGCCGCCGGCGCGCGGGTTCGTAGCCGTAGAGCGTCGGGGCGATGCCGCGGAAAGGCAGCGATCGGAGGTGAGGCTCGAAGTCCGCTCCGTCCAGCCCGCAGGCGTGGACAAAGCACACCAGGACGTCGGACCTCGCACCGTTGTCGAGGTACTCCATCTCGTCGCCGATCATCCTGGGGCTGAAGGAGGAACGGCGCAGCTGCCGGCAGATGCCCTCGGTCAGCCGGAAGCGCCCGACCGTCAGGTTGTGCCGGCGCGCCGGGGAGGCGGAGGTGCCGCTGAAGCTCGCCAGCAGCGCGTCGAGACGGCGCGAGATCTCCTCCGCCGACTGCCAGCGGTCGGCGGGCCGCTTCTCCAGGCAGCGCATCACCAGGTGATTCAACTCCGCCGAGACGCTCGGCCGCAGCCCCCCCAGCGGCTGCGGCTCGCGCGTCAGGTGCGCGAGGATCATCTGCCGGGGCTCGACGCCGGAGAACGGATGCTGACCGGCCAGGGTCTCGTAGGCCATCACCCCGAAGGCGTAGAGATCGACCCGATGGTCGGCGGCGGCGGTGCCGGCGACCGCTTCCGGCGCCATGTAACCCGGGCTCCCCACGGCGATGCCGCCACCGGTGACCTCGCCGCCGGCGCCGAGATCGCCCAGCGCCTTGGCGACGCCGAAGTCGGCGAGCTGCGCATGGCCCGCCATGAACAGCACGTTCTCCGGCTTGAGGTCGCGATGCACGACGGCGCGGCCGTGCGCGTAGGCGAGCGCCTCGGCGATCTCGCGTAGGATGCGCAGCGCCTCGCCGACCGGCAGCTCGCCGTCGCGTACCAGGCGGACGCGCAGGGTGCTGCCCTCGACGTAGGGCATCACGTAGTACAGCAGCCTGCCGGCCGCGCCGGAATCGATCAGGCTCAGGATGTTCGGATGCTGCAGGCGCGCCGCGATGCGGATCTCGCGATGGAAGCGCTCGGTGCCCATCGACGCGGCGATCTCGGGGCGCAGGACCTTGATCGCCACCCTGCGCCCGTGCCGCAGGTCCTCGGCGAGGAACACCGTCCCCATGCCGCCGGCCCCCAGCTCGTGCTCGACCCGGTAGCCGTCGCCCAGCGCGTCCTGCAGCTGTCGCTCGGTCTGTTCCGGCATCCCAGCCACCTCGCTCGGTCCAGCACCGCGAGCGTACTACAAGCACGGCTGCACGGGCTTCGACCCATGGGCTGCGGTCCCCATGGGACTGCGGCAGTGGGTCAGTTGCCTCGCGCGGGCGCGGCGAGGGGCCCCGCGCTCGCCGCCTCGGCCGACCTCCGGCGAGCTTCGCGGCCCGCCGATTGCGCTGCGAGGTCGTGGCATAGAAAGCAGCCGCCGGCGCTCCCTAGACTCCGCCCCGCGATCTCGATCCACGGGGAGGCCAAGCCATGCCGGGTCCGCTCTTCACCACCAAACCGCTCGCACAGCTCCTGCAAGAGGCCGAGCAGGGAGAAGGGCGCCTGCGCCGGGTCCTCGGCCCGGTCCAGCTCACCAGCCTCGGTATCGGCGCCGTGATCGGCGCCGGGATCTTCGTCTCGACCGGCGTCATCGCGCGGCAGACCACCGGGCCGGCCCTGATGCTCTCGTACGTCGTCGCCGGCCTGGCCTGTCTCTTCGCCGGACTCTGCTACTGCGAGTTCGCCGGCATGGTGCCGGTGGCGGGCTCGGCCTACACCTACGCCTACGCGACGCTGGGCGAGCTCTTCGCCTGGGTGATCGGCTGGGACCTGACGCTCGAGTACGCGGTCAGCGCCGCCACCGTCGCCAACGGCTGGTCGGGGTACTTCCAGAACGTGCTGGGCATCTTCGGCATCGCGCTACCCGCCACCATGAACCGGCCCGTGGTGATGCCGGCGGCCACCGGCGGCCTGGTGGCGACCGGCTCGACGATCAACCTGCCGGCGCTCGCCATCGTCCTCGTGGTGACCGCCGTGCTGGTGGTCGGCATTCGCGAGAGCGCGCGGGTCAATGCGACCCTCGTCGCCGTCAAGGTGTCGGCGGTGCTCTTCGTCGTCGTCGTCGGAGCCCTCTATGTCAAGACCGCCAACTGGCACCCCTTCGCGCCGTTCGGCTACGCCGGCCTCAACCTCTTCGGCCACACCCTCGGCGGCCGCACCGACGCCGCCGGTCAGCCGGTCGGCATGCTGGCCGGCGCGGCGCTGGCGTTCTTCGCCTACATCGGCTTCGATTCGGTGGCCACCCAGACCGAGGAGGCGCGGCACCCGCAGCGCGACGTGCCGATCGCCATCCTGGCCTCGCTGCTCATCTGCACGGTGCTCTACATCGCGGTCGTCGCGGTCATCACCGGCATGGTCCCCTACGGCGAGCTCGATCTGACCGCCCCGGTCGCCGACGCCTTCCGGCGCGTCGGTCTGCGCTGGGCGCAGTTCATCATTGCCCTGGCCGGCATCGCCGGCATCACCTCGGTCCTCCTCGTGACCATGCTCGGGCAGGCGCGCATCCTGCTCGCCATCGCGCGCGACGGCCTGCTGCCGCCGGGGTTCTTCGCCGCCGTGCATCGGCGCTTCCAGACACCCTGGAAGGCGACGCTGGCGACCGGCGCCTTCGTTGCCATCCTCGCCGCCTTCCTGCCCATCGACGTTCTTCTGCTGCTCGTCAACATGGGGACCCTGCTCGCCTTCGTCCTCGTCTGCGGCGCCGTCCTGATCATGCGCCGCACCCATCCGAGCGCCGCCCGGCCGTTCCGCGCCCCGCTCGTGCCGCTGGTGCCCCTTCTCGGCATCGGCTCGTGCCTGATGCTCATGTTCTCGCTGCCCGCCGTCAACTGGATACGGCTCTTCGTCTGGCTTGGCATCGGCCTGCTCATCTACTTCACCTACGGCAGGCGGCACAGCCATCTCACCGGCCGCCGGGCGCCGCCAACCGTCGCCACCGTCGCCGCCATCGGCGCCGTCGCCAGCGCCCTCGCCGCCTGCGCCGCACACGCACAGGGCCTCACGCTGCCGCCGGACGGCGACAACCAGCAGGCAGTCGCGGAGCAGTGGATCGGACCCGTCGAGATCTCGATCAGCTACCACAGCCCGAAGATCACCTCGCCGACCGGCGAAGACCGCCGCGGCAAGATCTGGGGAGGCCTGGTGCCCTATGGCTACACCACTCTCGGCTTCGGCACCTGTGGTGACAAGTGCCCGTGGCGCGGTGGCGCCAACGAGAACACCGTCTTCACTGCCTCGCACGACGTGAGAATCGAGGGCCAGCCGCTGCCGGCGGGCTCCTACGGATTGCACTTCCTGCCCGCCAAGGAGGAGTGGACGATCATCTTCTCGAGAAACTCCTCCTCGTGGGGGAGCTTCTTCTACGACGAGCGCGAGGACGCCCTGCGCGTCAAGGCGAAGCCGGTATCTCATCCCTACAGTCACTGGCTGACCTACGAGTTCGTCGACCGCTTGCCAGATCACGCGACGGCACGACTCGCCTGGGACGAGCTGGCGGTGCCGTTCAAGATCAGCGTTGACGACCCCATGGCGATCGATCTCGCGACGATCCGCAACGAGCTCCGCGGCACGACCGGATTCCAGGCCGACAGCTGGGTCCTGGCAGCGCAGTTCTGCCTGGTGCACAAGGTCAACTACGCGGAGGGCCTGCTCTGGGCGCGGCAGGCCGTCTCCTCGCCGTCCTTCGGCCGCGAGGACTTCGTCACCCTGATCCTGCTCGCCGGCCTGCTGGACGCCAACGGCAAGACCGCGGAGGCGGCGCAAACCCGAGAGAAGGCCTTGAACCATCCGACCGCCACCGCGACCGTCCTGCACGCCTATGCTCGAGGCAAGCTGGCGCGCGGCGAGAAGGAGGGGGCCATCCAGGTCTTCTTGCTCAACGCCAAGCGCTTCCCGAACCAGTGGCCGGTCCACGCCAGCTTGATGCGCGCCTACTCGGCTCAGGGCAAGTTCAAAGAGGCCCTGGCCGAGGCCAAGCTCGCCCTCGCGCAAGCGCCCGACGAGATCAACAAGCAGGCCTTGATAGCGATGATCGAGAAGCTGAAGGACGGCAAGGACATCAACTGAAGGAAGCCTGCGTCGAAGGCGGTGCGGAATCGAGACCTGGCGCCGGCCGAGGACGCAAATCCCGGCCGGCTACCCCGAGAATCCCCGTTCGGCAGACGACCACCTTAGAGTGCATGAACTGTGATACCGTGACGCTATGCACAATATCACAGTTGCAGTCCCCGAACAGACCTATCGCAAGGCGAAAATCAGGGCGGCCGAGCTCGACACCTCCGTGAGCGCCTTGGTCCGCGACTTCCTCGAGAAAGTCGCGCAGACGGAGTCCGACTTCGAGCGGCGCCGCCGACTCCAAGACGAGGTACTCGCCACCGTGACTCGCTTCCGGGCAGGCGACCGACTGAGCCGCGACGAGGCGCACGACCGCCGTGCGATTCGTTGACACCAACGTTCTGCTCTACGCGGTCAGCAACGATCCCAGCGAGGCCAAGAAGTCCCGCGCTGCCCTCGCTCTGCTGGATGCGACCGACTTGGCGCTGTCGGTGCAAGTACTGCAAGAGTTCTTCGTCCAGGCCACGCGGGCGTCGCGCGCCGATCGCTTCAGCCACGCCCAGGCTGCTACCCTTGTGGAGGCTTTCCTGCGTTTCCCCGTTCAGGACACGACCCCGGCAGTGATGCGCGACGCGATTGCCCTCTGCGAGCGTCACCGCATTTCTTACTGGGATGCAGCGATCCTCGCTGCGGCTCGTGCCCTTGGCTGCGACGTGCTTCTCTCCGAGGATCTGGCGCACGGCCGAAGTTACGATGGCGTGCACATCGAGAATCCGTTCCGAGCTCGCGCTTGAGCTTGGCCCTCGGCAGCTTGACCGCTCTCGGCCTCTCGTGATGGCGGCGGCGCTGCCTCCACCTTCCCTGCCCTGGGATGTCGAGCCCTGAGCATGAGAGAAGAAGCACGCAACCCCAGGGATGCGTGCATCTTTTCTCACTGACGCTTCGCGGCCGGGTGCCGACTCCAACCGCCGCCTGTCGCCTTCCTCGGCGTCGTCGAGCAGCCGCTCGGCGACCTCTCACTGATGGAACCGCGGGTCGTTGATCATCAACCGCAGCCGGTGGTCCGTCGTGCCGCGCAGCGAGGCCCAGCACGCGGCGACCTGCAGCCGGTCGCAGTGGATCGCGGCGCGGCGACGGAAGTAAGAGCAGTAACGCAGTGGCACCTTGACCCCGCTCGACCGCTCGCCACTCCTCGGCCTTGCGCTCAGGAGTGGCGCTGGCGGATAAGCTCGAAGAGCTGGGGGTGGAGACGGAAGTTGGTTGCCTGCAGGCGGGCGAGCGCATCCTCGAGGTCCACGAATCCGCACTCGGCTCCCCGCAGCAGCAGGCCCACCAGGCCGGCGACCTGGTGACCTCGTGCCAGCGCTGCGCGGCGGGCCTTCCTCTCGTCGACGACAACCAGGTCGGCGGCGATCAAGTCTGCCAGCTGGATGGCCTCGCGCTCACCGGGGTGCAGACTCGCAAGCGAGGCATCCTCGGTCGCCGGAGAGACGTGAACGACCTGAAGCCACTGCGGCCGCTGCGCAACCTCGCGCCGGACACTCGCGGGTGCGGCGCCATGGAGCAGCTCCGCCATGACGGCGGGCGGAATGAGGACGCGGCCGAAGAGCTTCTCGATCAGCGCTGCCTCGCCGATCAGGATGAGGTAGCTGATCGGTGAGGTGTCCGAGACAACCTTCACCGCGAGCCGAGCTGCCGCAGGGTTTGAAGATCCTGGGCCAGATCCTCGGCGGAGTAGTGGAGGTGGGCGCGGGCCTGCTTGAGGAATTCCTCGGCGTCCCAGCGCGAGGCGAGCCCGAGCATCTGCTGCACCTGCAGCACCGTGAGGATGTCGGAGCGGTAGGCCGCGACCGCCAGCGCCTCGAGCGCTTGCCGCGGCAGGTTCGACCACTGCGTCCGAAGGGTCTGTTCAATCTCGTCAGGCAGCTCCAAGGTCAGCTTCATCAACGCTCCTTCCACCGTGCCAGAACACGGCGCGACTTGGCCTGCGGCAAGTCTAAGCGAGACCCTGGACCGTCTCCAACCCGGGGCGGAGCCAGCTGTCGCCTGATCAGGCCGAACAGCAGCAGTACGGCCCACGCGAGCTGGCGGTCGGCCTTCCGAGGTCCAAAGGCCTTCGCCGGCGTCAGACCGGCCCCGCGGCCCCCACCGGCCGCGCGCAGCCGACGGTCAGCCGCTCGCTGAGGCGATAGCGATGCCCGGCGGTGACGATGGCCGCCGGATCGTCGAGGCGGGAGCGCAGGGTGTGCAGGTGCCGGGCGGCGGCGTTGGTGAGCTCGGCACGTCCGGCATCCGGGGGGGCGACGCGGCGGCCAACGTCGAGGACGGCGAGACCGGGCCCGCCCGCCAGGCGGTCAGCGACCAGGGCGCTCCAGGTGATCGCTTCCTGGTTGACGGCCTTGAGGGCGAGGTGCCGGCGCGGCGGCTCGCGCTCCGCGACGCCGCGGCCGCCGAGGTCGACGGCGTTGTCGGCGCCGCTCCAGAGCAGCAGGTCCACCTCGCGCTCGATCTCCTCGCGCTCGATCTCGAGGCGCGCCACCCGCCGCTCCCAGGGAGCCCGCCCCGGGGCGGCGAGGCGCAGCGCCATGGGAAAGGACCTCTCGAGGAAGGCGCGGACCACGGGCACCACCGAGCGGGCGATCTCTGCCTTGTCGATGACGTCGCGCGGATCGAAGCCGGCGTCGAGCAGGTCGCGGCCGAAGGTGGCCTCGTAGCCGCGCTTGTTGGATACGAAGCGGCACGCCGGCGGGCGCTCGGCGAACATCCCGCGCACCGTGCTCGCCAGGTAGATCGACTCCCACCAGCGGTCGGCGGGGATGAAGGCCAGGGTCGAGAGCTGGATGTCCTGCAGCAGCAGGCCGCCGGGCCGCAGGGCGGCGGCGATGGCCTGGCAGAGGCGGCTGGCGCTGTTGAAGGCCGCCGCCGGCAGGGGCCGGAGGCGTCCGGCCGCCCCGCCTCCAGCCGCCCCTTCTCCGCTCGACCCGACTGGCAGTTCCGGCGCTTCCACCGCCGCGACGACCTGCAGTGCGGGATGGTCGGCCAGCCAGGCCGCCACCGTCCGGCGAGTGTCGGGGCCCGGGCGATCGAGGCAGACGACCGTCAGCTGGCCGACAAGGTCGGGCGCTTCGCCGAGCCCGTCGAGCAGCTCGGTCATGTGGTACAAATGATCTTCGACGATCACCAGCGGCCGCTTCGCGAAACCCGCCTCCGTCATCCAGGACATGGGACGATCTTACCGGCTCCCGCGTTCGCCCGCCGCGCAACGCCGGCGCCGCCCCTCGCTGCTCTATCTCTCCGTGCTGCTGGTGGCGGCGGTCGCGGCGGTCGCCTTCGTCTCGGTGCGCCGCGAGTGGCAGCGGCGCATCGGCCAGAGCCGCGGCCAGACCATCTTCGAGCTGGTCGAGGACACGGTCCCCAACCGCCCCACCGAGACCCCGGGCGTCACCGCCTGGCTGCATCTCGAGCTGAAGCGCTTCCGGCAGACCATCGCCGACCCGGCGACGGCGCGTCTCTACGGCGAGATCGCCGACTGGCACGACGACGCCAGCCTGCCCCCCTTCCTCGCCGGCCTGCGCGAGGTCCTCCTTCTTCCGCCGCCGCATCCGGCGGCCGGCGACGTCCCGCGCCCGCTGCCGGCGGCCGCCCTCGGCGGGCTGGCTGGCGAGGACGACCCGCGTACCCGCCTGCGCGTCCAGCGTTGGGTCGAGCTGCACGGCCGCTGGTTCGCGCTGACCCGGCGCCGCACCCTCGACCGCGAGGACCTCCGCGACTTTCAGGCGCCGTCGAACCGCTTCCTGCTGCTGGCGACGCACCACCTGCTGGCGGTGAGCGACGCCCTGCAGGCCGAGGTGGGCCGCCATCCGCTGCCGCCGGTCCCCGGCCGCCGCCCGCCGCGGCTGGTGCGGGTCTACGCGGTGTCCGAGGACGGCACGCTGGTTTCGGCGCCGCTGGCCCCCGACCCGGGCAACCCGGGCAATCCGGCCAACCCGGACAACCCGGCCGACCCGGCGAACCAGGCCTCGCGTAAGGCGGCGGCCCTCGGCGAGGGGCGCGAGTTCCGCAAGCTCCCCGAGCTGCCGAACTTCGTGCCGAACGAGTTCGTCTTCCGCTTCGATCCCGAGGCGCCGCAGCCGCGGGCCTACTGGTCCGGCCTCTATCTCGACCTCGGCGGGCAGGGAGTGGTCGCGACGCTGCTCGCCCCGTTCCGCGATGCCGACACCGGCTACCGGGGGGTGATCGCGGCCGATCTCACGTTCGACTTCGATTGGCAGGCGTTCGCGGCCCACATCGAGCCGCCGATGAGCGCCGCGGTCGTCCAGTTGCGGGCGCCGGCTCGCGAGCCCTGGCGCCCCTGGGCGGCGATGGCGGCGCAGGCACCTGCCGCGGCCCCCGGCGAGCTGCGCGCCGCCGTGGCGGCGCTGGCCGCGGCGGATGCGAAGGCGGGCCGGCCGGTCAATCCTTTCTATCTCTACCACGCGACGGTCGAGGGGCGCGGCGCGGTCGCCGCCCTGCAGGTCGCGGCCACCACCTGGCTGGTGACTCTCTTCCCGGCGACGCGGTCGAGCTTCGCGCTGCTGCCGGCGGCGCTCCTCGGCCTGCTCGTCGTGCTGCTGCTCGGCGCCTTCGAGGCCAGCCGGCGCCGGACCGAGCGCGCGCAGCTCGCCGCCGAGCGGGCGCTGGCCGAGAAGCAGAATCTCCTCAACACCATGCAGGTCCCGCTCATGGTGGTCGATCCGAACACCGACGAGGTGATCTACGGCAACCAGGCGGCCGAGAGCCTCGGCATCACCTCGGGCACCCGCGCCGGCGACATGGTGGTCGACGAGCCGCGGGCGCGCGAGCACTACGCCCGCATGCAGACCGCCGACACCGGCCTGGTGAATGCCCGGCGCGCCTACGGCGTGCCGCTGCGCGTCCGCGGCGAGTCGGGCGCGCTCGAGACC
>DATDGZ010000058.1:0-12154 GCA_036521795.1 Thermoanaerobaculia bacterium | reverse complement strand
GGTTGCGCTCGGAGTCGGTCACCGCGGCCAGGTGGTCCTCGAGGTCGTAGGCATAGGTCGTTACTGCCATGCCGCCGCCGGCGCCTCCCCATGGCTGCGCGACCTGGACCAGGCGATTCAGCGGATCGTAGGTGTAGCTGGTCGAGGGGGCGGCCGGCGTGGGGTGATTCGGGTCGTTGACGCCGATCAGGTTGTTGTCGCAGTCGTAGGCGAAGCTCGTCGTGCTCTGGAGACTTGGATTGTTCGGGTCGCCCGCGGTCATGCTGTCGAGGTGGCAGGTGGTCGTGTAGGTGTAGGTGGTGGTGGCGTCGGTGACCGGCGAGCCGCTCACGATGCGCTGGCGCACCTCCTGGATGCGGTGACCGGCGGCGTCCAAGGTGTAGAGGGTCTGCTCGAGCGGCTGCGTCGCGGCGCAGCTCGCCTGGCGTGCCATCGAGGCCAGCCGGCCGGCGCTGTCGTAGGTGTAGGCGATGGCGTTGCCCGCCGGGAGCTGCACGCAGACGAGGTCGCCCAGGGTGTTATAGGCGTAGATCGTGGTCAGCGGCTGGGTGCTGCCGAAGCCCTGGATCACGGTCAGAACGCGATTGAGCGCGTCGTAGGTGGTGTTGGTATGCATGCCGTTGACGTCGGTAACGTCCGTCGTGCGGTTGAAGGCGTCGTAGCCAAACGAGGTCGCAGCGCTGAGCGGCGGCGCGCCGATGACCGGATCGCTGCGCGTGGCGACGCGATAGCCGTTCGCGACGCTCATGAAGGTGTAGGCGGTCGCGTCAGCAGTGGTGCTCGGCACGTCCGGCGGATTGATCAGTCCGGGCAATCCGGCGGCGCTGTAGTTACTGTACGCCGTCTGTAGGCTGAACGTCCCACCCGGGTAGGTGGCCTCGCTGCCGCTGACGGTGCTCGTTTGGAGGTTGCCCTTGGCGTCGTAGGTCAGAACGGTCATGCGCGTGCCGGTGGGCGCCGTCGGCGCGGGCGGCGAGAAGGGGCCGGTGACGCTGGCGACGAAGGCTGGGAAGGTCGGGTTGTACATCCAGCTGGTCTGGCGCTGCAAGACCACGGGCGTGGTCTGCACGGTCTCGACCTTGCTCAGCTGGCGGCCGTTGGCGTCGTAGGTGAAGTTGGTCGCAACGCCCTTGCCGTCGGTCACCGTCGTCGGCAGCAGCGGGTTGCTCGGGTCGCCGTAGGTGAAGCTCGGGTTGGCGGTGCCGCAGGACGGGCACTCGCCGGTGATCTGCTTGACCCGTACCTTGCGAGTGCCGTGGGCGCCCGCACGCCCGGGGTCGCGGTCGAGGGTGTAAGTCGCGGTCTGCACGACGTCCTGGTTGGCGCCGTTCACCACGGTGCGCTTGATCAGCGTCTGCACGGTTGCCACGGCTGGCAGGGCGGGCGAGTCGAAGCTCAGCTGGTAGTGGTCGGTCGCGTTCGGGCCGGTGAAGAGCGGATCTCCGCGCCAGGCTTCGGCGACGTTGCCGGAGCTGTCGTAGACGAAGGCTGCCTCGATGCGGCCGTTGTTGAGACAGTCCGTGAGCCTCACCAGGGTGAGATAGCCCGGATGATTGGCGTCGCCGTAGGAGAGCTGCCACGAGGTGCCGACGCCCAGGCCGGGGCAGATGTCGGGCCGGCCGATCATCGTCAGGTCGTCGCCGTTCCAGGTGAAGGTCCAGCTGCGCGGGGTGATGCCGTCGGTGCCTATCTCGGTCAGCGAGGCGAGCTTGCCGCTGGCACCGCCGGTGTAGGCGAAGGACTCGCTCCGGCCGTCCGGGAAGGTGACGTGGTCGAGCTGGTTGCTGGCGTTGTAGAACGCCTGCACCGCCGGATGGGCGGCCGGGTTGTTCGGGTCGTAGAGGCGGTCGGTGATCCGGTCGAGGAAGCCTGCCAGCATCCCCGAGGGCGAGCCCGCGGTCTTCGGCAGGAAGTACTCGACGCTGCCGTCCAAGCCCTGCAGCTGCCAGCCCTGGGTGGTCATGTTGAAGGAGAGCTTGCGGTACTCGTCGCTCGGAGTGACGGTCTGGTAGAGACGCAGGCCGGAGCCGGCGGCGAGGCTGCCGAATTCGCGGAAGCTGCCAAAGCGGGTCAGCAGCCAGACGTGGGTCTCGTCGGGGTCCATGACGATCCGCTCGGCGTAGTCGTGCGACCAGTTGCGGCCGAGGGTGGTGTTCCAGGGGTTCGCGGTGACGCCGGCCGAGCCGGGGAAGCCGGTGCCCCCGACGCCGCCGGCGCCGTAGCGGAGGTGGGCGCCAGAGGCCTTGAAAAGACAGCTCGAGCCGCCGCCGCCGACGCTGAGGCCGCAGCCCGAGCCGCCGTCCGGTCCTCCGCCACCCGCCGCTCCCGAGCCGTCCCCGGATGACGAGCCCAGCGCCTTGCAACTGCTGCAATTGCCGTTGCCGGTCGTCCCCGCCGCGCCGCTGTCGGGGCCGTTGCCCTTGCTGCCCGCGGCCGCCATGCGGGCGCCGCTGCCGGCATCGCCGGGGCCACCGGCACCGCCGCCGGCGCCTGCCCCCTCGTCGCAGAACTGCGGGGGCGGCGCTGGACAGCCGGCATTGCCCGTCAAGTCGAGAGGCACCGACGTAGTCTCGGTGCAGCCGGTCGGCGGACAGTCCGGGCACTGCGGGCAGCTGATGAGGTTCACCGTGTACGTCGAAGGCGTGCCGCAATGCACGCTGCCGGTCACGATCACCGTGCCGAAGTCCGGTTGGAGCTCCTCGCCAGCGTAGCCGCACTCGCCGACCAGCGAGTTGCTGCTGCTCAGCAGGTCGACTTCCTCGACGCTGTAGCCGACGTTGAAATACGGCGCGTTGACGTGGTTGCCGGTGAAGTGCATGCCGATGGTAACGGTCATGCCACAGGTCGTGACGGTGGGATCGCATCCCGAGTCCAAGGAGTAGCTCGGTCCCGAGGTCACGCTCGGCACCTGGCAGACGAAACCGTTCGAGCATGTCCCCGGAGTCGTCGCATCGTTGCCGCCGCCGAAGTAACTGATGTTCGAGCCCTGGCAGACGGCCTGCGCCCGCAGCGGCGCGCCGCCGCCGAGCCACGCGCCAGCCGTGGCTATGGTCATCAACCAAGCGGCGAAGCTGCGAGCGCCGGGGCTTCCGCCGGCCGGCCGGCCCCGCTGGATGGCCGACGGCAGCGGATGCGCCCGGTGAAGCCATGCCGCCAGGTTCCGTCTCATCGGAAGTCCCCATTGATCTCTCATTGGAAGTATCCGTTGACGTCGATGAGGACGTGGGCTTGCCCCGTGCCGCCGCCGGCGTTCACCAGCACCGCGAGGCTGCCGTCGCCGGCTCGCGAGAGCCCGAAGACGCCGTTGTTCGCCCGCACGACGCTGGCGGGGAAGTTGACCGTGCTGGTCGGCGGCGGCGCCGCGTCGCCAGGGAAGAACCTCGCGAACCCGGCGCCGCTCACCGGCACCACGGTGACGTTGACCGAGAGCGCCTTGGCCGTCGCCGGGATCCCGCAGGCCGAAACCACCGGGAAGCTCCGCACCTGCCCGGCCGACATGACGGGGCCTCCGAGCGGTCCGTTGGCGTTGCGCGTGTCCACGACCCGGCAGGGCGCGAGGGTGTAGAAGCTCAAGGCCGGCAGGCTGGCGCCGCGGGCGGTGATCACCGCGGCATCGGCGGCGGGCGTCTGGCTCTGCCAGGCCAGCAGCAGGCTCCCCCCGGCGCTCAGGCCGACGCCGGGGAAGGCCTGGTCGCCGGCAGTCGTGGTATTGAGCTGCACTTTGCCGCCCAGCGGCTGGTTGAGCAGCGGCTGGTAGAGGTCGCTGTCGTACGCTTGGGCGAGCACAGCGGTGCCACTACCGTCCTCGTTGAGCGCGTCCCAGGCGACCACGAATTGGCCCAGCGCATTGGCCGCCACCACCGGATCGTGCTCCGGGCCGGTCGGGCTCGGATCGACCATCAGCTGACCCGAGAGCGCCGTCCCGGCGGCGTTGAACCGCCGCGCGAGCACGACGCTGCCGCCGGCGGTGAGGCCCTCCCAGGCGACGATGAAGTTGCCGGACGGATCGCTCGCGATCCGCGGATGGGCGTGCGCCCCGGTCGCCGGGAGGTTGATCGCCATCTCCCCCGACAGCGCATTGCCGGCGCCGTCGAAGGCGCGACCGACGATCCCCGAGGCGCCGGGTCCGGCGCCGTCTTGCCCTTCGGCCTGATACACGACCTGAAAGCGCTCCGCCGCCGCCGCCGAGGCGGGCAGGTAGGCGACCGCCGGCGAGTGGCGCGCCGCGGCCGCCGGCAGGTTGACGGCGACCTCGCCGCTCGCCGCCGAGCCGCCGGCCTGGAAGGCGCGGCCGAGGACGCTCCACCCACCAGGGCCGTTGGACTGCCAGACGACGAGGAACCGGCCGTCCGCCGCCATCGCCACCGCCGGCGCCAGGTCGTCGTAGGTCGTCGTGGTGTTGACCTGGAACGGTTGGCTGCCATGCGGCTGGCCGGCGCTGTCGTAAAGCTGGCCGAAGATGCCGTGGAGGTGACCGTTCTCTTCGTCGCTGTTCCAGACCACGACGAAATCGCCTGCCGCGTCGGTCGCGACCGCGGGCGATTGCCGGCAGAAGGATGTGCTCTGCCCGCTCGCTGCGAGCATCGATCCCTGGGTGGTGGGCGCAGCGCCGCCGTTGGCCTGAAACTGTTGCGCGACGACGTCCCAGCCGCCGGCCGTCGTCGATTGCTGCTGCCATGCGACGACGTAGTTGCCGTCCGGCCCCCAGGCCACCGCCGGCGCTCCCTGGAACGCCGACATCGCGGTGGTCATGGTGACCTGGACCTCGCCGCCGTCGAGCGTGATCTGCGACAGCGCCGGGGTCGCGCAGCACCAGGCAGTGGCCAGGACCGCGACTGCATTGCACATCGGCGAGCGCCGCATCGCATGCCCCCCGGGGCTTGCCGTCCCTTAGAAGACCCTAAGCAAGACTCTACACCTCGGCCCTTATACAATCAAGTTGTACGTATGCCTACTTCCTGGCGTTGGATCAGATTGAGCAGGGGCTGTTCAGCAGCGGTCCGTACTCGATTGCTAATGGACATTTGCGAATGGAAGGTGGCGCTGCTGGAAGGCGCGCTCGCGGTCTCTTTCAAGTTGGCACGACTGCGCGTTCTGCTCGATGCGACGGGGTGTTCAAGCTGGCAGGCTCTCGAGGCGAGTCTCCACCCAGGCGCGGGAATGTGGAGGCGGCTGCTGGCGGTTGGGCGGTCAGATGGACCCCTGCTGGGCCACGATCCCAAGGGTCGGCACCGGGGTTGGGGCAGGCGCGGCCCTACGGCTGGACCGTGAGCTCGAGGTCGGCCAGGCCGCGCAGGTGGGTCGTCCAGGCCAGCTTGTAGCTCTCCACACCGACCAGCAGGTCGAGCTCGGCGAGGCCGCGGCTGCAGGCGTAGGCGATCTCGGCCGCGATCAGGAGCTTGCCCGCCGACCAGTCGGCCGCCTCGCGGGCGAAGCCGCCGTTCCAGATGCACAGGCTGTCCGGGGCGAACGGGCAGAGGTCGATGCCGAGCAGCTCCGTGCCGCGCAGCAGGCCGAAGACCTTGAGGCGCCCGGCGGCGAACAGCGGCGGCAGCACCGCCGCCGCGAACCGCCGGTGGACCGGGACGGCGAAGCAGCTCTTGCCGTCGAAGCGCTCGTCATGGAGCCTCAGGAAGGCGTCGGCCAGCGCCCCGCCAGGCAGCTCCGCCGGCGTCAGCTCGCGCACCGCGGCGCCCTGCCGCGCCGCCCGGTTGGCGGCGTTGCGCAGCCCCTTGCGCAACCGCTCGCCGCGCGTGCGCAGGTACTCGGCGAAGCTCGCCGGCAATCGCGCATAGGGGCAGATGCGGCTGTCGAGCAGGCGCCTGCCGGCGCCTGGAGCCAGCCCGGGGAGCGCCCGCAGGCAGCTGGAGTCGGCCCGCAGCCGGCGGAGCACCACCCGCTCGAAGGGGTGCGGCGCGCGGCCGGCGAAGGCGAGAAGAGCCGCCGCGACCTCCGGCACGGCGGCATCGGCGACGATGTCGCTGTAGTCGGAGAGCAGCGCGCCGAAGTCGGCGGTGCGGCTCGCCGCATCCACCCACAGGGGGAGAAGCCCGGCAAGCTCCCTGCCGCGGCGGGCGACGACGAGGTAGGGGCGCCGCTCGGGCATGACCTGGCAGCTCGCCAGGAACCACCGGGGCGAGCTGAAGGCGCGGTTGCACCGCGAGCGCTCGAGCAGCGCCTCCCACCGCGGCGCCAGGGCCTCGACTTCGCCGAGATCGGTCACGACCTCGCAATGGATGGCACTCTTCCGCGCGGGGGCCGGCGCCGGGGCGGCCGGTCCTGGATCGAATCGAGGGATCATGTAAAATTCGATCATACACGAGGGGCCGGAGGCGCTCGCATGAAGCTGGTCGGCATGATGCCGGTGCGCAACGAGGACTGGGTGCTGGGGCTGTCGCTGCGCGCCGCCCTGCTGTTCCTCGACGAGGTGGTGGTGCTCGATCATGGCTCGAGCGACGGCACGCCGGAGCTCCTCGCGAGCATCGCCGCGGAGCACCCCGGCAGGGTCCACCGCCTCGCCGAGAGCGACGCCACGTGGCGCGAGACGGCGATCCGCAACCGCCTGCTGGCCGTTGCCCGCGGCCGTGGCGCCACCCACCTCTGCGCCCTCGACGCCGATGAGGTCTTGACCGGTAACCTCCTGCCCAGGATCCGCGGCAGCTTCGCCGCGCTCGCCGCGGGCGAGACCCTCTGGCTGCCGTGGCTGTCGCTGTGGCGCAGCCTCGACCGCTACCGCGACGACGAGAGCGAGGTGGCGACCGACTGCTGGATGATGCTCGGCTGGCGCGATGATCCCGCCGTCCACTACCGCAACAACCAGGGAGACTTCGACATCCACTCGCGGCGCGTCAAGGGCCAGAGCGGCTCTCGCCGCATCGGTCGGGACAAGGCGGACGGCGGCGTCTTCCACCTGGCCTTCGCCAACTGGCGCCGCCTGCGGGTCAAGACGGCCTGGTACAAGATGCAGGAGACGGTGCGCTACCCGGGCCTGCGCACCGCCGCCCAGCTCAACCAGTGGTACGCCTGCGACCTCGACGAGGACGGGCTGCGCACCAGCACGGTGGCCCCGGAGTGGTGGGAGCCCTACCGCGCCTGGCGCTGCGAGGTGGGGCTCGACGGCGAGCCCTGGCACGAGTGGGAGTGCCGCCGGCTCTGGCAGCGCCATGGCCCGGACGCCTTCGCCGGCCTCGAGCTCTGGGGTGTTCCCGACCGCCCATCCGCGTCATCCGTGCCCGCGGCAGCCGCCACGCCGGCCGCCATCAGCGCCGGCGCCGCCGGCGCCGCCCCCGGGGACCGCTGACCATGCCGCCGCTGCCACCGATCCAGGGGCTGTGGGTGGAGGGGCCGCTGACCGCCATGGAGCAGCTGTCGCTGCGTTCCTTCCTCGCCAACGGCCACCCCTACCACCTCTACAGCTATGACGAGGTGCCGAACCTCCCTGCCGGAGCGGAGCTGCGTCCCGCCGCGGAGGTGCTGCCGGCGAGCGCCGTCTTCCGCTACAGCGACGCGGCCGGCGGCAGCGTGGCCGCCTTCTCGAACCTCTTCCGCTACCGGCTGCTGCACCAGCGCGGCGGCTGGTGGGCCGACACCGACGTGGTCTGCCTGCGGCCCTTCGACTTCGCTGCCGAGCGCGTCTTCGCCGCCGAGCGGGGCCGGCAGGGGGGCGAGTTGTATACCAGTTGCGTCCTCAAGGTCCCGGCCGGCGACGAGCTGTGCGCCGATTGCTGGGAGCGCGCGCGGTGCGACGAGAACCGGGCCGCCGTCTGGGGCGCCACCGGGCCGGCGCTGCTCGGCCGGGTGGTCCGCGAGCGGGCGCTCGACGCCTGCGTCCAACCCCCTGATACGTTCTGCCCGGTCGACTGGTGGCGGGCGGAGGACCTCCATGGCCCGGTCGAGCTGCCCGCCGCCGCGTACGCCGTCCACCTCTGGCACGAGATCTGGCGCTGGCACGGTTGGAGCAAGGACCCGTGCTATCCGCCGCAGGCGCTCTACCAGCGGCTCCATGCCCGTTATCCCGAGCCCGCGGCGGCGCCGCCCGGCTTCACGGCCGGGTCCCCGGCCCGGCGGCGCAGGCGTCGCACGCAAGGGTCGACAGAGCAGCGCTCGCTATGAGACAGTTCCTCTTCGTTTAGAAACATTACTGCTGTTGCCCGTCACGGCAGCCCCGGCCCGGGTCCCCGTGCATGCACCGGCAGGCACGAGAGCAAGGGAGGTGTCCGATGCCTAGCGGTAACGTGCAGGTGAGATTGGGGTCCGGCGGCGGCGCGCCGCGGACCGTGACGCTGGTGCTCCCGATGGGGGTGGCGCAGGACCTGCTCTTCGCGCTCAACCTGGCGCTCGGCGGTGGCGGCGGCAAGAAGAAGAAGTACTAGCCGCCCCCCCGCACCAGGCCGGGTGTTGCGCGACCGCTTCCTCGCCGCCCGCGGCTTCGAGCCGCGGCTCGCCGCGGCGCTGATCGACTGCGCGGCGGGCCGCGGCGGCGCAGCGGTGGCCGCGTGGGAGGAACGCCGGCTCGCGGCGCTCATGCTCCACCGCCAGGTGCTGCTCATCCCGCCGCACGACCTGGCGGCGCACGACGCCCTGTTCGTGCAGCTCGGCCTGAAGCCGGGACCGGACCGCCCGCTCGCCCGCTGGCTGCTCGCGGAAGGCTTCACCACCACCGCGCCGCGCGGCTTCGTCCGCGAGCTCCGGGCCTGGCTGGCGCGGGGCCGGCGGTGGTTCCGCGATCTGCGCGGCGCCGCCACCTCCGAGGCGGCGTGGCGCGCCTTCGCGGCCGCCGCCCGCCACGAGAGCCGGCTGCCGCTCGCGCGCTATCTCTTCTCGCCGCCCGCGGTGGTCGAGCGGATCGCCGGCCAGCTGCGGCTGTCGCGCGGCGTCGAGTCGCCCCTCTGGATGGCAGGACCGCTCGCCGCGGCCGAGGCCGAGCGGGCGCTCTCCCGCCTGCCGCGGTACGAAGCTGCCATCGCCCTGGCCCTCCGCGAGCCGTCGCTGGTCTACTGGGTGGCCGGCGGCACCGACTCGCGGCTCAACGCCCTGGCCGCGCAGCCGCCGGCGACCGTGGCGCTGGCGGTCCGGCCGCCGGGCAGCTGCCTGGAGCTCGAGATCAAGCGGTCGGGCTGCCGCGGGCCGCGCCTCTGGGACGTGATCGTCCGCCGCGACGGCGAGAACCTGCCGTTCACCCATCGCTTCGCCGGCGGCAGCATGCTGCCGTCGCTGCAGCGCGATGCCGACCAGTCCTCGCGGCTCGCCGTCATCTACCGCCGGGCGCACGCCGCCGAGGCGCCGCTCGGGACGACCCTCGCCCTGACCGCTGTCTACGGGGTGCCCGCGGGCACCGGCGAGGAGCACGTCCTCGACTATTTCTCCCAGCCCACGGCCTTCGGCGCCGGCTACCGGGAGATGCGCGCGGCGATGGGCGAGCTGGTGGCCTCCTGCCGCTACGCGGCGCCGGGCTGGCACACCGCGGAGCTGGACACGGAGCTTGGCCTCACGTTGCAGTTCCTGCACCACTACCCGCCCGGGCAATCGATCCTCTGCGGCACCAGCTCCCTCCGGCTCGACCGGGTGGCCCGCTACCTGTGTCCGGGGGCGCTGGGGACGGCGGCCGCGGCGGTCGAGCGCGAGCACGGCGACGAGCCGAATGCGGGTGCCGGCGCCGGGCGCCGAGCCCGCCACCGCCGCGAGCTGACCGACGACATGCTCGACGAGGTGTTGGGTGTCTACACGCCGCCGCGGGCGGCCTGGCGCGGCCAGCGCGCCTACGTGGCGGCGGCGTTCGCCGTGCCCGCCAACCGGGCGCGCGCCGACCGCATCTACGGCGCCCTGATGCGCGAGCTCGGCCGCCTCTGGGGCACCCTGCTGGCGGTGCGCGGCCACTCGCACGGCGAGTCGTTCGTGTCCCGGAACGTGGGCCTGCGGAGCTGCTGGGAGGGCGGCCGCTGGCAGGTGCGGATCGTCTTCATGGACCACGACGGGCTGACCCTGCCCGACGGCCGGCAGGAGGCCTTCCAGCCCTCCCGGGCGCTCCCCGCCATGGAGCTCGACGAGACCTACGCCTGGCGCAGGGTGCGGCCGAAGGTGCCCTACCAGCCGATCGGCGTGGCGGAGCTCCTGGGCCGCCTCTACCGCATCGACCGCGCCGGCGCGCGCCGCGCCGGGGCGGCCCTGCGCCGCGAGCTGGCGCGGGCCTACCGCCGGACACAGGCGGCGGTGCGCCGCGACCCGCGGCTGGCAGCGCTCTTCCACCCGCGCTTCGTGCGCCGCCTCGGCGACTGGGACGACGTCGCCCGCCTGCTCGTCGCGACGCCGCGCGGCGGGGAGCTCGAGCCCGCCTTCGCGGCGGCGGTGCGCCGCCTCCTCGCCGGCAAGGGGTACGGCGGCAAGCTGATCGAGGAGCACCTGGCGGCGGCGCGGGACCGCGCCGAGCAGCTGCGCCGCTTCGCCTTCCTCTACCGGCCGGCGCGGCGAAGTGCGCGGCGGCGCCCGCGGCGACCGCGGCGACCGGATTGATCCGGCCAGGGCCTTGCGCGGAAGGACCGGTAGACTTATCCTAATCATAGTCTTTCTAAAGTGGTCTCTGTCCGCCCGGCTCGGGCCGGCCTGCAGTGTTGCCAACGCGGCGCCGGACACGATGGAGCGGTTCTCAAGGGAGGCAGGTATGCGACGTGCCCCAGCTCTCAGCCGCAAGCCCCTGATCCTCGCCATGCTGATCGTTGTCCTCGCTGCCGCAGAAGCAGCCGCGGAACCTGCCATGCCGGCCGCGGCCTCGCCGCTGCCCGCGGCTCGTTGCACCGCCGAGAACACGGTCAAGGCCTGGGTGATCGCCTTCGACCGGGTCATCGTCATGAACCGCTTCGGCGCGCAGATCCCGGCGGGCATGATCTACACCCTGGCGCGCGACGGCTTCCCGGCCGACACCAAGGACTTCACCGACGCGAACAGCTGCCGCTACCAGAAGTGCCAGCCCGGCCAGGTCAAGCTGCGCCCCGGCAAGCGGCCGCGGCCGCTGGTGCTGCGCGCCAACGAGCAGGATTGCCTGGAGATCTACTTCACCAACCTGCTGGCCACGACCGTACCCGCCGGCACCGGCCAGCCGCCGACCCGGCAGGCCGGCGTGCACGTCCAGGGACTCAACTGGGTGAAGGGACCGGCGGACGACGGCTCGAACGTCGGCGACAACTCATCCAGCCTGGTGGCTCCCGGCTACAGCGCGACCTACCGGCTCTACGCCGAGCACGAGGGCTCGTACCTGCTCTACAGCACCGCCGACGACTGGACGAAGACCACCCTGGGCGGCGACGGCGGCCAGCTCACCGAGGGCCTGTTCGGCGCCGTCAACGTCCAGCCGAGCCACCGCCAGCGGGACTGGAGCGCCGCCTCCTACCGCGGCCAGGTCGACGACCAGGACTGGCAGTCCGAGTTCTACCGCAGCCAGGTGACCGAGCAGGACCTCTGCCTGGCGAGCACCGACAAGGTCCTCGCCGGCCCCCGGCACTGCGCCCGCAAAGCTCCCGGCACCCTGCCGGCCCTCGACTACCAGGCGGTCTATCCGAAGGGGCACCCGCGGGCCTACCTGCCCATCCTGAACATGGTGTGCAGCGCGCGCCTGACCAAGCAAGCGATCGACGAGAAAGCCTGCGCGGACGGCGAGCTGGTGCACGGCGACCTGACCGCGGTGATCAGCGGCCCGAGCCAGAAGGACCCGCGCCTGCCGAACCTGCCGCCGCAGCCGCAGGCGTTCCCGAGCGACTGGCAGCAGCAGCCGCCCTCGCTGCGGCCGAACTACGCCTACCCGGTGCGCTTCCAGCCCTTCCGCGAGTACACCATCATCTACCACGAGAGCTTCCAGGTCGTGCAGGCGTTCGCGAGCAGCTTCGACAGCCTGCCCTCCCTCAACACCGCGGCCGACAACTTCGGCATCAACTACGGCATGTCCGGCCTCTCCGCCGAGGTGCTGGCCAACCGGCTCGGCGTCGGCCCGCTCGGGGACTGCGTCGACTGCAAGTTCGAGGAGTTCTTCTTGAGCTCCTGGGCGATGGGCGACCCGGCGATGAACGTCGACGTGCCGGCGACCGACTGCGTGGACTCCTCCGGCCACGCCAAGCCGGGTTGCAAGGCGACCACGGCGTTCTACCCCGACGACCCGTCGAACGTC
>DATDGZ010000057.1:0-19977 GCA_036521795.1 Thermoanaerobaculia bacterium | reverse complement strand
GGTTGATCTTCGTCAACGTCGACACCCTGACCGACGCCGATCCGCAGAACAACTTCCTCCGGCGCGCGCTCACCTGGAACCCCGGCGGCGCGCTCGACGGCGCGACCAACCTGGCGATCGCCGGCACCACCGTCTACGTGGTGGCGCGGCGCGGCCTGGTGGTGATCGACGTCTCCGAGCCGCTGGCGCCGAAGATCGTCGCCACGCTCGGCGGCTTCGACCAGCCGGCCGCCGTCGCGGTGCAGTTCCGTTATGCCTTCGTCGCCGACCGCAACGGGTTGGCGGTGGTGGACGTGACCGCGCCCGCGGCGCCGCGGCTGGTGGGGCGCGCCGGCGGCTTCGCCGGCGGCAGCGTCTACGTGGCGCGCACCTACGCCTACCTGGCGGCCGGCAAGCAGGGAGTGGCGATCGTCGACGTCGAGCGCCCGGAGCACCCGGTCCTCGACCAGCTCTTCGACGCCGGCGGCAAGCTCGACGACGTCCGCGACGTCAAGGTGGCGTCGACCAACGCCAGCCTCTTCGCTTACGTCGCCGACGGTCGCCGCGGCCTCGCCGTGCTGCAGCTGACCTCGCCGGAGACGACGCCGGGCTATCTCGGCTTCAGCCCGCGGCCGGCGCCGGCGCTGATCGCGACGCGCCGCACCCACGGACCGGCGCTGGCCCTGTCGAAGGGCCTGGACCGCGATCGCGCCGCCGACGAGAGCGGCAACCAGGTCAGCATCTTCAACCGTATGGGCGCCCGCCCGCTGAACGGCGAGGAGATGCGCCGGCTCTACCTGCGCGGCGGCGCCGTCTACACGGTCACCGATCAACCGCCGCGAGGCCCCGCGGCCGGGCCTGCCGCCGCCGCGTCCCCAGGTGGAGGCTCCGTTCCCACCGGGCGGGCCGCTGCCGCCGGGCGGGCCGCCCCGGCCACCGGCCCACCGGTGCGCGCTCATCATGAACCCGATCGCCAGGAGAGGCGGCCATGAAGCCGATTCGATATCTCGCACCATGGACCGTGGCCGCGACGCTGGCGATCGTGCTCGGCGCGACACCGGTACCGGGCGCCACCCAGGCCGCCCAGGGCACCGGCGCGGCGCCTGCCGCGGGCGCGCCGGCAACGCCGCCGGCGGGCGCCACCGCCCCTCCAGCCGCCGGTCCGCCGGCGGAGAAGGGGTTCTACCTCGGCCCCACCGCCTGTGGGTCGAGCAGCTGCCATGGCAGCGTCGAGCCGCGCAAGACGCTCGGCGTGCGCCAGGACGAGTACTTCATCTGGCAGAAGAAGGACCTCCACGCCCGCGCCGACGGCGTGCTCTACAACGACCGCTCGCGGGTGATCGCCCGCCGGCTGCACCTGGGCGACGCCGGCAAGAGCCAGCTCTGCCTCACCTGCCATGCGCTCTCGGTGCCGGCGCGGTTGCAGCGCGGGCCGCTGGAGCTCGAGGACGGCATCTCGTGCGAGAGCTGCCACGGCGCGGCGAGCGGCTGGTTCGAGGGGCACCGCTCCGAGAGCTGGACCCACCAGCAATCGGTCGCCGCCGGCATGACCGACCTGCGCGACGTCCAGGTACGGGCCAACGTCTGCCTGTCCTGCCACCTCGGCGGCTCCGGCAGGTCCGTCAACCACGACCTGATCGCCGCCGGCCATCCCCAGCTCGCCTTCGAGCTCGACAACTACAGCGAAGGCATGCCCGCCCACTGGCTGCCTTTCGCCGACCGGCCGCCCGGCGAGAGCGAACGCGACACTCACGGCGCACGCGCCTGGGCGGTGGGGCAGGCTGCCAGCTTCCGCGCCGGCCTCGAGCAGATCGCCCGCAGGGCTCGCGGGGGTCCCGGAGATCATCGCGATGGCGATGGCGAGTCGGAGCCGCCGTGGCCGGAATTCTCGGAGCTCAGCTGCGACTCGTGCCATCACTCGCTGGCCCAGGAGCGCTGGCGGACCGCCCCCGACCGGCCCGGCAGGCCGGGGCTGCCGCGCCTGAGCCCGGCCCGCTATGCGATCCTGCGCCACCTGGTGGCCGTCGCGGCGCCCGAACGGCAGGCGGCGCTCGACGAGGGCGTCGAGCGGCTGGCCGCCCAGCTCGGCCGCCTGGGCACGCCGCCGGCCGAGGTGGCCGCCGCCGCCGAGCGGCTGAACCACGAGGCCGCCGAGCTGCTCCCGCGCCTCGACCGGCTGACCTGGGACGAAGCCCTGGTGCGCCGGTTGCTGCTCGCCGTGGCGGAGGACCGGGGCGGCTACGAGACCGCCGATTACGCCTCGGCGCAGCAGGTGGCGCTGGCGGTGCAGACCCTGGTCAGCCAGCTGCACGCGGGCCGTCGCGGGCGCGTCCACACCGGCCTCGCCGGCGTCGCCGAGAGCCTCGCCGCCGAGCTGCAGAACCCGTACGCCTACGATCCCGGCCGCTTCGCCGAGCGTCTCGCCGAGCTCGGCCGCCAGCTGCAGTAGGCACGGCCCCCGGGGCTGGTTCGCCAGGCTAGTCCAAGTCGCTAGGGCGCGCCGGCCGGCCGGTCGTGCTCTGCGGGCTTGGCGAAGACGAGATCGGCTTCGACTTCGCGCCGCTCGCGGGTGGCGGTCACGGACGCGTCGACCGAGCGGTCCGCGACACGCGCCGTGATCTGCCACTCGTCGGGGTAGAGACCCTCGATGCGGTAGCTGCCGTCGGGAGAGACCGCGCCGAGGCGATAGAAGCCGAAGTGCTCGAAGATGCCCACCCAGGCGCCCACCTGGGCCCTCTCGAGCTCCTCGCGCGAGAGGCCGGCCAGGCGGCCGCGGATCGTCACGCGCGGCGAGACTCCCAGGACCACACCGCTGATCACGCCGTCGTGGGCTTCGCAGAGCCCTGGCTCTCTCGCGAAGCCGGAGCTGTCGTGAATGACGTCCAGGTTGGCGTCCGCGCCGCTGGTGGTCTCGAGCCCGAAGGAGCCGTCCGCACGGCTGTAGGTGGCGGCGCCGAGCCGCCCCTCCTCCAGGGCTTCTACCAGTGCGCCGCCGACGGGCCTTCCCCAGGCGTCCACGACGCGGCCGTCCACCGCCAGCGGCTTGCTGGGCGAGATCCTCCGGTCCCGCGAGGTTTCTCCGGCCGCCAGCTCGATGTCCTCGTGCGGCGCGTCGAAGCTCGAGGCACTGCTGCCGGTTTCAAGAGAGAGCACGTAGCTGCCCGGAACCAGGCCGGCGATGCGGTAGCGGCCATCGCCGTCGCTCTCGGCGCTGGCCGGCGCCTTGCCGCCGCCCTGGCTGAGCTCGATCCGGACGCCGGCGACGGGTGCCCCATCCGCGGTGGCGATGACCCCGCCGAGCGCCGCCTCCCGCTCCATGATCAGCTCCAACGGCGGATCGGAGAGAGGGTCCGGCACCCCCTCGATCTTGCGCGATGCCTGGGCGAACCCGGGCGCCCGGACCGTGAGGCTCCAGCCGCCCTGCGAGGAGATGCCGATCGTGAAGCGGCCCTGTGCATCGGTCTCCGCGTGGCGGTGGAGCCGGTCGGCGGCTCGCGCCTCGAAAGCGCTGCCGCCGCCACGCAACGCACAAGGCGAGATCCCGTCCTGGAGCCAATGATCGTCGAGAGCGGTTGCCGCCTCGACCTGGGCGCCGGCGATCGGCCTGCCATCGCCGTCCACCACCCACCCGCTGAGCCGCTTCGTCTGGCTCCAGACGGGGATCTGGACGAGCTCCGCGGGGCTCGTCCCCTCCTGCGAGGGCGAGAAGCCGCCGATGCAGAGCACGAGCCAGGCGACGTTCTGGTTCTCCGGGGCGACCTGGAAGGCCACCTCGCCGCCGCGATCGCTCACCGCGTGATCCAGCAGCCCCCAATCGGCGCGAGGATCGCCGGGTCGGCCATCGTCGAGCCGCAGGATGTCGCCGCCGATGACCGCTGCCAGGTTCCAGACCTCGACCCCGGCAACGGGCTGGCCGCCGCTGTCGCCGAGCCTTGCCCGGAGGGGTACGCCTTGGCTCAGCCGGATCGACCCGAGGTCGGTCCTGCCCGCGGACAGCCCGATCCAGTCGCGGCCGTAGGGAACGAAGCCAGGAGCGCGGATCCGCAAGTCGGCGGCGGACGCGCCGACGTCCGGCAGGGCGAAGCGGCCGTCGCTGCCGGACAGCGTCCGCTGGAGGCCGTCGCGCAGGAAGGGCAGCTGCCGCACCGGCCAGCTCATCGAGGGCGGCGCCCAGCTCGGCGACAACGCCAGCCGGGCGCCCGGGATCGGCCGTCCGCCTTCGTCCACGACCCTGCCGGTGATCCCGCGCTCCTGCCGCAGCACGAGCACGAGGCGCGGGCGGCCCGGGACGAGCCGGCCGCGGGCGATCGCGCAAGAGCCGACTCCGGGCAGGCGGGCGACCACTTCGTAGAGGGCTCCAGCCGGCAGACCGGTGAAGCGAAAGGCGCCACCCGCCGTGGACCAGGCAGCTCCGGCTCGCCAGTGCTCGCGGTCGATCCGGGCGCCGATGGGTCCGTCGCCAAGGTACGCGAGCAGCACCTCGGCTCTGGCGACCGGATGGCCGCGCCCGTCGGCCACCGAACCCTCGAGGTCGGCCGCGGCGCGCAGCGCCAGCGTCGGCGCCCGCGGGGCGGCACCGGCGGGACCGCCTACGGTACCGTGGCCGGTGAGGAATCCCGCCGCCACCGCCGCCAGCTCGCGCCCCTCCGCCACGGAGCCCGAGCGCAGGCGATATCGGCCGCTCGCGTCGCTGCGCACCCAGGCGGCAGGGTCGCCGGCGGGCCAGACCAGGGCGCCGGCGAGCGCCCTCCCGGACGCCGCCTCGACGACCCGCCCGGCAGGAGCGGGCGGTGGCGCCGGCAGGTCGACCGCCGCCGTTCCGTCAGCACAGCCCTTGGCGAAGAGCAACGCCAGCTCCCGCCAGAGGTCGCCGTCATGACTTGCAACCGTCAGCGAGAAGCGCCAGCCGGGAACGGTGATCGCGACGCGTCCGTCTTCACCGCTCCGTCCCAGGGCCCAGCCCTCGCCATCGCCGACCAGCAGGGCCGCCAGCGGGTGGCGCTCCACGTCCCGGAGCGTCAGCTCGCAGCGCGTTCCCGCGGCGAGCCGCAGCCGCACCGTCGCTTCGCTGGCCTGCACCTCCTCGAGCAGGGGAACGAGCGGCAGCTCGCCCGGCGCCAGGGCGCGCAGCCGCAGGCTGCGGCCGGCGATGCGCGGCAGCGCCAGGTCGCCGCCACGATCGGTGAGCCCGAACACCGGCGCGGGGCGCCAGATCTCCTCGGCCGGCGCCTCGGTCTCCAGGTCGGAGGCGCTCACCCGCGCTCCCGCCACGCCCTCTCCGCCCGGGCCTTCGATCCGCACTCGCAAGGGAGAGTCCGGCTCCAGGCTGACCGCCGGCAACCCGGCCGCGGCGAGCAGCGGCAGCAGCGAGCGCTCCATGGGCACGAACCCTGGCGCCGCGACCGTGACCGTCCAGGGGCCGGCGACCGGGACGGCGAGGGCGAACGTCCCGTCCTCGGCGCTCGTCCCGGAGGATCTCGGTGCGGGAAGCGCTCCCGCGAGCTCGGCGACCCCTCGCTCGTAGCGTGACGCGACCGGCCGCAGCTCGATCCGGGCCCTGGCGATCGGTTCGCCGTCAGGCCTCACCACCCGGCCGCGAAGGAGCAGCGGCGCGTTCGCGAGGGGACCGGAGACCCCCTGGGAGCCGGCGGCGGCGCTCGTGGGCCGGCCGGCCGTGGAAACCGCTGCCGTCGCAGTCCGTCCGACCCGCCCGCAGAGCAGCACCAGCAGGACGAGAGCAACGTTCGTCGTCGCCCGGGCCGTCCTGGGACGCATGGGGGTCATCTCTCGGAGGGGTGAGAGGCCGGCGAGGCATGGGCCTGTACCCGTCTCCCATATAGTAACGTACCAAGTCACCGCGAGGCCCATACCAACGTGAAGCTCGTCGCGAAATCTGGAAGTCTCTCGGTCGAGATCCCGCCCGGCCGGACGCTGATCGTGGGGCGCACCGACGATTGCGACCTGCCGATCGCCGATCCGACGGTGTCGCGGCGCCACGCCGAGCTGGACCTCACCGACTCCGGGCTGCGGCTGCGCGACGCGGGCTCGACCAACGGCACCTTCGTCGACGGCCGGCGGGTGAGCGAGGCGGTGGCGCTGCCCGGCGCCCAGATCGCCTTCGGCAAGGTCGGCTTCGAGCTGCTCGACGAGCAGGCGCCCCCGGTGCTCTCGCTGCCGGGCCTCGCCGACGCTCCGATGGCGGGGACGATCGTGCGCCAGATGAAGGTGCGCGGCTCGGCCGACGTCGTGGCCCAGCTCGCCGGCGCTCCCGCCGCCGGCGGGTCGGTGCTGCGCATCGGCGGCAGGACCGTCGCCGCGCGCCTGGAGAAGAAGCTCGCCCTGCTGATCGCCATCGCCCAGGAGCTGTCGCAGCAGGCCGAGGTCGACAGTCTGCTCGAGAAGGTGGTCCATCTCACCTTCCAGGTGATGAACGTCGACCGGGTGGTCATCCTGATGGTGAGCCCCTCGGGCGAGCTGCTGCCGCGGGCGGCGCGCAACCGCCATGCCGGGAAGGGTGAGCGGGTCGGCACGGGCGGCTTCGGCCCGCCGGTGCCGCGCTCGATCGCCAGGACGGCGATCGAGGAGCGGGTCGCGGTGCTGATCGAGAACGCCCCCGACGACAGCCGTTTCGCCGGCGGCTCGGTCTTCCTGCAGAGCGTCAAGAGCGCGCTCTGCGCGCCCCTCTTGGGGCGCATGGGGACGGTGCTGGGCGTCATCTACCTCGACAACCAGGCGGCCACCCACTCGTTCGGCGACGAGGATCTCTCGTTCCTGACCGCCTTCTCCGGCATCGTGGCGGTGGCGATCGAGAACAGCCAACTGATCGAGCGGGTGCGCCGCGAGGCGGTGGTGCTGTCGAACTTCCAGCGCTACTTCGCCCCGGACCTCGCCCGCCAGATCGTCGGCGCCGAGGGCGAGGTGCAGCTCGGCGGCGCCAAGCGCGAGGTGGTCGTCCTGTTCTCCGACATTCGCGGTTTCACGCCGCTGTCCGAGCGGATGAGCCCGGACGAGATCGCCAGCCTGCTCACCGAGTACTTCTCCGAGATGGTCGACGTGGTCTTCGAGCACGGCGGCACGCTCGACAAGTTCATCGGCGACGCGGTGATGGCGCTCTGGGGGGCGCCCCTGGCCCGCGGCGACGACGCCGACCGGGCCGTGCGCGCGGCGATCGCCATGCAGCGCCGGGTCGATTGGTTGAACACCGAGTGGAGCCGTCAAGGCCGGCAGACGATCGCCGTCGGCATCGGCCTCAATGCCGGCGAGGTCTTCGCCGGCAACATCGGCAGCGCCCAGCGGCTGGAGTACACGGTCCTCGGCGACCCGGTCAACACCGCGTCACGCCTCTGCTCGCGCGCCGGCGGCGGGGAGGTCCTGCTCTCCGAGCTGCTCTACCGCCGCCTGGCGGAACCGCCGCCGGTGCGTGCCCTCGATCCCATGCCGCTCAAGGGCAAGGCACAGGCGGTCCAGGTCTTCAGCGTCGACCTGGGGACGTCCTCCGAGAGGGCCACCGGTGGGTGACGCTCCCAGAGCGGGCAGCCCCGGGCCGGCAGCCGGTGGGTCCGGAGATGGTGGAACGGGGGTAAATCGCCCTGCGGGCGGAGCGGAGGCCGCCGGGACAGTCATCTGGACCCCTGCCCCGGAATCGCCGCCCGGCGCGCCGCGCCCGGGGGCCGCGGAACCTTCGCAAGTCACCGAGCGGCTCGGTCCGGGCGAGCCGCCGCCGGCCAGTTCTCGCCTCGCTTCCTCCACACCGCCGCCGGCGGCTCACGTGGTCGAGGGGGACGTGCTGGCGAACCGCTTCCGCATCGTCCGCTTCATCGGCCGCGGCGGCATGGGAGACGTCTACGAGGCCGAGGACCTCGAGCTGGGCGAGCGGGTGGCGCTCAAGACAGTGCGCCCCGAGATCGCGCATCTGGACGGCGCCATCGACCGCTTCCGGCGCGAGATCCAGCTGGCCCGCAAGGTCACCCATCCCAATGTCTGCCGCATCTTCGACGTCTTCCGGCATCGCCCCGAGGCAAGCGCGGGCGCGAGCAGCTGGGGTACCGCGGGCGGCCCCGGGGAGATCACCTTCTTCAGCATGGAGCTGCTCGTCGGCGAGACCCTCGAGCAGCGCCTGCGCAGTGGCGGCAGGATGGTGCCGCGGGAGGCGCTGCCCATCGCGCGCCAGGTGGCGGACGGCTTGACGGCGGCGCACCGGGCCGGGGTGATCCACCGCGATTTCAAGCCCGGCAACGTCATGCTCTGCGGCGCCGCCGGCGAGCCGCGCGCGGTGATCACCGACTTCGGCCTGGCACGCACCTACGGCGAGGGAGACGGCCTCACCGTCCGCGGCGACCTGCTGGGCACTCCTTCGTACATGGCGCCGGAGCAGGTCACCGGCGGCGAGGTGACGGCGGCGACCGACATCTATGCGCTCGGCTGCGTCCTCTACGAGGTGATCACCGGTGCCCCGCCGTTCGTCGGCGCCAACTCTTTCTCGACCGCCTTCAAGCGGGTGCAGGAGGACCCGCGGCCGCCGCGCGAGCACGTCCCCGGCCTCGACCCGGCCTGGGACGCCGCCATCCTGCGCTGTCTCGAGCGGGCGCCCGCCGACCGCTTCGCCCAGGCCTGCGACGTGACGGCGGCATTGACCGGCGAAGCGTTCGCGCCGGGGCCGCGCCGGCGCCGCCGCCTGCGGCGCCGCGTCCTGGCCGCAACTGCCGCGGTCGCCGTGGTCATCGCCGCCGTGCTGGCGGTGCTGAGGCTCTCCGGCGAGAGAGAGGGACAGCCCGCGCCGGGTGTCGCCGCGGTGCGCGGCTCGGTCGCCCCGCTGGCCGATCTGTTCCTCTCTCCCGAGGCGCTCTACGCGGAAGGCATGAAGCTCCTGGGCAAGCTCGACGCGGCGCGCGCCCAGGAGCTGTTCGAGAAGGCCATCAAGGGGCGCAGCGATTACTGGCTGGCCCATTCCGGCCTGGCGGTCGCGCTGGCCGAGCTCGGGCACGACAACCGCGCCGGCAAGGAGGCCAAGCTGGCTTTCGAGCGGGCCGCGGGCCTGCCGCGCGAAGAGCGGCTGCTGGTCACCGCCCGCTACGGCCGGATCGAGGGTCTCTGGGACCAGGCGCTCGCGAGCTACCAGGAGTTGCGGGCCGCGTTTCCCGGCAACGTGGAGTACGGTCTCGGCGCGGTCTACGCGCTGATCGGCGCCGGCCGCGGCAGCGAGGCGCTGCAGCTGGTGAGCTCGCTCGAGGCGCTGCCCGCCGCGGCCGCCGCCGGCCCTCGTCTCGACATCGCGGAGGCGGAGGCGGCGAAGGCGCTCTCGGATTTCACGCGCGAAGGTCAGGCTGCGCGGCGCGGGAGGGAGCAGGCGGAGCGCGACGGTGACGATCTGCTGGCGGCGCGGGCGCTGTGCTTCGAGGGCGGGGCGTTCGGCCATCTCGGCAGTTACCAGGAGGCGCTTGCAGCGTTCAAGCGAGCGGAGGCGATCTACGCCGGCGCGGGGGACCAACGCAACCTGGCCCAGGTGCTCTGGGCGACCTCCGGCATCCTCTACTTTCAGGGCAACCTGGAGCGGGCGAGAGAGAGTGCCAAGGAAGCCAGCGACAGCTTCGCGGAGGTGGGCGACCTCCGCGGCCAGAGCCGCGTGCTCAACACCCTGGCGGCCATCGAAGGCGACCAGGGGAACCTGGTCGGGGCGCAGAGCCGGTTCGCGACCGCGATGGAGAACTACCGGCGACTCGGCGACCGGGCCAATCAGGCCGAGGCCACCGGCAACCTGGGACTCACCCTGAAACGGCTCGGCAAGCTCGACGAGGCGGCGGTGCGCTTCGAGCAGGCGCTGGCGCTCTACCACCAGCTGCAGAACCGCAGCGGCGAGGCGGCCCAGCTCTTCTCGCTGGCGGGAATCTCCTTCAACCAGCTGAACCTGGAGAAGGCCGAGAGCTACCTCGCGCAGTCCTCGAGCCTGGCTACCGCCATCGACGACCAGACCCGGATCTGCGACGCCCTCTCGCTCGAGGGCGACGTGGCCGAGGCGCGGGGCGATCTCGCCGCGGTGCGCGCCAAGCGGCAGGAGAGGCTGACCAGGGGCCGCAGCCTCGGCGACAAGAACGTCGTCGCCGACAGCCAGCTCGCGCTCGCCGAGCTGGAGCTCGACAAGGGACGTCCGTCGCCGGCGCTGGCCTACGCCCAGGATGCGCTCGAGCACTTCCAGGCCGAGCACATGACGGACGCCGAGGCCGAGGCGCGCGCGACACTGGCGCGAGCCCTGCTCGCCCAGCACTCGCTCGGGGAGGCGCGGAGCGCGGTCGAGATCGCGGACCGGCTCGCGGCCAGGAGCAGGGAGCCGGAAGTAAAGATCACGGTCGCGCTCGCCAAGGCCAGCCTGGCCGAGAAGGCGAAGCCCGAGGAGGCCCGCCGCATCCTCGCCGAGGCCCTGGCGCAGGCACGGGCGGTGGGGTTGGGTCCGCTGGCGCTCGACGTGCGCCTGGCCTTGGGCGAGCTCGAGGCCGCGCATGGCGACCGCCGGCACGCCGCGGAGCTCCTCGCCGGCCTGGAGAAGGACGCCCGCGGTCACGGCTTCGTCAAGATCGCGGACCGCGCCGCCCGCGCCGCCGCGGGCGGCAGGCAGGCGGGCGGCTGAAGCCGCGGCGCCCGGAGCCGGCAGGCGAGGCCCGGCCACCGGTCCCTCAGCTCTCGGCTCTGGCTCGGGCAAGGCCGAATCCGGCGATTCGCGGCGGCCCCCCGCACGAGCCGTGGTCCGGCACCGTCCGGGAACTTGCGCGGCGCGCCGCCCATCTATACAAAGTAGCAAGCAGCACCAGGACAGCGGCGGACCGCTCGAGGAGATGCCGATGCTCGCGAAGAGGATTCTCTGGTTGGGAATGTCGATGGTTGTCCTCGGCGCCCTGGCGCCGAGAGCCGCGTACCCGACAACCGCGCGGCCGACGTACGAGAGCCTGCTGGACAAGGCCCGGCGGGGAGACCCGGGGCTCGATTTCACCGCCCTCCGGATGGCCTACGCCGACCGCCTGGCCGAGGCCAGAGCCGCCGACCCCGAGCTGCGCAAGAAGATGTTCGAGGCCCTGCACCAGGACCAGTGGGCCGCCGTGATCGAGACCGGCAACCAGGTCCTGACGCAGAACTACCTCGACATCGACGCGCACATGTTCGTGGCCCTCGCCTACGAGAAGACACATGAGCCGGAGAAGGCCGCGCTCCATCGCACCGTGGGCAACGGCCTGATGAAATCGATCCTCGCCTCCGGCGACGGCAGGTCGTTCAAGACCGCCTTCGTGGTGATCTCCGTGGAGGAGGAGTACTCCGTGCTGAAGCACTATCGCCTGCAATCGGACAAGCAAGACCTGGTCACCGGCGAAGGGCACAGCTACGACGTCCTCACCGCCGAGACCGGCCAGCACGAGAAGGCGACCGTCTACTTCAACATCGACAAGGTCGTCGCCATCGAGAACGCGCAGCTCTCGGGGCACTAGCGGGGCGCCAGGCCGGACGTCCGCTTCCAACTCCTGGCAGCCGCCCGCCGCCTGCGCTGCGCGATCGCCGCCGGCAGCGCCGAGGTCCCCGCGACCGCCCGCGACCTCGACGACCGCCAGGCGGCCGGCCCCCGGGGCGCTACTGCGTGGTCCACCAGAGGAGGCCGATGAGGAGGAGCTGCATCGGCAGCCTCAGGGCCAGCGGCGGGGCGGGCTTGCCCCTGATGGGGAGGCGCTCTCGGGCGGCCTTGATGTTGGCGGGGAAAATGGCGATCAGGAAGAGGATCATCGCGAGGCCGGCCCAGCGGCGGGTTTCGGGTAGCAGAAGACCGATGGCCCCCACGATCTCGCAGACGCCGGTCAGGTAGATGGTGAGGTGGGGGGCCGGCGCCCAGGCGGGAAGCATGCGGACCAGGTCCTCTTTCATGCGGTTGAAATGAGCGGAGGCGGCCAGCAGGAAGAGGGTGGCGAGCGCCCACCGGGTTGCCGCCGGCCAGGCGGCCAGCGGGCCGACGCCGAGGGCTCCCAACCCCCGGTAGAGGAGCAGCGAGCCGAACAGCACGGCCATCAGGATCATCATGGCGTTCCCCTTCCCCGATGGCTGCCGGCAGCCGTGACTCGAGACCTCTGCCTCGGCCCGGTGGCGCCGCGTTACCTGGCTCGCGCGGCGGCGCCGTGCGGCGAGCGGGCAGCGAATCCCTCAGCTGCCTGCCGGTCTGCCAAGCGCGCGCAGCAGCTGTGCGGTGGTGTAGCTGTCGACCCCGTGCCCCTGCAGGTCACGGTCGTTCGTCCAGAGAGGGAGACCCAGCACCGCGGCCAAGGCCAGCGCGTGCGCATCCTCGGGATCGCGCTCGGCAAGCGCCCCCTCCGCCCAGCGCAGTCGCTCGCGATAGGCCTCGATCGAGTGGAACCGCAGCGGCAGCAGGCGCCATTGGAGCTCGACGAGCTCCGCCGGCAAGCCATACTTCCCGGCCATCTGCGGGAGGCACTCCTCGACCTCCCGCGCATTGAACGCGGTCACGTGGACAGGGATCTCGTGGTCGAAGAAGACGCGCGCCGCGGCCTTGCCGATGACCGCCGAGAGCAGCACGTTGGCGTCAGCGACGACGCCTGCGGAAGGCATCGAAATCCCGCCGCACCTGCCGTTCGGTCACACCGCGTTGCGCGACCTGCCGGGCGAGGTGCCCCGCCAGCACCAGGCCCAGCTCGCGGTGCAGATCTGGGGGAAGCCGGCTCGGGTCTTCCAGGGGAAGATAGAGGCCGGACAGCTTCCCGTGCCGCGTCACCAGCAACGGCTCGCCACCGCCCAGCAGCTCGGCCGTCCGAGCACGGATCTCGCGAATCCCCGTCACTCTCATCGGCTCCAAGTATGGCGTGACCCCTGCTCCGTGTCAACAATTGTGTACACATGGTCGACAGGTTGCCTGCCTAGCCGCCTCCTCGCCCCATCAACTACCATCTGGACGAGAACGGGCGCCTGGTGGCCCCCTGGCGGCGCCGTGCTGGCCTATCACGGGCCACAGCGGACACGAGACCCCTGGTCGCCGCCGCGGCCGAGCTACGGCCCCCTTCATGGACTTGCCTTCATGGAGCTTTACTCGCCGATCAACAGTGAACACCGGCTTTGACCTCGGCCAGGACGCAAGATTCGCACAACTCGCAAAAGACCGCGAGCGAGCGCACGGGATTACCACAAGGTAAAGCAGCTCACGGTTACCCTCCTCGCCATCGATTGCTGCCCCTGAAAGAGCGAGCGCCGCCGCCCTCCGCGCCCGGGTCCGGCCATTCGGTTCCAGCGGCATCGGCAATCGCCAAAAAGTATAAGCCACTTATTCTCAGTAGTATGGGCCGTCGGGGCTCGAACCCCGGACCTTCGGATTAAAAGGCGGTTCGCCCTGAAATCTCGGCAACGCGCCACAACGCTAAGCAACAATCTTTGCAGTGAGTTGCGACGAAGGTGAAGGTTGCCGAGTGTTGCCGAGATTGTCTGGTTGTTCCTCGGCACTGTCCCAAAATCGTCCCAAGAATCTCAATGCGTAAGGGCGCCATCAGCGTTGCCGGCGCATCTCCACCGATACTGTCCCCTCCTGCTCGCCCGCAGGCGCCGAGGCGCGAATCGCGCCGATCTCCGCGGCGCTGGGAAAGCTCTCGACCCGGTAGCGGATCGGATAGAAGTCCGTCGCCTCCAGAAGCTTCCCGAGGCTCCCCCGAAGCGTCGCCCCCTCGAACCATCCCAGGAGCTGCTGGCCCTCGGGGCGAGACAGATCCACCAACCCGATGAAGTCGGTTTCCGGGAGAAGCGACACGGCCCCGGCGGTCCAAACGCACCGGCTGCAGAGATCTCCTCTTGGGTCTTCGGTGACCGTGAAGCTGGCGACGAAAACATCACGCCCGAGGCGGGCAAAGAGAGCCTCGGACTCCGTTTTCTGCTCGTTGTAGAGCTGTGCCTTCTCGTCGAGCACGAGGCGGCGCCACAGCGCGTAGCACGGATGGCTCTCCGCCAACTCGAGCGTCTCCCATGCCGGCCACGAGCGCACGAGCGGGATCGAGCTGACCGGTCGCGACCTCGCCCTTGCCGCCGCAAACTCGAGGGCCGACCTCAGGGCCGCGACGTCGCCCAGCCCCGTTACCACGAGACAGTTCCGGTCCGGGATGAGCGCCACCATCGTGCCATCGACCACAAGGCCGCGCAGCGCCCGCTCGCTGAGGATCCGGGAGGCGTCGTAGTCGTCCTGCCAGCCAGACACGTAGATGCCCCGCGCGGGCGAGCTCCGGAGCGGCTCGCTCATGCGCTCGAGATTCGCGACCGCCTGGGCGAGGGCTTCGCCCAAGGAGACCCCCCAGGCTTGCTGCGTGGTCGCGGTCGGCAGACCCATGAATCTCGGAGCGTCGTAGGCCAGGAGCGTGACGATACCGCCAGCGACAGGCTCGGACGGCAGATCCTGGGGCTCCTTGCCGTCGGAGAGCGCCGAGAGGCGACAGGCTTCGAGGACCGGTGCCTGAATGGCCGGTAGGGCCGCGAGCTGACCGTCGGGTCGAGCGCTCCGTGCGCTTCCTCTCGACTTTTCCCTACGAGCCGGTGCTCACGGCCGCCGCTTACGGTCCCTCGTCAATATTCTCCGATGCCGGCGAAGCCTGCTGCCGTCCCTGTCGACCCGCCTCCTCACCAAGAGGTCATCGAGGCGGGCACAACGAACCGCCGTTAGTGGCTGGCACCGCTGTGGTCTCAGATGCGCATGGATCGCGCGGACATTCCCGGTCCCATTCGCGCACGAAGGCTGGCGCTCGGGACTCGAGTCTCAGCCAGAAAGCCTTGTGATCGCGCATCTCACAAATGTCTCGGCAGGGGTCTATGTGTTGACTCTCCATCTTGGCGACCTGAGCATGGATCGAAGCGATCAGCTTGCCCTCGGTGAGCCGACCCTCGGCCGCTGCGCACATGTCCCCAAGGGGCGCGGCGAAGCCCCAGTGATTCCCGAGATTCTGCGTCCATGGCGAGCCCGCTGCCCTCTTGAGTCGCTCTTCGATGTCCGCCGCCGGTTTCCCGCCAGCGAGGCAGGCTGCTTTCCCCCAGAACAGGTCGAGCCGGTAATCATTGCCGACCTGCTCGAGCTCTGGCTTCAACCTCTGCGTCACGCTCTGCAACACGATCAACGCGTCCTCCGGCTGATCAAGCGCAATATCGGCGTCCGCTACGTGCAGTCCCGCCTCCGGCAACGCGCTCCGGTTCCACTCATGCTTGGCGACAGCCCTGTGCCACTCGTTGTATCCAGCCTTGCCCTTGCTCACCGCATCTACTGCCTCATCGATCAACTTGCTCTTGTCTGCGTCGGCGACCGAATGGTCTCCCAGCGTCTCCTCATCCCGGGCGAACGCAGCCACCACCTTCGCCCGGAGCTGCCGGCTTGCTACGGCTTCCAGCGGACAAAGGGGCGTGGCACCTGCTATCAGCTCGACCTGGAAGTCAAGGAGGTCGCCGTCCGGCGCGCCCTTGTCCCGGGCGCGCTCGAGAACCACCGCCGCATCCGTCTTGAGCGCCTGATCTCCGGCACAGTCCGCTTCGTGCGCCACTTGCTCTGCCCGAAACATCCAGGCGCAACCAAGGGCGCCCAGGTTCGGGTCTCCCGACGACCTCGGATCTTGCGCCAGAGCCTTGAGGTCGAGGGAGATCGCATGGTCGAGGGAATCCCACTTTCGAAATCCGCTCCCATCGGCGCAGGGGCCACGGCGTTGCGCGTCGCTGTGCTGGAGCCATAGAGACTCGGCCCGGTCCAGGTTCCTCTCGATCAGCCGCGCAGTGACGAAGGCCGGCTGTGGCTGGTTTCCCAGCCGTGTCCTAATCGACTGCCAGTCCTCGTACTCCGGGACGTTGGCTGGATCTTTTGCCAGACTCGTCGCGTAGCGGGCCATCTTCTGCACGATCAGGGCACGGGTTAGGCCCTCCTCCGCCTCCGAGTTCTTCTTGCACGTACTGAAGTCTGCTGCAGCACTCTTTGCGTCGATCACCACTGGATCCCAGTTCATCGGCAGATCAAACTCGGCCGGTTCCCGACACATGAGGCGTGGGAACCCCTTGTTGATCGCCAAGCCGACATGGGTCATCGTTTCATTCGCCTTCTGCAGCTCAGGGCACGGCGCAGGCTGCACCCGGCCCTCAAACCAATTAGCGATCGCGATCAGGCCGAGAATGATGGCGATCACTGCACCGATGATAGCGACCACTGCACCGAAAGCCTTTGGATTGCCGCCCTCCTGCTCCCGGGCCATCGACGCTCCCCCTTTCCTGGTTCAGAGCGCCGGCGGGCGGCCCGTCCGCAGCCACCGCACGCCCCGTTGCGCCACCAGCTGCTCGACGACGAGCACCCCCTGCCCGTCGCTCGTCGCGGCGAAGGACTCCCGGATCCCCTCCGTCTGGTTTAGCGGTATCGGCGCAAGGATGTCTCCGGGCACCGCGCCGCAGCCAGGGAGAACCCGGCCCTCGAGCTGCTGCGTCCCCCCGTCCCCCGACAACCATAGGAGCCGGCACTGCGTCGCCTCGCCCAAAGCGACCAGGTGCAGCAACTCCGTGCCGGCGATGCCGGCCCGCTGCACAGCCGACCCTCCACTCCCCGTCGTGTCGACTACCGTCCAGGCGACGAGCTGGTCGCCGCTCGGCACCAGCTTGTCCGTCTCGTTCCACGCCAGCAGCACCTGCGTCGCCGACGTCGCAAGCAGAGTCGGGTGGCGCTGGAACGCTGCCTGCGGACCGCCCTGCGTGCCCAGTCCCCTTGCCCTGCCCGCACTCGAGAAGGTCTGCGCCACGACCTGTCCGCCGATCGTCGCGCCGGGGCCAGTCGTGCCAACGGCCGTCCATGCGGCGAGCAGGAAGTCCGGACCGAGCTGCGCCAGCGCCGGCTCCGTAAAGGAGCTCCCGATCGGCGCGTTGCCGACCGGAACCACCGGGCCGCTCGTGACGCCCTGTGGCCAGACCTGCTGCGCGAAGTAGCCGTCGGCCGTCGTCCAGCCGACCCAGGCCTCCCCGCCGGCCGACGCCAGCGCGAGCCCCGTCGTGCTCTCCGGCGCCGCCGACGAGGGCGTATAGATCGCGCAGCGGTTCGCGCCCGGCGATGCTCGGCAGAGCCGGTACGGCTTGGCGTTCACGTTGCCACCCTCGATCCAGACGACCAGGAACGAGTCGTCGTCGAGCGCCACGACCTTGGGATCGTACTCGTCGAAGTTCGGATCCACCGCCACCGGCACGACGCCTCCCAGCGCCTGTCCCGCCACATCCAGGAAGCGCCCCAGCACGGCACGCAGGGTCGAGTCGCTCTGCGGTTGCGTCCATACCGCGAAGCTCACGCCGCGGCTATTCGTCGCAATCACCGGGTCCGCCGCGGTGCCGGCCACCGTCTGCCCGCTGATCTCGACCGCCGCGGCGCTGGTTGCGGCGGGAGAGGCAAGCTGCAGGTTCAGCGTTTCGATCACTGCCGGCCCGCGACTGGCGACCGAGGCGAGCTCGACGCTGCGTGCCGACGTGTCGCCGTTGGACCAGATCAGCCTGGCCGGCTCCGGCTGGCGAAAGTCGTTCCGGCCGGCCGTGACGGTCTTCGCGGACACGGTCGTGTGGAGCACGCCGGAGCTGCCGGCCACCCGCACGACTGGCGCCGCCAGCACATCACCTTTGCGCATCGCGAACCGCTCCCGCAGGAAGACGGCCTCGCCGGCTCCCGAGCCCACCCCCGCCGTGATCGGCGGTCCCGGATCGCTCTCCGCCTGGCCGATGTTGAAGGCGTTCGGCTCACTGAAGGTCGTGACGGAGACGCTCACCGGCACCCCCACCGGCGGTTGCGACCCGGCGGGAAAGCTCACCAGGGCCGCCGCCTGCTCCTTTCCCGGCAGCGTCAGGCTCACCGCGACCGCGCTGCCGTTGAGCTCGTAGCTCATCGCCACCCGGTACCCACCATCGCCGGCCACGAACGGAATCGGCATCCAGGTCACAAACGCCGGCTTCGCCTCGATCCCGCCGGGACCGTTGGAGAGGCAGCGGACCGCGCGCACCCCTCGCGGCGCGATCGTTTGGGTGCTCGAGAACTGGCCTTGCGATAGCCGGTCGAGGACGCTCGTCTTCGCCGCGCCCGGATCGAGGGCGTTCCAGCGCAGGTCCACCTCCTGGGCGCGCTGCGCCAAGCTCACGACGCTGTCGGGAACGCCGCCCACGAAGCCGTTGCCACGCAGCCGCAGGATCGCGAGCGACGGCGCCGTGGCGAGGCTCGCCGGCAGGTGGCCGCCAAGCAGGTTCGTGTCGAGATACACCTCCCGCAGTGCCGTCAGCTGGCCCCAGTCGATGGCGTCGAGGCCGCCCGAGAGCCGATTCGTTCCCAGGCTGAGGATCTGCAGCTGGTGGAGACCCGCCAGCTCTCCCGGCACCGGACCCGAGAGGTTCGCAAGACCGAGCTCCAGGCGCTGCAGCAGCGAAAGGCTACCGAGGCTTCCGGGGATCGACCCGTGGAGGTTGTTGCCTCCCAGGCGCAGCTCGGTCAGCAGCACGAGGTTGCCAAGCTCGGGCGGGATCTCGCTGTCCAGGCCGTTGTTGTACAGCCACAGCTTCGTGAGCTTGGTAAGCTGCCCCAGCTCGGCGGGGATCTCGCCTGTCAACTGGTTGCCGTTCAGCGTCAGCAGCGTCAGGCCCGCGAGCTGGCCCAGACCGGCAGGGATGTCGCCCGAGAACTGGTTCTCCTCGAGCGCCAGGTACTGGAGCCCGGTTAGCGACACGAAGACGTCCAGCGTGTCGGCGATCGCGTTGAAGCGTAGGTCGACGTAGAAGAGCGCCGTCATCCCGCCGAACCCCGGCGGCATCGGACCGGTGAGCGCGTTCCAGTCGGCCGTGGGCAGGCTCAGGTCGTTGTACAGCTCGAGCTGCCCGAGTGAGGTCAAGCCCACGAAACTCGTCAGGTCCCCCAGGCTGCCCGCAAGGCGGTTGCCCGGGAGCCGGAGATGGACCACGTTTCCCCCCGCGCAACCCACCCCATACCAGGTGCAGGGGTCGGCCGACGACGTCCAGCCGGATGAGTTCAGCCAGTGCGGACCATCCAGAACCTGATAGACCTGGTTCAACGCGTCAAGCTCCGACTGGCTCACAGCCTCGAGGCGGGCTGCGGCCAGCAGCGCCGCCGCCAGCGCAGCACCCAGCGAAAGAGTCCTCATGGGGCCCCCCCTTCCGGTTTCTTACCGACTGGTAGAGTTCAATTCTAATCTAAGCAGGGCTCAGTGCGCTAGAATGAACGCCCTCAACGCCATCAGAAGCCATGAGCCGACGCTCCAGGGTGGCCAGGGAAAAAACGACAGGGCCCAAACCATGCCCCCCAAGGTCTTCATCAGCTACAGCCACCAGGACGAGCGCTGGAAGAACATGCTCGTCAAGCACCTCGGCGCGATCGATCGCGATCTGGCCTGGCACGACGGCCTCATCCAACCTGGGACGAACTGGCTGCCCGCTATCAAGGCGTCGATGGCCAGCGCTCAGGTTGCCGTGCTCATCGTCTCTGCCGACTTCCTCGACTCCAAGTTCATCCAGCAGCAGGAGGTGCCAATTCTCCTCCGCCGCCGCGCCGAAGAGGGTCTACTTGTTATCCCGATCGTCGCCCGACCCTGCCCCTGGCAGTTGGCGCGGTGGTTGGAGGAGGTGCAGGTGCTTCCTGGCAAAGGCAAGAGCCTGGCGGAGCTGGGTACGGTCAAGGCCGAGAAGGTCCTCTCCGAGGTTGCCACGGAAATCCTGCGGCAGGTGCAGGCCACTTCCGCGCGCACGCTGGCTGGCGCCCCGACCCCAACACCGCAGACCTCCAAGTCGTCATCTTCGCCGCTGCCACCTCCCGTCCAGGCCGAAGAACCCACCGCTCAGCAGGTCGCCTCTCGATCCGCGACAAGAGAACGCCGGCAGATCCCGCGGGCCGCATGGATCATCCTGCTCCTAGCCGTGGGAACCGTGCTGATCCTTGGCATCCGTGCGTGGACGGTGCGGGAGTCGGGCTTGTACCTGCGCGTGCCGGTC
>DATDGZ010000056.1:0-8394 GCA_036521795.1 Thermoanaerobaculia bacterium | reverse complement strand
AGTGTCGGTGGCCGAGGCTCTCGCCTGCGGCCTGCCGGTCATCGCCTCGACGCGGGTGGGCGCCGGCTACGACCTGCTGGCGCCCGGAGCCAACGGCTGGCTCTACCCGGCCGGCGACGCCGCCGAGCTCGCGCGCCGCATCCGCCAGGCCCTGGCGCTCGACCGCCAGGCGGTGGCGGCCGCCAGTCGCGAGGTGCTCGCGCGCTGGGACTACGCGGCGAGCTGGCGCCACCTCCTCGCCGCCGCGGAGCAGGTCGTGGGAGGCTCCGCGCGATGAATTCCCAAGGCTCGCGGCCGGCGCCGCTGACCGTCCTCGTCGTCACCCGCAACGAGGAGCTGAACCTCGAGCGCTGCCTGGCGAGCGTCCACGGCTTCGCCGACCAGATCTTCGTCGTCGACTCCGAGAGCGCCGACCGCACCCGCGAGATTGCCCGCCGCTTCGCCGACGAGGTACACGAGCTGCCCTACGACGACACCCGGATCATCCCCTGGATCTTCCAATGGGGGCTCGACCACCTGCCGATCCGCAACGATTGGGTGCTGATCCTCGAGGCGGACCAGGCGCTGCCGCCGGCGCTGCGGGCGGAGATCGCCGCGCTGCTCGCCCGGCCCGAGATCGCCGAGGACGGCTTCTACATCCGCCGCCGGCAGATCTTCCGCGGCCGGTGGATCCGCTTCGGTGGCTACGGCGGCAAGCACCTGCTGAAGCTCTTCCGGCGCTGCCGCGGCCGGCTCGACCCGGTCGAGCAGGACACCCGGGTCTACGTCTCCGGACGAGTCGGCCGCCTGCGGGCGCCGCTCGAGGAGTGGAACAAGAAGGAGGACGCGATCCTCTTCTACCTGCAGAAGCACCTGCGCTACGCCGAGGCGTTTGCCCGCGAGGAGCTCTTGCGGCGCACAGGCCGGGCGAGCTGGACCACGCCGCCGCGCCTCTTCGGCACGCCGGACGAACGCGTGCTCTGGCTCAAGGACCGCTATCACCGGCTGCCGCTCTACCTGCGCCCCTTCCTGTATTTCTTCTATCGCTACTTCTTCCTGCTCGGTTTCCTCGACGGCAAGCAGGGATTGGTCTTCCACTTCTTGCAGGCCTTCTGGTTCCGCCTGGTCGTGGACATCCGCCTGGAGGAACTGGAGCGGCTCGCCGCCGCCACGGCCGGCAACGGCGGGCCGGGTGCTCCGGCCGGCCCGGGAGTCGAGACGGCGTGACCGCGATCCTCGGCCTGTCGGCCTTCCACGCCGATGCCTCGGCCGCGGCGCTGGCCGGCGGCCGGCTGGTGGCCGGCGTCGAGGAGGAGCGCTTCCGCCGCGTCAAGCACTGGGCAGGATTCCCGGAGCGAGCGCTCGCCTTCTGCCTCGCGGAGCTCGGCGGCGACCTCGGCGAGGTCACCGCCGTCGCCGTTTCGCGCCAGCCGCGCGCCTACCTGCTGCGCAAGGCGGTGCTCGCCCTGTCGCATCCACGCAGCCTGCGGCGGGCCGCCGCGCGGGCGCGCAACCTGGCGCAGGTGGCCACGCTCGAGCGACGCATCGCCGCGGCCTGGGGCAATGGCCGTATGCGGGCGCCGCGCCTCCACCCGGTCGAGCACCACCTGGCGCACGTCGCCTCGGCCTTCTTCTGCTCCCCCTTCGAGGAGGCGGCGTGTCTCTCGGTGGACGGCTTCGGCGACTTCGTGTCCACCATGCTGGCGGTGGGGCGGGCCAACGCCGTCGAGGTCCTGCAGCGGGTCCACTATCCGCACTCCCTGGGCCAGCTCTACACCGCGGTCACCCAGTACCTGGGCTTCCCCGCCTTCGGCGACGAGTACAAGGTGATGGGCCTCGCGGCCTATGGCGAGCCGGCTTTCGCGGCGACCCTCGCGGAGATCGTCCCCGGCCTTCCCGACGGCACCTTCCGCCTCGACCTGCGTTACTTCCGACACCTGGCGGAGGGAGTCGACATGACCTGGGACGACGGCGCGCCGGTGCTGGCGCCGTTGTTCACCCCGGCGCTCGAGCGGCTGCTCGGGCCGGCCCGCCGTCCGGGTGAGGAGCTGACGCAGCGTCATAAAGACGTGGCCGCCTCGCTGCAGCGAGTCTATGAGGAGCGCTTCTTCGCGCTGGTGCGCGCCCTCCTCCGCCGCACCGGTCTCAAGCGTCTGGCGCTCGCCGGCGGCTGCGCCATGAACTCGCTCGCCAATGGCAAGCTGTTCGAGCACACCGGCGTCGAGCAGGTCTACGTCCAGGCTGCCGCCGGCGACGCCGGCACCGCCCTTGGCGCGGCCCTGTGGGTGCAACATGCCGTGCTGCGCGCGCCGCGCGGCTTCGTCATGGAGCATTGCTACTGGGGACCAGCCCACGGTGAGGCAGAGATCCGCCAAGCGATCGCGGCGATGATCCCCGGCTCCGGCGGGCACGACGGCAGCTGGGGGGAGATCCACGTCGAGACCGCCGCCGACGCGGATCGGCTGACCGCCGAGACCGCCGGCGCCCTGACCCGCGGCGAGGTGGTCGGCTGGTTCCAGGGACGCGCCGAGTGGGGGCCGCGGGCGCTCGGCAACCGCTCGATCCTCGCCGACCCGCGCCGCGCCGACATGAAGCAACTGCTCAACACCAAGATCAAGCGCCGCGAGTCCTTCCGCCCGTTTGCCCCTTCGATCTTGGAGGAGCGTACCGGCGAATGGTTTACCATCGACTACCCGGACCCGTTCATGATCAAGGTCTATCCCATCCGGCCGGAGCAGCGCCCGCGGATCCCGGCGGTCACCCACGTCGACGGCACCGGCCGCCTGCAGACCGTCTCGCGCCGCGCCAACCCGCTCTACTGGCAGCTCATCCGCGCCTTCGAGCAGTCGACCGGCGTGCCCATGGTCCTCAACACCTCGTTCAACGAGAACGAGCCGATCGTCAACGCCCCGGCCGAGGCGCTCGACTGCTTCCTGCGCACGGACATGGACCGCCTGGTGCTGGGCCCGGTCACCCTGCGCAGGATGCGGGGATAGAGCTGGGAGGCACGTGCTCGACACCGTTCGCGCGCTCGGCTATCGGCTCCGCACCCGCCCACGGCTGGGGCGATGGGCCCTGCGCCTGATCCCGGACCTCCCCTGGACGGTCCGCATCGCGGGCCTGGGCCGCTTTCGCATCCGTCTGCGCCGCAACCGTTCCTGGTGGCTGCGCGATCCACTCGAGAGCGAGCGGGTGCCCTTCGCGATCCTGCGCCGGCTCGTGCGTCCGGGCGATGTCGTATACGATGTCGGTGCCAACCTCGGCCTGTACACGCGCTATCTCGTGACCGCCCTCGGTGCGGCGCGGGTCGTGGCCTTCGAGCCGGCGGCCGACAACCGCGTCCTCCTGCAACGGAACCTGGCCCTGGCCGGACTCGACGATCACGTAGCCGTGCTGCCGCTGGCCATCGGCGACGAGGACGGTAGCGCGGAGTTCCAGGTGGACGACATGCAATCGGCCTCGGGGACGTTGAGCAAGGTGACGGGAGGAGGTCCTTGCGTCGGGCGCGGCAACCTGGGCCTGGGCCCGTTGACCACCGAGGTCGCCTGTCGCAGCCTCGACAGCCTGGCGGCCGAGGGACTGCCGAGGCCGGACGTGATCAAGGTCGACGTCGAGGGAGCCGAGGCGCTCCTGCTGCGGGGGGCGCGGCGCCTGTTGAGGGAGGCCGGCCCCAGTCTGCTCATCGAGCTCCACGGCGCGGAGCTGGCGCGCGAGGTGCTGCCGATCCTCGCCGGCCTGGGCTACGCCTGTGCCGCCAAGGTGAGCCCCCGCCTCCATGCCGGCGGCTTCGGGCCCGTGGATCCTTCGCTGCTGCCGCTCGTGGAGGGCCCCTACGACGTTCATTTCCTCGTCGCCGTGCGCGACGCCGCGGGCCTCGAGCCCTTCGCGCAGCCGTCGTTCCTGGCGGAGATGGCATGAGCTCGGCCGGCCGCGTCTTTCTCGGCAAGGCCGGCCGGGTGGCGTTGCGGAAAGCGGACGCCCTCCTCGGCCGGCTGGTCCCCCTCGGCGGCACGCTCGAGGCCATGGCGTCGCGCCCGTTCGAGCTGCACCTCGAGTTGACCAATCTGTGCAACGCCAACTGCGTGTTCTGCCCCTACCAGTTCCAGCAGCGCGAGGTCTCCTACATGCCGGAGGACGTCTTCCACCGGGCGGTCGGCGACTTCGTCGATTGCGGCGGCGGCAGCGTCGGCTTGACGCCGATCGTCGGCGACGCGCTGATCCATCCCGATTTCGTCGCCCGCGTCCACTATCTGCGGGCGCAGCCGCGGATCGATCGCATCTGGGTGACCACCAACGCGATCCTGCTCGACAAGCACGGGATCGACGCCGTGCTGCGTTCCGGGCTCACCTCGATCACCATCAGCACGTCGGGCTTCGACGAGCCCTCCTACCGCCGGATCTACCGTTCCTCCGCCTACCCGCGGTTCCGGCGCAACGTCGCCGAGCTGGTCCGGCGCAACCGCGAGCTGCCGGAGCCGCTGACCATCACCATCGGCCTGCGCACCGACCGGCCGCTCGAGGTGGTCATGGCGGACGCGGATTTCCAGGAGATCCTCGCCCACCAGCCGGACATCGACTTCACCTGGTCCTTCACCTCCGCCGGCGGGCGGGTGACCCGCGAAGCGCTGCCGGCGGGCATGCGGCTGCGCGTCGTCACCTCGCGGCGCGAGACCTGCGTGCAGCTTTACAACGGACCGATCGTCCTGCCTGACGGCACGGTCATGGCCTGCAGCTGCGTCGCCGCGATGGACGCGGTGACGGACCTCGGGATCGGCAACCTCCGCGAGCGGAGCCTGCTCGACATCTGGACCAGCGACGGCATGAAGCGGCTGCGGGCGAGCTTCGCGGCAGGCGGGCTCAATTCCACGTGCGCGGGCTGTGACATGTATCGCGGCCTCGAGCTGTATCGCCGCGCCGAGGGCCGCGCCAGGGCGCGGCTGAACCGGCAGCGCGTGCGCGGCGATTTCCGGCGGCGGGAGAAGCCCACCGGCGCCTTCAGTGGCGGCTGAGGCGGCATGCCGGGCTGGGGACGTCGCGGCCGTCGAGGTGCCGGCGTGAGGCGCGCGCGGACGATCCTGTCGTGAGCAACCCGCGGAGCCTCCGCATCCTCATGGTCATCCACACCCACTGGAGCCGCGACCTCGGGGCGCCGCGGGTGCAGCTCGAGCTCGCCGAGGAGTTGCGCGCGCTGGGTCACCAGGTCGACAAGTTCAGCTACGAGGACGCCTTCCCACGCCTTGCCGCGCCGCCGGGACGCCCCGGCGGCTTTGCCGCGCGGCTCCGCGCCTACCTGGGCAGCAACCTGAGCTTCGCCGAACGGGCCGCGGCCCACGTGCGTGCTCATGCCGGCCGCTTCGACGTGATCGATGCCAACCAGACCGACCTGCCGTATCCCAAGCGGCGGCTGGGCTTCTCCGGGCTCCTCGTCGCCCGCTCGGTGGGGCTCATCCCGGCGTACCATGAGTTCGAGCGCTTCGCCGCCGCCCGCTGGCCGGAGCCATCCTCTCCACGGCAGCTGGCCCGGCGCCTGCTGACCTATCCCGGGCGCCGGCGCCGCCTGCGCGACGTCGCCCGCAGCTTCCGGTGCGCCGACCTGATCAACGTCTCGAATGGCGACGACCTCGGCACGGTCGCGGAGGCCATGGGCTTCGGCTCGAAGGTGGTGATGTTCCCGTTCGGCCTCTCCGCGGCGCGATTGGCGGCTTTCCTCGGCCGGCGGCGCGACGTCGCGGACCGGCTCACCGCCCGCACCGTGGCCTTCATCGGCGCCTGGAACAGCCGCAAGGGAGCCAAGGACTGGCCGCGGATCGCCGAACGGGTCCTGGCGCGGCTGCCCGGTGCAAAGTTCCGCTTGCTCGGCACCGGCCATACGGCCGAGTACGTGCTGCGAGACTTCCCGGCCGCCCTGCGGCCCGCGGTGGAAGTCGTTCCCGCTTTTCGCAGCGACGAGTTGCCCGACCTGCTCGCGCCGGTCACCGTCGGCGCCTTCCCCGGCTACCTCGAGGGCTTCGGCTTCGCGGTTCTCGAGCAGCTCGCGGCCGGCCTGCCGACCGTCGCGTACGACGCCACGGGGCCGCGCGAGATGATGCGCCGCCTGGTGTCGCCGAGCACCGTGGCGCCGGGTGACGCCGCCGGCTTTGCCGACCTGCTGGTCGAGCTGCTGACCTTGCCGGCCGAACGGTACGCCGAGCGCTCGGCGGACAGTGATCGGGTGGCTGCCCAGTTCTCCTGGCGAGAGATCGGCCGGGCCACCGGCGCCGCCTACCTCGCGGCCTGGGAGCAACTGCGGGACCGCTCCCGCGCCGCCGCGTGACGGGGACCGCCATGGATGCCGCCGCGGCGCTCTATCGCGACAAGCAGCGAGGTTACTTCAACTATCCTCGTCTCGACCTGCTGGAGATGCTGCCCGCAGGCAGAGGGCTGCGGCTGCTCGAGCTGGGGGCGGGCGACGGCGCCACGCTGCGTGCCGCGAAGGCGCGCGGGATCGCCTCCTACGCGGTCGGCATCGACATCGTCGACCCCGCGGACGGTGGATCTGCTGGCGGCCGCTCGGAGACCGACCGCGCCGATCGCGCCGACGATCGCGCCGATCGCGTCGATCGCGTCGATCGCTTCCTTGTCGGCAACGTCGAGGCGATGGACCTGGACCTGCCGCTCGACCACTTCGACGCCGTGCTCTGCGCCGACGTGCTCGAGCACCTGGTCGATCCCTGGGAGGTGGTCCGCCGTCTCGCCCGCCACCTGCGGCCGGGCGGTGTCTTCTTGAGCAGCATTCCCAACCTGCGCAATCACCGCGCCCTCACCCAGATCGTGCTCCGGGGGGACTTCCACTATGCCGAGGCCGGGCTGCTCGACCGTTCGCACCTGCGCTTCTTCTGCCGCCGGAACATCCGCGAGCTGTTCGTCCAGGCCGGCCTGGTGGTCGAAGCGATGGAGACCAACATGGGGGCCTACGGCCTGCGGCACCGGGCGATCGACCTCCTGACCGCGGGCCTGCTCCGCGAGTTCTTCGTGCTGCAATACCGGACCCGGGCGAGGAAACCCGGGACGGCGGCGGCCGGCAGCGGCCGGCCGTGAGCCAGCCCCTGGTGTCGATCGCGATGGCGACCTGGAACGGCGCCCGTTACCTGCGCCAGCAGCTCGACACCCTCTACCAGCAGACCTGGCGCCACCTCGAGGTGGTGGTCAGCGACGATGCGTCGACCGACGGCACCGCCGAGATTCTCGCGGAGTACGCGGCGAGCCGCGGACTGCGCTACGCGGTCAATCCCAGCCGGCTCGGCCTGGTGCAGAACTTCGCGCGCGCCATCTCGCTGTGCGGCGGTGAGCTCATCGCGCTCGCGGATCAGGACGACCTGTGGAAGCCGCACAAGATCGAGACGCTGGCCGCCAACCTCGGCGGCTTCACCTTGATCTATTGCAGTCCGCTGGAGGTGCTCACCGAGAGCGGCCGGGTGATCCTCGACACGAGGACCCGGATGGTCGCCGACTTCGCCCGGCAGCACGGCACCGGTTCGCCGACACGCTCGCTGCTGGCCGAGAACTGGGTGGTCAGTCACACTCTGCTCTTCCGGCGAGAGCTGGTTCCCCACGCCCTCCCGATCCCGCCGCACCAGCCATTCCACGACGGCTGGTTGGCGCTGGTGGCCTCGACGCTGGGCGGCATCAGGTATCTCGACGAGAACCTCCAGACCTATCGCCAGCATGCGGAGAGCGTCACCCACATCGGTCCCTTGCCGAGGCGGGGCCCGCGGCGTGCGCTGGCGGCGGTCCTGGACGGTAGCTTCCGCGGCCAGTGGCGGCGCCACTGCGAGTTCCACACGGCGCGGCTGCGGGATGCGGCGGCGCTGCCGCGGCTCGGCGACGGCGACCGCGCGTTCCTCGGCGAGTTGCTGACCTATTACGGTTCGGGCCTGCGCCGGGGCCGCCGGTGGCAGGGCTTCCGCAGCGGCTGCAGGATCGCGCCTTTCGTGGCCACTCTGCACGAGTCTCGGAGGCGTTGGCGGTTCGCTCTGCGCCCGCTCCTCGGCGGCATCTGAGCGTGGCCTCGGCTCTGTCACCACCGGCGCGCCGCGGAGATGGCCTGTGCGAGTCCTGACGCTCAGCAACTGCCCGCTCGACGAATCGCTCGGTTCGGGCTACGTCGTGGTGCGCTACGCCGAGGGCCTGCGCGCCCGCGGCCACCGGGTGGAGGCCCTGGGGCCCACCGACTACGAGCCGCTGCCCAGGCTGCGCCGCGCCATCCGCTACCGGCAGACGATCGGCATGGCGGCCGCCAGCCTCGGCCGGCTGGCGCGCGCGGAGTACGACGTGCTCGAGTACTACGGCGGCGAGGCCTGGCTGGCGGTCTCGGCCCTGGCGCGGCTACCGGGGCGCCGCTTCTTGCTGGTCTGCCATTCCAACGGCCTCGAGACG
>DATDGZ010000055.1:0-2406 GCA_036521795.1 Thermoanaerobaculia bacterium | reverse complement strand
GATCTCGTTGACCTTCGCCACGTCATGAGGTCGACGAGATCGTCAAGGAGGTCGAGATGAGCGCTCTGGGCGGGTGCGTTGTCGAGCGAAGGGATGGGGTGCGCTGGAGCGACTGCTGAGCTGCGACGGGCTTGGCCGTTGGTCCTGGCCAACCGGTAGGAATGTGGATGAGTGGGTCGGGCAAGGATCGTTTCCTCTCGGCCTGGTGCAGGTTCCGCGTGGCGTGATGACATGCGGCAAGGCAGCGGTCGAAGAAGGCTTCCTTCCTGGCGCGAGGGTAGGCGCGCGGGTGCGCCGATGCCGGCATCGGGACCTACTCGATGAAATCGGCCGGCGACAGGGTCTCGAGGATTAAGCTATGCAAGTCGATCGTAGAGCGCCAGGTCTTCGGCGGAGAGAGGCGGCGCCCGGCGCGGTGGGTCGAGATGGAGGACCAGAGGATGCCCAAGATCTTGCTGCGTCTCGATGCGCAGACCGAGGGACGGCTTGCCGGGTATGCTGAGGCTGGGATGGGCTTCTACATCGTCAAGGGACGGATCCCCGGCGATGACGCTGATCGGGAGTTTCTGATCTCGGGCGACAACTACCTGGTACCGCTCGCGGATCCTAAGTTCTTCGCCCTGGCCGATTTGCTCGAGGGCGAGGCGTTCCCGGTTCCGGCGGTGAAGCCGCCGAGCTCCTCGGCCCTTGCCGCGGCCGGACAGCCGACCAGCCTCGCGATCACCAGCGCCTTGGCGCGCCATACCGCGACGCTGCCGCCTGGCTATCAGCCCGCCGCCGGCGCCGTGCCTCTGCTTGGCACGGCGACTCTCGGCGCCCCGACGCCGCTCTATCGCTATACGGGCTCGCCCAACGACCTCCGTTTCACGAACGGCAGCCTGGCTCAGGGCTCCTATCTGACCACCGAGCTGGACCGGGGCTACGCCAACTCGGGCTTCGCGGCCGTCGGACGCTATGCGCTCCCGTTGCCGGTGCCGGCGTCGTTTGTCCACGTGTATGTGCTGCCGCAGGGAACGACGCTGCGGGTCGGCACGGCCTTGCCTTCCTTTGGACAAGCCGGTGGCGGTGTCGAGGTGAAGCTGACGGCGAACGCGACGCCCGTCGTTCCGCCGTGGCGTCTGCAGCTGGAGGATTTCTGACCGGCGCGACGTCGCGCACCTCGGTCATAGCGGCGGCGGCGGCGTGCAGCATGGCCTCCCCGGCGGCTGCGAAGGCGGTCGCGACGCTCTCGACCTCGGCGAACGCCGGGGCCCGGCCGGCGCCGCCGGCGCGGCGGGGGGCCGTGCGTCGCGCAGGGCTGCGGGCCCCTCGAGTCGCCGCTGGGAGGCCTCGCCGAGAGCGACCGGTCGGTGCGATGACGACGCTCGGAGGACGGGATGGCGGAGGAGCCCGCGGGTGCGTCGTCTGGCTCGGCCATGGGCCGATGGGCCGGCCGCTTCTTGTCGTCTGTCCTGGGCTGCCGTAGACTCGCTCAGCGACTCGTGAGCGAGCTTTCCCCGACATTTCGCTGAATGGGAGCCGGCATGGCAGGCAGCAGCATCTCCCTCCAGATCAGCGCGGCGCACGCGAAGTACCTCGAGCGTCGCGGCGGCCGCTCCCACCGCGGCAGGGGGGCGTTCAACCGCAGCGCGGTGCTGGGCCGCGTGCTCGAGAGTCACCGCCTGTACCAGGAGTTCACCGACCCCCGCCGGACCCGCGGCATGCCGGAAGAGGTCCACGCCCTGGTCATCCAGCTCCTCCCCGAGCCGTGGGCGCTCCGGCGCTTCGAGATCCAGAAGCTCGAGCAGGTCCTCGAGGACACCCCCGGTTTTGCCGCGGCGGTCACCGCCGCCGGGGTGGACCCCGCGGCGCTCCTCCGCCAGTAGGGGCGGCTGGCGCACCGCGAATCGTTGCGCAAGGTGACGACGGGGAATGGTGCTTGGCTCATGCGGCGGCCCTCTTCTCTGCAGGTCGTTGGCGCTCGCCGAGGCGGCGAGCGCTCGGCCAGGTTCTCTTGCTCGCTGCTCTCGTCCGGACGGGCTGAGGGCCAGGTCGGAGGCGGCGTGGTGGGCTGGCGGCCGCGGCACGTCCATGCTTTCGGGGACGCTGCGGCGGCAAGGAGCGCGCCGAGAAGTGCTATAATCAACCTCTAAAGGATAAGTTGTCTTGCCAGTCGGTGGCCTCGGAGGATGGTATGGACCGTAAGAGGACGCGGGCAGGATGGCTTGGTCATGCCACGATGCTGCTCGCGGCGGCCGCGCGGTGGCATTCGCCGTTGGAACCCGCTCGGTCCCTGCTGGCCGGCGCCCTCGGTCTACCGATGCGGCTGAGATCCGTTACCCATGGATCGACGCCGGCGAGAGATTTCCAATAGGAGAGCGACCATGCGCCGTTCGTTGATGTGTACAGTCATCGTTGCGTTGCTCC
>DATDGZ010000054.1:0-2671 GCA_036521795.1 Thermoanaerobaculia bacterium | reverse complement strand
GCCTCGAGGCGGGCGCGCGCGTCGCGGCGGGGGCGATCGTCGAGGATTCGGTGCTGCTTCCCGACGCCAGGGTCGGCGCCGGCTGCGAGGTGCGGGACTCGATCCTGGGCCCCGGCGTCGAGCTGCCCGCCGGCAACCACGTCACGAGCCAGGTCGTGGTTGCCGGCGGTGCGCGCTTGGATCTTCGGCCGCGCTGAGCGGCGCTGGCGGCCGATCCCGCGTCAGGGAGGAGTGCCCGGCGCGCTGGGCAAGGAGGGGATGGCGCGCAGGTACTCGTAGACCGCCGCGAGGTCGTGGTCGCTCATGGTCCTGAAGTAGGGCCAGGGCATGATCTGCAGCAGGCTGGACGGGTCGTCAGGATCGATGCCCGTCCTCAGGGTGTGGACGAACTGCGCGAACGTCAAGCCGGCCGGCAGGCCATGCGAGTCGGGGGTGATGTTCCGGGACACGATCTGGCCCCCCGCGAAGAGGTTGCCGCCTGCCAGGTAGGCCGCGGCGTTCACCTCGGCCGGCTTCCCGCCCAGGTGGGGATTGTGGCCGGGGACCCATGGCGGGTTGGTGTGGCAGTCGTTGCAAGAGATCCTGGTGTTGACGATGTAGCTGCCGAGGCCGACCAGGTTCGGGTCCTTGTCGGTCAGCGACAGCGGCACCGGCGCGACCTGGAAGCCGATGCGGATGCGGGCAGCTTCGTCGTCGCTGGCGGTGGCGGCCCCGCCCTGGGCGCTCGAGCGATCGTTCAGGACGACCAGGAAGGCGCAGGCCGCAAGTGAGAGCAGCAGCAGCGGTCGGAGTCTCATCGGATCACCTCTCTCCTTTTCCTTGGCCTAGTCGGGAGTGCCGGGTGCGCTGGGCAGCGAGGGGATCGCGCGCAGGTACTCATAGACCGCTGCCAGGTCGTGCGTGGTCATCTTCCCGAACTGGGGCCAGGGCATGACCACCAGGAAGGGCGAGAGCTGCGGGTGGATGTTGTCCGGGTCGAGGCCGACGTGCATCAGGTTGAGGAACTGCGGGAAAGTCAGGCCGTCCGGCAGGCCGTTCTTGTCGGGAGTGATGTTGCGCGAGATGACCGGCCCGAAGTTGACGCCGCCGGCCAGGTAAGCCGCTGCGTTCATCTTTGCCGGCTCCTCGCCGGCGAAGGGATTGTGGCCGTCCGCAAAAGCCGGATTGGTGTGGCAGTCGTTGCAGAAGGCCTGGGTGTTGACGATGTAGCTGCCGAGGCCGACCAGGTTCGGGTCCTTGTGGCGCAGCGACAGCGGCACCGGCGCGACCGCGAAGCCGATACGGATGCGGGTGGCTTCGTCGTCGCTGGCGGCGGGGCCCTGGGCGCTCGAACGGTCGTTCAAGACGACGAGGCACGCACAGGTGGCGAGTCCCAGCAGAAGCAACTTCCATCTCATCGGATCACCTCTCTCTCCTTTCCCTTGCTGGCGCCGAAACCCGGAGCGGGTGCTGGCGAGCGCCAGCGTCAGGATTCTTGGACGAACCTCATCACCCTCTATGTGCAGGGATCAGCCGCTTCCGGGACATCTTTCTATCTTCGCCGCGGTTTCCATTGGTGATTTCTTGTCTCACGTTATTTTACAGCACCGGCACTATAACTGTTCGGTAACTTCGCTCGCTTGACTTCCAGACTTTCGATGACTTATACCTGGAAGCCCGCGGCTGCTGGTTAGCCTCGTGCCGCGGTACCGAGCCCCATGATCACCCGCTACTCGAGCAATGGCGGCATCGGTGTCGGCGAAGCCGGCGACGCCGAGCCCGCGGAGACGAACGCCGCCGGTGCCGCCGCCGTCGCCGAGGACCCCGCCGAACTGTCGCGGGGGCAGCTCGATCAGCTGATCGAGCGCCTGCGCCGCAAGCGGTCCGCCGGCGCGGCCGCAGCGCGCCAGCCGTTGCCGCGCGCCGGCCGCCTGCCGGAGATCGGGCCCTACGCGCTCTCCTTCTCCCAGCAACGCCTCTGGTTCCTGTCACAGCTCGACGCCTTCTCGCCGGCCTACAACATGGCCGGCGCGCTCGATCTCCGCGGCCCGCTCGACCGCGCGGCGCTCGGCCGCGCCATGGATGCGGTCGTGGCCCGGCACGAGGCGCTGCGCACGCGCTTCGGGGCCGCCGCCGGCGCGCCGTTCCAGGTGATCGATCCACCGGCGCCGGTGGCGCTGCCCCAGGTCGACCTCGCGGCGCTGCCGCCGCGCGCCGCGGCGGCCGCGGCGCTGCACCTCACCACCGCCGAGTCCAGGCGGCCGTTCGATCTCGAGGCGCGCTGGCCGCTGCGGGCGGTGCTCCTGCGGCTGGCAGCCGTCAGTCACCGGCTGCTGATCACCATCCATCACATCGCCGCCGACGGCCGCTCGCTCGAGATCATCCTCCACGATCTCGGCGCGCTGTACGCGGCCGCCCGCTCCGAGCGGCCGGCGCCGCTGCCGGAGCTGCCCTTCCGTTTCGTCGACTTCGCCGCCTGGGAGCGGCTGGAGATGGCGGACGGGTCGAACGGATTGGCGCGCCACCTCGAGTACTGGCGCGAGCGGCTGGCGGGCGCGCCGCCGACGCTCGCGCTGGCGACCGATCGCGCCCGCCCCGCCCGCCTCGGCTGGCGCGGCGGCAGCCAGCCGCTGACGATCTCGGCGCCGCTTGCCGGACAGCTGGTGGCACTCGGACGGCGGCAGCGTGCGAC
>DATDGZ010000053.1:0-3221 GCA_036521795.1 Thermoanaerobaculia bacterium | reverse complement strand
GTCGAAGGCCGCGGCCAGCGCCAAGGCCGCGGAGCTCGCCGGGTCCGCCGGGTTCTCCCCGCTGCCGGCGAACGCGCTGCAGTGCCTGACCACGGCGGAGCAGGCGGAGATCGCCAACTTCAACGCCGTGCCCACGGTGCCGATCGCGACGGTGCCGACGCTGTCCTGGGGCAGCCTCACCGCGCTCGTCGCGCTGCTCGCGATCGCCGCCGTCTGCTTCTTGCGGCGCCGGGCGACGGCGTAGCCGGAGCGCGCCAGCGAGTTGCTCGGAAGCCCGGCTCCGGCCGGGCTTTTCCATTGATGGGCCGCCGGTCAGGAGCGGGAGCGGGAGCGGTAGCGATCGCGGAGGCGGATCTGGCGCGAGTCGCGTGGCATCTCGAGGCCGCGGATGAAGACGCGCTCGGCGGCGGTGGTCACCTCGAGCGGGTCGCCGTCCCAGATCACGACATCGGCGTCCTTGCCGGGCTCGAGGGTGCCGTAGTCGCCGAGCCCCCAGATGCGGGCCGGGTTGACGGTCATCGCCGCCAGCGCGGCGTCCCAGGGCAGGCCGTACGCGACCGCGTTGCCGGCGGCCTGCCGGAGGTTGCGCGAGTTGTGGGAGTCGCCGGTGAAGAACGCCAGCGTCACCCCGGCGCGCGCCAGGCGGGCGGCGTTCTCGAGGGTCGCTCCCATCTCCTCGAAGCTCTCGGGGAGGTTGGCGAGCGGGTCGAGGAGCACCGGCACGCGCGCGGCGGCGATCTCGCCGGCCACCTCCCAGCCTTCCGCCGCCCCGGCGAGGATCAGGCGTAGCTTCAGGCGCCGCGCCAGCTCGAGCACCTGCTCGATGTCGCTCGCCCGGTTCACCAGCACCACCAGCGGTTGCTCGCCGCGCGCCACCGGCAGCAGCGCCTCGAGGTCGAGGCGTGGCAGGGAGTAGGGGCGGCGCCCGGCGCGGTCGTAGGCGGCGCGGTTGGCATCGTAGTCGAGGGCATCGCGCAGCGCCTCGCGCAACCGCATCGCCGCGGCGCCGCGGGTGCCGCCGGCCAGGCGGGCGCCGCTCTCGCCGAGCGCCACGAACTGCGCCACCGACCGGCGCACCACGGTCTGCGGCCCGCCGCCGAGGTGGATCACGGCCCCCTGGCCGAGGAACAGGCTCTTGCCCGCGGCGGGAGCGGAGACCGCGCGGGTGATCCCTTCGACGCGGTTGACCGGCAGCAACATCGACCGCGAGTTGATGCCGTCGGCGACGTCAAAGCCTGCCGACACCTGCGGGTCGGCGTTGGTGGCATCCTCGGTGTCCTCGACGGCGCTGACCTCGACCAGGCCGAGCTGGGTGAGCGAGTCGAGCAGGCCCGGCGTCACGACCTTGCCGGCGGCGTCGATGCGGCGGGCGCCGGCCGGAACGGCGACGCCGGCGCCGACCGCCTGGATGCGGCCGCCGGCGATGAGCACGGTCGCGCCGTGGAGAGTCCCCGCGGGCCCCATGGTGTGGACGGTGGCGCCGGTGATGGCGACGATCTCCGTGGACGCGGGCAACGCCGGATCGCCGGCGCCGGCCGTGGCGGCGGTGGCGGCCGTGGCGGCAGTGGCCGCCGCCTGCGCCGTCGCGCCTGGGACCGCCGCCGCGCCTGGGACCGCCGTGGCGGCAACCCGGACGTTCCCCTGGGCGCCCGGCTGCTCCCCGGGGTTGTCGCGCAGGCCGAGCTCGAAGTCGGTCACCGGCTGGTGCCGCGGGTCGTCGCGGTCGTACATCAAGGCGCCGTCGATGTAGACCTTCTCGGCGCGGCTGTAGACGTCGAACGGGTTGCCGCTCCAGACGACGACGTCGGCCATCTTGCCGGTCTCGAGCGAGCCGGTCTGCCGGTCGACGCCGATCGAGCGCGCCGGGTTGAGGGTGATCCAGCGGACCGCCTCCTCGGGCGTCGTGACGATGCCGGCGCGATTGCCGGCGGCCATGGCCTTGGCCGCCTCCTGGTTCAGGCGTTGGATGCCTACCGCGGAGTCCGAGTGCACGACCGCGCAGCCGCCGGCGTGCGCCACCATCGCGATGTTCTCGCGGATGCCGTCGAGGGCCTCCATCTTGAAGCCCCACCAGTCGGCCCACATGTCGGCGCAGATGCCGTTGCTGGCCAGCACGCCGGCGATCTTGTAGGCCTCGACGGCGTGATGGAAGGCGGCGATGCGGTACCCGAACTCGTGCGCGACGTCGATCATCTCGAGCATCTCGTCGGCCCGGTAGCAGTGGTTCTGCACCAGGATCTTGCCGTCCAGCACTCCGGCCAGGGTCTCGAGGCCGAGGTCGCGGTCGGGCGGGTCGGCGTCCTTGCCGTGCGCCTTCTTGTCGTCGTACTCCCGCCATCTCTCGCGGTACCGCACGGCGCGGATCCACGCCTCGCGGTAACCGGCGACGTTGCCCATCCGCGTCGACGGCGCCCGGCCGCGCTCGCCGTAGACCCGCTTGGGGTTCTCGCCGCAGGCCATCTTGAGGCCCTGGGGAGCGCCCGGGAACTTCATCGCGTCGACGCCCAGGGCGGGCACGTTCTTGACCGTGATGCTGCGGCCGCCGAAGAGGTTCGCCGATCCGGGCAGGATCTGCAGGGTGGTCACGCCGCCCGCCAGGGCCAGCGGGAACTGCGGGTCCTGCGGCCAGACCGAGTGCTCGGCCCAGACGTCGGCGGTGTCGGGATTGGTGGCTTCATTGCCATCGGCATTCGCCGCCACCGCGGGCGAGGCGTAGACGCCGAGATGGGAGTGGGGATCGATCAGCCCCGGGGTCACCCACTTGCCCGTGGCGTCGAGGACCTGGGCATCGCCGGCCGCCGCGGCGACGACGGCATCCGGTCCCACGGCGGCGATCTTGCCGTCGCGGAGCAGCACCGAGGCGTTCTCGAGCCGCTGGCCGGTGGCGGTGAGCACGGTGGCGTGGGTCACGAGGACCGCCGGCGACGGCTGGCGGCGATAGGTCGACGGGTAGGGGCTCGGGGGCGACGCGGGATCGGCGCCGGCGATCCCGGCGGCCCTCGCGGCAGCGCCCGCGCCGTTGCCGTCGCCGGAGGTCCGAGCCGCGGCACCCGTCCCTGTCGCGCAGCCGGCGATGGCCAGTGCGCAGGCGGCGGCCACGCAGGCCAGCGCCAACCCGCGAGTGGGGAGATTCACGTTCGCACCTCCTGAAAGATCGGTCGTTCGGCGCGAGATCCTAACACGCACGCCTCCGGGGAATCTCCCTCCGCGGCCGGGCCGTC
>DATDGZ010000052.1:0-21753 GCA_036521795.1 Thermoanaerobaculia bacterium | reverse complement strand
GAACTGGCCCTGGTCCCAGGCGCTGGGCAGCGTGCGGGTGGGGCCGGCGTTGCGCCCCTGCTTCTGCTTGGAGTTGTTGCTGCCGAAGAGGGTCAGCGAGTTGCTCGCCGTGACCTGGGCGTTGACCTTGGCGTTCCAGGTCGGGAGCTTGGTCTTGTCGGTCAAGCCGTCCGGCGACGCGGCGCTCGGCAGCGTCTGCACGCTGACGTCCTGCTGGCCGTAGGAGCCCCAGGCCCAGACGTGGTCCTTGAGGATCGGGCCGCCGATCTCGCCGCCCCAGTCGTCGACCTTGTTGATCTTGTTGGCGAAGCCGGCGACGCCAGTGCCGAACACTGGCTGCTTTCCACTGCTGCCCGGGTTCGGGTCGTTGGGCAGGTTGCTCGCGCTGAAGCCGGTGTTCGATTCCGTGCTGCCGGGCGCCTGCAGGTAGCGGGCCGAGCCGCGGTACTCGTTGGTGCCGCGCTTGGTCACCAGGTTGAGCACGACGCCGCCGGTGGCGATGGTGACGTCCGAGCCGCCGGTCGAGATCTGCATCTCCTCGAAGGCGCCGAAGTCGAAGTAGGAGGGCGTCGAGCCGATCGCCGCCATGTCGGTGATCACCACGCCGTCCACCGACCAGATCGACTGGGCCTGCATCGAGCCGGGGCCGACGTAGGTCGACTGCTGGCCGCTCTCGTTGCCGCCGACGTTGACGCGGTCGACGAGCACGCCCGGAGCCGACTGCAAGATCGACCAGGGGTCGCGTGCGGTCGGGATCTTCGCCAGGTCGATCTGGCTGACGGTGGTGCCGGGGCGTAGCTCTCTCTCGTCGAGCAGCGGGTTGCCGATGACGACGACGTGCTCCGTGAACGGCGGGCTCATGACCAGCTCGAGGTGGGTGTTGTGGCCGACGCTGATCACGATGTCAGGACGCCCGACCGGCGCGAAGCCTTCCAGCTCCGCCTCGAGCTTGTAGGCCGCGGGAGCGAGGCCCAAGAACCGGAACTCGCCCTGGGCGTTGGTGACCTGGACCTGCGGCGCTTCGCCGGTGTCCAGGGTGACGGTGACGCCGGGCAGCGCGGACTTGCCCTGGTCGGTGACCTTGCCGTAGAGATTGCCGGTCTGCAGCTGGGCGAGCGCGGCGCCCGCGTCACCCGCCAGCAGGACCGCGGCGACGACCACGTATCGCCGCCATCGATTGTCGATCTTCATCGTTGGACCTCCCTGTTCAATTCCATTCGTTGATGGGCACCGCGGCGCTCGCCGCGGACCGGCGACGCGCCCGGCAATAAATCTGGAAGTCAGCAGCAGCCGCGATCGAAATGAAGGCCGCGCAACACCTCCTTCCGCAGCAGCGAAGAGCCATCCGGCGGCTGCGCGCCGAGAATCGCAATGATTCTCTCGTCGCTGACAACGCAATCCGGGTGCCATGCCGATCCGGCGAATGATTCATTGGAAATAAAGGATTTAGAGCGGGCGGCGGAGAGGCGGTACCGCTGCCTGATCCATTCGCCTGGACTGGAATCCAACCAATATTTTGATAAATCTCGGCCGCGCAGCGCCTGCCGCGGTGCTCGTCGGCGGTGACCGCCAGTTCGCGGTTCTTGGCCGCATGAGCCGCGCCGGCGATCGCTCAGGGGTGATCGTCTAGAATGACTCGATGATGGCGCTGCTCGACTGCCTCTTGATCTCATTGCAGCTGATGCTGGCCGGCGCCTGGGCGGCGCCGGAGCCTGCCGCCGCGGCGGCAGCAGCGGCAGCGCGGGACCTGGCGGAGCTGGAGGACGCCAGTCTGCCACCGCAGCGGGCGCTGGCGGCGGCGCGGGAGCTGATGGAGCGGGTGCCTGCATCGGCAACCGGACGCGGCCTCCCCCTGGATCCTGCCGAGCGGCGGCGGCTGCTCGCCGGGCTCGGCCGCGCGGTGCTCGCCGCCGGCGGCGGCGAAGGCGGTGCCGCCGCGCCGGCGCTCGCCGGCCGGCTCGCCGAATACCTTGGCGCCTGGGCCCGCGAGCGCGCGAGTGCGCTGGGCCGGCGCGGCGGCTGGACGGCCGCCGAGATCGCCGAGATCGCCGGGGAGGACCTGGTCGATCCGGCGCGCTTCGACGACGACCCGGCCTTCCGCCACTGGGTGATCGAGCTGCTGCCCGGCGAGCTGGACCCGGAGACCGCGCCGCCGCTGCGCGACGATCTCCTGCTGGCGCTCGAGCGGCTGCCGGCCATCGACTTCGCGGCCGCGGACGCGATCGAGAGCGCCTGGGGTGCGGCGCCGCGGCGCGCCGCGGATCGCCTGAGCGCTTTCGGCCGCGAGCCGCCGCGCTTCGACGACGACGCCGAGGCCCCCATTGCCGCCTCGGTCTACTCGCTCCCCTCGTCGTTCTTCGACTCGCGGGTGGCCGCCGCCTTCCTTGCCGCGCTGCGGGCGATGGCGCCGCGGCGGGACCTCGTCGTCCTCACCGACCTCCCGTCGCGGCGGCGCCTTGCCGCGTGCTGCGCGAGCCCGCGGCTGCACCTCCTCGAGACCTACGGCAGAGGCTTCTCGCCATGGACCCGTGACCCGATGAGCCTGACGCGGCGGGCGGACGGCGGGGTGATGGTGCTGGTGCGGCCCAATGCGCAGCCGGGGCGCGAGGAGGACGGGTATCTCGGAGCGGAGCTGGTGCGGCAGCTGCCGCCGGCGCTCGATCGCGCCTGGGGCGGGGTGCGCTGGGAGGTGGCGCCGGTGCCCTTCCACAACGGCCAGGTGCTGCTGACCCGGGCCGCCGCCTGGATCAGCATCCACAGCCTCGAGCCGCGCATCCTGGCCTTGCTGGGCATCGACCGCGTGCCGGTCGAGAGCTTCGCCACCGCGGCGGGCATCGAACGCTACTTCGCCGCGGCACGGCAAGCCGCGGCGGAGCTCGCGGCTCTCTATGGACGGCCGGTGCGCTTCGTCCACCCGCTCCCACCCGAGGTCATTGGCGGCATCGGCGCCGGCCGCGGCCATGCCGGCGGCGACGAGCCGCGGCTCCCCGCCAACCGCGACCTGGTTCAGCGCATGGGTGGCGGCGCTGGTTACGACCTCGACTCGGTGCTGACCCTGCTGCCGCCGAATCCGGGGGGCCCTCCGGCGGGTGCCGAGCCTCGATCCGGGAAACTCGGCCGGCCGGCGGTGGCGCTGGTGGCCAGTCTCGCGGCCGGCCGCTCGCTTCTGGCCACACTCTCAGGCGAGGACTGGAACGCGCTGCGCCGCGGCTACGACCTGGCACCTGCGGGCCGCGAGCTGGCGGCCGCGCTGGGCGCGGCCCAGCAGACCCCCGCCGCGGTGCGCCTCGACGGGTTCCTCGACCTGGTCGCCACCCACCTGGCCAGCCAGGGCTTCGAGGTCGAGCGGCTGCCGCTGCTGACGGTGCCGGTCACGCTGCTGAGGGATCACGAAGGTGTCGCGGGGCGGGAGTTCCTGCTCACCTGGAACAACGTGGTGCTCGAGACCCGCGGCGGCCGGCTCCACGCGGAGGGCTTCTCTTCCCTACTGCCAGCCGGCGACCGCGAGGCACGGCGAGTCTTCACCGCTGCGGGCTGCAGCCTCGACCTGCTGCCGGCCCTGGTGCACAGCATCGTCCTCAACGGCGGCTACCGCTGCGCCTCCAACCACCTGCGGGCGAGCCCAGGCGCCCGCTGGTAACCGTCATCGTGGGGGGAGGGAGGGGGCCCCGTCCCTAGCCCGAGTAGGGGCGCGAGACGACGCAAGCGTTGATGCCGCCGATGCCCATCGAGAGCTTCCCGGCAGGTCCGGGCGGAGCCTGGCAGGGGCGGTCGAAGACGAAGAGCTGGTGGCGGGTGGCGATCTCGCGGTTGAGCTCGCCGGGGTGCAGCGGCGTGGGATAGATGTGGCCGCGCTCGTAGCCCAGGTACTGCGCGGTGAGCTCCCAGCCGCCGCCGGCGGACATCCCGTGGCCGAAGGTGCCCTTGCGGGCGGTGACCAGCACCGAGTCGGGCACCAGCGAGCGCAGGGTCTCGACCTCGCGGTCGTCGCCCGGGGTGGCCGTGGCGTGGAGGTCCCAGCTGCCGATCTCCCCGGGCCGCACGCCCGCGGCATCCAGGGCCTGGCGCATGGCGGTGAGCGGGCCCTCGGTCGAAGGGGTGATGATGTGATCGGCGTCGGAGCTCACGCCGACCGCCAGGGGCTCCATGCCCAGGGGGCGGAAACCGCGCGCCCGCATGTGCTCGAGATCGCCGACGATCCACACCACGGACCCGCCGGCGACGTGGGTGCCGCGCAGGCCGGTGAGCGGCTTCGAGACCGTCGTATCGGCGGCCACCACCCGGGCGGCGTAGAAGGCGCCGACGCTGAGCGGCAGGGGCGGCGGGTCGGTGGCTCCCACCACCACGGCGCTCGCCTCGCCGCGTTGGATGGCGTCCATCGCCAGCTTCAGGGCGACACCGAACGTCGAGCAGGCGGCAACCGGCGCGAAGGTGAGGCCGGTGATGCGGCCCAGCATCGAGACCTGGGCGGCCGGCGTGTTCTGGATGTTCCACACCAGGTTGGCCGAGACCGCGAGCCAGGGCGGCGGCGGCGCCCCCAAGCGCTTCTGCAGCTGCGCCAGGCGGCGCTGCTTCTCCTTGAGCACGCTCATCTTGGCGCGCTCGACCTCGCCTTCGATCGAGAGCCCCTCGATGGCGGCCAGCTCGCGCAGATAGTCCCGCAGGCCCTCCGAGCGCCCCGCCCAGAAGTGCCACCAGGCCCCTTGCAGCTCCTCCTCCGCCGCCGCCAGGCCGTCGGCCGCGGCCGGGTCGAGGGCCTCGGGGTCGGGCGGCATGCCCGCCGGCGCTTCCGGGCCGGTCGCGCCGGCGGCGGAGCGGCGCCGCTCGCGATGGGCGGCGAGCTCGGGGTTCCGCTCCGCCCAGAAGCGGTCCCACCGCCGCTGCGCGCGGTCCAGGGCGACGGCGCCGGCGCCGATCACCCCGAGGTTGCCGAGGCCGGTGCCGACGTAGACATGGGTGCGGATACCGAGGCGGGAGAGCTCTTGCTCGAGGCCCGGGTTCTGCCCCAGGGCCTGGATGAAGGCGCCGATGGCATAGAGCGCCGGCGTGTCCATCTTCTCCTCGAGCTGCCGGAAGCGGCTGGGCGGGAAGCGGGCGGCGATCCAGGGGCGGTAGTCGGCGAACGAGAACTGCGGGCAACCGACCAGGAAGTTGTCGGGCCCGTAGCCGTTGAAAGGGGTCAGCCAGGTGTCGGCACTCTCCAGGTTGCGCGCGAAGCTCGCCACGTCGGGCGACCGCGGTGCCACGATGCCCCAGCCGAAGACCCCGATCCTCCTGCTCAGCGCCGTTCCTCCCGTCGAAGCCCCGCATTGTGCCACAGCTGGTCCATTACAATGGGCGGACGCGAGATCAAGGGATGTCCGGACGACCCATCATGGACGATCTCGAGCTGCTGCTCGGGGTGATGCCGCCCGCGATCCGCCAGGCGATCGAGGCCGGGACGGACGGCGAGGCGCTGGTGGAGATCGTGCTCGACCTCGGCCGGGCGCCGGAAGCGCGCTTCGCCGAGCGCGGTGTCGAGCTGACCGGCGAGGTGGTGACCCGCCAGGACATCGCCTACGTCGTGGACCGGGTCGGCGACTTCGGCAAGGACAACCGCGCCGGCATCGAGCGCACCCTCCACCGCATCTCGGCGCTGCGCAACCGCCGCGGCGACGTCATCGGCCTCACCTGCCGCATCGGGCGCGCGGTCTACGGCACCGTCGACATCCTGCGCGACGTCGTCGAGGCAGGCAGGTCGATCCTGCTGCTCGGCCGCCCCGGCGTCGGCAAGACCACGCTGCTGCGCGAGGCGGCGCGGGTGCTGGCCGACGACCTGGGCAAGCGCGTGATCGTCGTCGACACCTCCAACGAGATCGCCGGCGACGGCGACATCCCGCATCCGGGGATCGGCCGCGCGCGGCGGATGCAGGTGCCCTCCCCCGATCAGCAGCACGCGGTGATGATCGAGGCGGTCGAGAACCACATGCCGCAGGTGATCGTCATCGACGAGATCGGCACCGCCGCCGAGGCGATGGCCGCCCGCACCATCGCCGAGCGCGGCGTGCAGCTGATCGCCACCGCTCATGGCAACACGCTCGAGAACCTGCTGCAGAACCCCACGCTCTCGGACCTGGTGGGCGGCATCCAGGTCGTGACCCTCTCCGACGAGGAGGCGCGCCGGCGGGGCACCCAGAAGACCGTGCCGGAGCGCAAGGCGCCTCCCACTTTCAGCGTCTTGATCGAGATCCAGGACAAGGAGCGGCTGGCCGTCCATCACGACGTGGCGGAGGTCGTCGACCGGCTGCTGCGCGACGCGCCGGCGCGGCCCGAGCTGCGCACGCGGACCGCGGCCGGCGAGGTCGAGATCCATCCCTCGCCGCCGCATCCGTCCGCGACGCCGGCAACGTCGGCGGCCTCGGCGCCGGCGGCCTTCGCGCCACGGCGCACGCGCAAGCTGGTCCGCATCCATCCCTACGCGGTCTCGAAGGCGAAGCTCGAGCGCGCCATCCGCAAGTTCCGCGCCCCGGCGCTGATCGTCGAGAACCTCGAAGGCGCCGACCTGGTGCTCACCTTGAAGGCCCAGGAGCGGCGCCAGCCCAGGCGGCTGCGGGACGCGCAGGTGCGCGGCATCCCGGTGGCGATCGTCAAGAGCAACACCATCGTCCAGATCGAGAACACGCTGCGCGCCGCCCTCGACCTCGGCGAGCCTGCCGAGATCGAGGCGGCCGACGAGGCGGCGTTGAAGGAGGTCGAGGCCGGCATCGACGAGGTGCTCGGCGTCGGCGAGCCGGTCGAGCTGCCGCCGCGCAACACCTACCTGCGGCGCCTCCAGCACCAGGTCGTCGAGCGCTACGGCCTGGCTTCCGAGAGCAAGGGTGAGGGCCACTACCGGCGAGTGGTGATCTACCCCGCCTGAGCGCTCCCGCTTCGCCAGCGGGCGCGGACCTGGCGTTACCCTTGCAGGGACTGGCCGAGAACCAGGGCGGCCGGCAACCGACGGCTGTCGCGAGCCGCGAAAGGATCCATGGCCAACGCCCGTAGAGCTCCGCTGCCGTCCGCGCCAGCCGCCGTGTCCGGCACGCTGGTCGCGGCCATCCTCCTGGTGCTGGGAGCGCCGGCGGCCGCGGCCCGCCAGGCGCAGCCCCAGGCGACCGCGCCGCCGCCCGCCGCGACCGCGCCGCTTCTGGCCCCCCAGCGTCCGGCACCCCAGCCTCCGGCACCTCCCGCTCCGCCGCCGAGCGCTCCCACCCTGCCGGGAGCCGCGCTGCCGGCACCCTCCCCGCAGCAGGCGGCCGACGTGCAGGTCCTGCTCGATCGCGTCAACTTCTCGCCCGGCGTCGTCGACGGCGCCTTCGGCGAGAACACGCGCAAGGCGCTGGCAGCCTTCCAGGAGGCCCACGACCTGCCCGTCACCGGCCAGGTCGACGCGGTCACCTGGCAGAACCTGCTGGCGGCGAGCGGCGGCAAGCCCTGGGCGCTCTACACCATCACCGCGGACGACGCCAAGGGACCGTTCTATCGGATCCCGGCCGACATGGAGGAGAAGGCCAAGCTGCCGGAGCTGGGGTACACCTCGCCGTTGCAGCTGCTCGCCGCTCGCTTCCACGCCGCCGAGAAGCTGCTGCGTGAGCGCAATCCCGAGGCCCAGTTCGTGGCCGGCGAGACCATCGTGGCGCCGAACGTGCGCGCGGTGCCCACGAAACCGTCGGCGCCCCCCGGCTCCGACATCCGGGTCGTGGTCTCGAAGTCACGGCTCTCCCTGACCGTCGACAACGGCGACGACCTGCTGTTCTTCGCCCCGGTGACGGCGGGCAGCGAGCACGACCCGCTGCCGCTCGGCAACTGGAAGGTCCGCGGGGTCTCCCGCAACCCGGTCTTCCACTACAACCCCGCGCTCTTCTGGGACGCCAATCCCCAGAACGCGAAGGCCACGATCGCCGCGGGCCCGAACAACCCGGTCGGCCTGGTCTGGATCGATCTGACGAAGGAGCACTACGGCATCCACGGCACGCCCGACCCGGAGAAGATCGGGACCACGCATTCGCACGGCTGCGTGCGGCTGACCAACTGGGACGCGCTGACCGTCGCCGGCCTGGTGAAACCCGGGACGCCGGTCATCTTCGAGCCATGACGCGCGAGAAACGGCGTGGCGGCCCGGTGCTGCTGGCCGGCCTGGGAGGCTTCGCGCTGGGCGCCGCGACGGTGCTGTTCGTGGTCTGGGTCTATGGCATACGCCCGGCCGGAGCGCCCATCGGCGAGGGGGCAACGGCGGTGGCAGGCGCACCGCAGGCGCCGCGAACGCCAGGGGTCCGCGGAAGCACCGGCGCTCTACCGCCCCCCTCCCGCCACGGCCCATCTCCCGGCGGCCCATCTCCCAGCGGCCCATCTCCCAGCGGCGCTTCTCCCGGGGGCGCTTCTCCCGGCGGTGAAGCGCCCCCGCAGCCGCCGGCGGCTGCCTCCGACATCGATGCCCTGGGGCGACGCCATCTGCTGCTGCCGGTCCAGGGGCTGCGGCGCGAGCAGCTGCGAGACTCCTTCTCCGAGGGGCGCGCGGGCCACCTGCACGAGGCGATCGACATCATGGCGGCGCGCAACACACCGGTGATGGCGGTCGAGGACGGCCGCCTGGCGAAGCTCTTCTTCAGCGCCCAGGGCGGCAACACGATCTACCAGTTCGACCCTTCGGAGACCTACACCTACTACTACGCCCACCTCGAGCGCTACGCGGACGGCATTCGAGAAGGGGACCCGCTGCGGCGCGGCCAGGTCATCGGCTACGTGGGCACCTCGGGCAACGCCCCCCCGCAATCGCCGCACCTGCACTTCGCGATCTTTCGCCTGACGGCCGACAAGCAGTGGTGGAAGGGGACGGCGCTCGATCCCTACCTCGTCTTCACGCAACCGTAATCCCGCCTGCCTGGCGGCTGCCCCGCGACGGATGCTCGCCGACCGAGCCCGTCAGTGATGGCCTTCCCCGTACTTCTTCTCGCCGGCGGTGACGGCGACCGCGAGGCGGTTCTGGCGCGGCGGCAGCGGGCAGGTGGCGAAGGTTGTGAAGGCGCAGGGCGGGTTGTAGGCCTTGTTGAAGTCCACCACCACCTTGCCGTCGCGCGGCGGATCGGTGTCGAGGAAGCGGCCGGCGCCGTAGGTCTCGCGCCCGGTGGTGGCATCGGCAAAGAGCAGCTCCAGGCTGCCGTCGCCATTGTCGAGCGCGTCCAGCCGATAGGTCTTGCCGCCGTGCTCGAAGACCACCACCCCGGGTGAGGGCTCCTGATCGGTCATGCCGAGGACGTTGGTGATGGGGATCGACATCGGCCGCTGGTGCGGCTCGAAGCGGGCGACGACCCGCCAGCCGGCGTCGGCCGGGTAGCTCTCGACGCCGTGGAAGGCGGCGAGCGCCGGGCTCTGGCTGTCCTTGACCCGCACCCCGAGCCGGTCGCCGCGCTTGATGACGAAGAAGCTGATCGATCCGAGGCGCAACACCGTGGGCTTGCCCTTGACGTCCGGGGCCATGGACATCTCGGTCACCGGGCCGGCGTCGCTCACCAGCCCCGAGCCGGGCTCGGCGCGGACGGTCACTGCGGCGCCATGGCGCACCAGGGTGCCGGCGAACGCCGGCGCCTTGCCGGCGGGCAGCACGACGCGGTTCCCGCGGTCGCTGCCGAAGCGGTTGTCACCCTCGTCGAGCCAGAACAAACCGACCAGCGTCAGCCAGCCGTTCGGGTTCCGCAGGTTGGAATCTCGGGTGGCGCGCCAGCTGTCGATCTCGCGGCGGTACGCCTCCGGGCTCGTAGCCGCGAGGGCGGCGGCCGGCGAGGCGGGGACGGTGTTGCCCGCCGCGGCCGCCGTGCCCGCGGCGGCGGCAGTGCCGGCCGTGCCGGCGGTCCCGGCCGTTGCCCAGCCGGAGGCGGCGAGCGCCGCGCAGGCGGCCGCCAACGCCGCTGTCGCGATCCGGCCTCCGCGCGCCTTGCGGTGCTGGTTCTTGAGCTGATCGAGCTTGCTGGTCCGCATCTCCGTGCTCCTCCGGCATCGCCTGTGAACGGCCGGCGAAGCCGGCCGCCAGTATCTTACTCGGCCGGCGATGCCGCGGGGAGGGGGGCGGAGGGGGGCGGAGGGGGGCGGAGGTACAGGCCGGGCGCCGGTAGGTTATCGTTGGCGGGCTCGCCGGATCGGGAGCTCGGAACGATGCGCGTGCTCGTGACCTCTTTGCTGGCGCCGGCCGCATTGGCCGCGTTGGCCGCGTTGGCCTGCCGGACCTCGATGCCTCCGCCGGGCGGCGCCCCGGCCGGCGTCGTGCGGCCACGGTCGCACGACGCTGCCGATGCCACCGTGGCCTCCGCCGACGGCGTCCCCATCCGCTACCACTCCGAGGGCAGCGGCGAGCCGGCGCTGGTCTTCATCCACGGCTGGGGCGGCGACCGCGGCCACTGGGCCGAGCAGGTCGCGCGCTTCAGCGACGACCGCGAGGTGATCACCCTCGACCTCGCCGGTCATGGCGAGTCCGGCCGCGAGCGCCGCGCCTGGACGATCGAATCGCTGGGCGAGGACGTGCGCGCCGTGGTGCTGGCCCTCGACCTTCGCCGGGTGATCCTGGTCGGGCATTCGCTGGGCGGCCCGGTGGCGCTCGCGGCCGCGGAACGATTGCAGGGCCGCGTCGTCGCCGTGGTGGGCATCGACACCTTCCACGACGTCGAGCGGCGGCTCGACCCGGCACGGGTCCAGGACCTGGTGGGACGGTGGGAGAAGGACTTTGCAGGCAGCGCCAAGCAGCTCCTGGAAGCCGTGCTGCCCAAGGACTGCGATCCCGCGCTCCGGGACCGCCTGCAGGCCCAGCTCGCCGCGGCGCCGCCCGAGATCGCCCTGGCGCTGCTGCGCGCCCAGTTCGACTACGATCTGGCCGCGGCCTTCGAGCGCATCCACGTCCCGATCCGGGCGATCAACACGCCGCAGCCGACCAACCTGGCGGCCGGCCGCCGCCACGCCGCGGATTTCGCCGCCGTCGACCTCGCCGCGATGCAGCTCGGCCACTTCCCGATGCTGACCGCACCCGACCTCTTCGACCAGCAGCTCGCCGAGACCCTGGCCGGCCTCGGCATCGCCGGCGGCGCGATGGGACCGGCGGCGAAGCCTTCCCCATCGGCAAAGCCTCGCCGTACCGAGGACGCCGAGCCGCCGGTGGGGAGTGCTCACGACATCGCGCCGGCGGGTGAATCCAGATGACCCGTGCGCTGACGTTCGCCTTCCTCGGTTGGTTCGCCCTCGCGGCCGCGGCGAGACCGGCGGCGACGGGCTTCCTGGCGCGGACTCTCGTGCTGGGCTGCAGCAGCGGCGTGCTCAGGCCGAGCGGCCGAGGTAGGCCCTGAGGCGGGGGGCTGCCGATTGGAAGGGGCGGCGGGTCAGGGCGTTCTGGGCTTGCCAGCGCTCGGTGACCCCCAGCTCGACCAGGAAGCGTGCCTGGCGGCTTTCCCAGGTGGCGATGGGCTCGCCGTCGCGGAACAGCACGCGGTTGCCGGCGAGCGCGGGCAGGCGATCGCCGGGAGTGACGATCCCGACCAGGTTCAGCGGATCGGCGGCACTCACCGACACCAGGGCGCCGCGGCGCGGTTCCCGCCGCACCGCGCGCAGGCGGCCGACCGCCTCCGGCAGGGCGAATTGCTCGCCCGAGAAACCGTCCACGAAACGGCCGCCGCGGATCTCACCGCGGGCTTCGAGCCGTCGATAGACGCGCAGCAGGTCTCGCCAGGGCGGCATCAGCGACTCCCGCTCGAGGAGCCGGCGGAAGACCACTCCATAGCGGCGCAGCAGCGCCCAGGCGGCAACCTCGAGCGCCGCCGGCGGAGTCCCCGAGACGGCGAACGCGGAGCCCGCAGCGGGATCGGACCCGGCACCGGCACCGGCCGGGCTCGTCGCGGCCGGCGCCACTGGCCGCAGCAGCGACCAGCGGCCGGCGTTCTGCACTCCGAAGGCGGCCAAGGAGCCGGCGCCTCCGGCCCGGGTCGCCCGCGGCAGGCGATCGACGCGCGGCCGTTTGTGGGCGGGCACCAGCAGCGCGCGCAGGCCGGTGAAGCTGTCGGCGGTGACCAGCCCGGCCGCGACCAGCTCGGCGAGCGCCGCCTCGAGCTGGGTGTGCAGCAACCGCGCGCCGGCGGCGAGCTCGTCGAAGAACGACGCGCCGCCCGCGACCAGCCGCCGGTACACGGCCGCCGCATCGGAGGACAGCTCCGGCAGCTCGCCCTCGGTGACGGGACCGGCCTGGGCCGCCGCCGGCTCCGGCGCCAGCTGCAGCCAGAGCGGCAGGCCGCCGCGTGGCAGGACGAGGATCGGCGTTGCACGCACCGGACCCGGGCGGCGGACACGCGGACGGCCGCCGGCGTCGCCGACATCGCCGGCACTCCCGGCATCGGCTGCCCCGGCATCGCCGGCACCTACGGCATCGCCGGCATCCACGGCATCGGCGGCGCTTCCGGAGCCCGCCTGGGCCGGGGCGGCCGGGGGCGTCAGCCGCCCCCAGACGTAGCGGCCCGCGAGGCACAGTGCATCGAGCCACAGCGGATCGTAGCCCGGCAGGCGAGCCGGCAGGATCTCGCCTTCCCACGCCGCGGCCGGCGCCTCGAAGCCTTCCAGCTGGGCCAGCAGCGCCGGCAGGCTCTCCGCGCCCTGCGCCGGCGATGCGACGGATCCCGCGGCATCCGCGCCAGGAACGCCGGTCCCGCCGCCGCCAGCCGTGGCGCCGCCGCTCGCCGGGGCGGCGACACCCACCGGGCCCGGCGCGGCCTCGCCGGCAGTCGCCGCACTCGTGCCGCTCGCGGCGCTTCCGGCCTGCGCTACGCTTGCCGGTAGGGCGGTGTTGGCGACCCGCTGCCAGGAGAGCAGGAAGCGCATGAAGTCGGCTTGGGAGACGGGCTCGATCTCTCGCCGCAACCGCTCCAGGGTGTAGCGATGGATGCGGGCCAAGAGCCGGCGCTCGCACCACTCGATGTCTGGCGGGGGCGGCGGGGACTGTGCCGTGCCCACGGGCCCGGCGGTCGCGGCAATCGCTCCGCCTGCGGCAGCCCCGGCGCTCGCGTTCGTTCCTGCTCCCGGCGCCTTCCGGGCGGCCGCGGGCGTGAAGTGGCCGCGCAGCGCGAAGCCCTCGGTCTCGAGCGCCGCCAGGGCCGCCTCGACGGCGGCCGGACGCAGCCCCGCGCCGGCCGCCAGCTCGCGCGCGGTGGTCGGAACCAGGGCCTGCAGCCGGCCGCGCACCACCTCGATCGCCGCTTCCTCCGGCGGCCACTCCCGGGCATGGCGTGGCGGCGGCACGATCGCCGGTGCCGGCACCGCGTCCGGGTGCAGGGCCGCGACCAGCGTCAGGCGCTCGGCCGCCACCCAGAGGCCGACGTGATCGAAGAGACCTGCCACGCCTGCGGCGTCGGCAACGTCGGCAGTGTCGGCGGCAGCGCTCTCGCCGCCTGCCTGGCGCACCCATCCGGCGGAGGCGCTCGGCGGGGCGGCCTGCCGCCGCCGTCGTGGCACGGTCAGCAGGGTCGCCCGGCCGGCTTCGGCGAGGCGGTCGAAGAGCGGCTCCCAGCCCGATCGCCGCCCCTCTTCGGCGGTGATGAACGCGAGCGTCAGCAGGGCGTCATGGAGCTCGTCGGGGCTCTCCGCCTCGGGCCAGGCCTCCTCCCGCACCCGCGCGATGGCCGCGGCGTCGAGCGCTCCCAGGTCGGAGGCCGTCTCCGGGTCGAGCCAGCGGCGCACCCGCACCGCCTGGGTGCGCCGCTCCTCGAGCGGCGCGTCGTCGAGGAAGGCGTACGGGCGCGCCGCGAGGATCTCGTGGGCCAGCGGCGACGGCTCCGTCACGTCGCGCGCCACGAGGAGCAGCTCGCCGCGCTCGAGGCACCCCAGCAGCCGCTCGAGGCCGGTGGTGTCCATGGCCTCTTCCAGGCAATCACGCAACGCCTCGGCGACCAGCGGATGATCGGGGATCTCGCGCTCGCCGACGATGTTCTCCAGGCAGGCCAGCTGGTCGGGAAACACGACCGCCACCAGGTCCTCCGCGTCCTGCCGCAGCCGCGGCGCCGGCACCCGCCGGCCGGCCCGCCAGCGCGGCACCGCCAGGGCGCGGCTGGCGGCCCAGCGCCAGCGCACCCCGAACAGCGGCGAATCGAGCACCGCCTGGGTCACCACCTGGCGCACGCTGGCCGAGTGCAGGAAGTGGAAGGCGTCCGCGAGCGGGAAGCTGTGGGTCGGTCCCAGCGACAGGATGATCGCGTCTTCCGACGCCGCCGCCTGCAGCTCGAAGTTGAAGGTCTGGCAGAAGCGCTTGCGCAGGGCCAGTCCCCATGCCCGGTTGAGCCGGCTACCGAAAGGCGCGTGCACCACCAGGTGCATGTCTCCCGCCTCGTCGAAGAACCGCTCGGCGACCAGCGTGGTGCGCGAGGGCATCGTGCCCAGCGCCCTGGCGGCGGCCGACAGGTAGGAGACCAGCTGTGCCGCGGCGGGCTCGCCGACCCCCACCTCGTCGCGCAGCCAGGCGACGGCCTCCCCGGCACCGGTGCAGGCACCGGCGGCATCGGCCGCGGGCTCGATCGCAGGCTCGATCGGCGGCTCGATCGCAGGCTCGGCCGCGGGTAAAGCGCCGCTGCGCTCGGCGATCTCCCGGCGCAGCCGCGACACCGCCCGCGACAGCTCCTCGGTGCGCGCCGGCGCCTCCCCCAGCCAGAAGGGGATCGTCGGCGGCTGGCCGTGAGCGTCCTCGACCAGCACCCGGCCGGGCTCGACCTTGTCGATCCGCCAGGCGGCGTTGCCAAGCTGGAACACGTCGCCGGGCATGCTCTCGACCGCGAAGTCCTCGTGCACGGTGCCGAGCAGGGTGTTGGAAGGCTGCAGCACCACCTGGTAGTCGGCCGTGTCGGGAATGGCGCCGCCCGAGGTGATGGCCGCCAGCCGCGCTCCCTTCCGGGCGCGCAACCGGCCGGCGACCGCGTCCTGGTGCAGGTAGGCCCCGCGCCGGCCGCGGCGGGTGCTGAAGCCGGACGCGAGCATCGCCACCACGTCGTCGAAATCCGCCCTCGACAGGTCGCGGTAGGGCCAGGCGCGCCGCACCAGCGCGAAGAGCTCGTCCTCGCTCCACTCCTCGGCGGCCACCGCCGCGACGATGTGCTGCGCCAGGATGTCGAGCGGCGCGGGCGGAATGATCAGCCGGTCGAGCTCGCCGCGCCGCACCGCGTCGAGCAGCGCCGCGGTCTCTACCAGCTCGTCGCGGCTGGTGGGGAAGATCCGCCCCTTCGGAATGGCGGCGAGCCGGTGACCCGCCCGCCCCACGCGTTGCAGGAACGTCGAGATCGAGCGCGTCGAGCCGAGCTGGCAGACCAGGTCGACCGTGCCGATGTCGATGCCCAGCTCGAGCGACGACGTCGCCACCAGGGCCGACAGCTGGCCGGTCTTCAGCCGCTGCTCGCACGACAACCGCTGCTCGCGCGACATGCTGCCGTGATGCGAGGACACGCGCGCTTCGCCGAGCCGGTCCGCCAGGTGACGCGTGGCGCGCTCGGCGAGCCGGCGGGTGTTGACGAACACCAGGGTGGTGCGATGGGCACGGATCAGCTCCGCCAGGCGGTCGTAAATCTCCTGCCAGACCTCGCCCGCCATCACCGCTTCGAGCGGCGAGGACGGCACCTCCACACCCAGATCGAGAGCGCGGCGGTGTCCGGCGTCCACGATCTCGCATGCCATCGCCTCGCTCGCCTCGCTCGCCGGGGTACAGGTGTCCGCTCCCACCAGCAGCCGCGCCACCTCTTCGATGGGGCTCTGGGTGGCGGAGAGGCCGATGCGGACCAGGCGGTTCTCGGAGGCAGCGGAGGCAGCGGCGGCATCGGAGGCACCGGCGGCACCGGCGGCATCGGCGGCAGCGGCAGCGGCGGGGCCGCCCGCGGCGGCGTGGTGGGCGCGGCAGAGCGCCTCCAACCTGGCCAGCGACAGCGAGAGGTGGGAGCCGCGCTTGCTGCCCGCGACCGCGTGGATCTCGTCGACGATCGCCGTCCGGGTGGTGGCGAGCATCCGCCGCCCACTCTCGCTGGTGAGCAGGATGAACAGCGACTCGGGAGTGGTCACCAGGATGTGCGGCGGCTTGCGGGCCATCGCCGCCCGGACGCTGGCCGGAGTGTCGCCGGTGCGCACCAGCGTGCGGATCGGCGCATCCGGCAGGCCGCGCGCCGCGAGCTCGCGGCGGATCTCGGCCAGCGGCTCCTCGAGGTTGCGCTGAATGTCGTTGGACAGTGCCTTGAGCGGCGAGACGTACACCACGCGCGTCTCGTCGCCGAGCTCCCCGGCCAGGGAAGCGCGCACCAGCTGATCGATGGCGGCCAGGAACGCCGCCAGCGTCTTGCCCGAGCCGGTGGGAGCGGCGACCAGGGTGTTGCGCCCGGCCACGATCGACGGCCAGGCGCGTTCCTGGGGCTCCGTGGGCGTGCCGAACCGGGAACGGAACCAGGCGGCGACGGCCGGATGGAAAGGGCTGAGCGGCATCACGGTCCCCGATCGAGAAGCGGAGGCACACGGACCATGCCGCGCCCCCCTCCGCCCAGCCTAACATCTCCGTCTCTACGCCGCATTCCCGCCGCGCCGGCGGGTGGTGTCCTGGCAATCCAGGACACTACCCGGGACGTCCTAGAGGCGCCGGTGCTGCCGGACCGGAATGGCGCGCCGGGCTCGCGCCACGCGCTCGAGATCGATCTCGGCGAGCGCCAGGCCCGGGCCGTCCGAGGCCACGGCCACCGGCAGGCCCCAGGGATCGACGATCATGGCGTGGCCGTAGCTCTCGCGCAGCCCGCCGTCGTCGTGGCGGCCGTGCTGCGCCGGCGCCAGGACGTAGCACTGGTTCTCGATGGCGCGGGCGCGCAGCAGCGGCTCCCAGTGGTCCTTGCCGGTCGCCATGGTGAACGCGGAAGGCACGGCGAGGACGTCGGCGCCGAGGTCGGCCAGGCGGCGGTAGAGCTCGGCGAAGCGAAGGTCGTAGCAGATGGTCAGCCCGAGCCGCCCGAGGGGAGTGTCGGCCACCGCCAGGCCACGGTCCGGATCGCCCGGGCCGCCCAGGGCACCGGGCTTGCAAGTCGCTGACTCGGTGAAGCGAACGCCGCCCGGCACGTCGACGTCGAAGAGGTGGAGCTTGCGGTAGACCGCCAGCACCTCGCCGTCCGGTCCGAGGAGGACACTGGTGTTGTAGCAGCGCAAGAGCTCGTCGCTGCGCTCGTTGAAGGAGCCGAGGAGCAGGTGGATGCCGAGGCGGCGCGCCAGCTCGGCGAAGCGGCCGACGGTCGGGCCGTCGAGCGGCTCGGCGCGGCGGACCTTCTCGTCGTGCGGCCCCAGGTAGTTGGTGTTCTCCGGCGTCGCCACCAGGCGGGCGCCGCGGGCGGCGGCGAGCTCGATCAACCGCCGGGCGCTATCCCAGTTGGACGCCTCGTCCGCCGTGGAGGTCAGCTGGACGGCTGCCGCGACGGATGCCCCGGACATGCGATACTCTTGTAGCACACTCCTGACCGGCACGTGACCGCGCCGCCACGACGACGTCACCGCGCGCTGCGATCCTGCCGGCGGAGGAAATGCACAATTTGGACGCCCTCGCCACGTTGCTCTACCTGTTGGCGCTGATCGCGGCGGTGTCCCTGCTGGTCACCTTCGCCGCCAGCGCCGCCGCCCTGCGCCTGCTGGCCCGCCCGCCCGTCCCGCCGCCCGCGGACCCCACACTCTCGACGTTCCCGCCGATCTCGGTGCTCAAGCCCCTGAAGGGCCTCGACGAGGAGCTGTTCGAGAACCTCGCCTCCCTGGCGGTCCAGGACTACCCGCGGTTCGAGCTGGTGCTCGGGACCGAGGACCCGAGGGACCCGGCGCTGACGGTGGCCGAGCGGCTGCGGCAGGCGTTCCCGCGGGTGGCGATCACGGTGGTGGCCGGCGCCGCGCCGCTCGGTTACAACCCGAAGATCACCAACCTGGCCTCGCTCGCCCGGCACGCCCGCCACGAGCTGCTGCTGATCTCGGACTCCAACGTCCGGGCCCGCCCGGAATACCTGCGTGCCCTGGCCGCCGAACGCGCGGCGAGCCGGGCCGGCATGGTGTCGTCGGTCCTCGCCGGGGTCGGCGAGGCCAGCCTCGGGGCGCTGTTCGAGAACCTGCACCTCAACTCCTTCGTCGCCGGCACGGTCTGCGCGGCGCAGATCATCCGCTCGCCCTGCGTGGTCGGCAAGTCGATGCTCTTCCGGCGCGGCGACCTCGAGGCGGCGGGCGGCTTCGCAGGGGTGCGCGACGTGCTCGCGGAGGACTACGTGCTCGGCAGCCGTTTCCATGACAGGGAATTGCCGGTCGCCCTGTCGGCGCACGTCCTGCCCGTGCTGCACCGGCACCGGTCGGTGCGCGAGTTCCTCGCGCGGCACCTGCGCTGGGCGCAGATGCGCCGCCGCCTGTCGCCGGCCTTCTTCGGCGAGCCGCTGCTCAATCCGCTCCCCTGGCTGCTGGCGCTGGTCGGGGCCGCCGCCTGGCGGGGTGGCGCGACGCTCGCCGCAGCCGCCCTCGCCGCAGCCGCCGGCCTGGCGGCCAAGGTCGCGGCCGACGCGCTGCTGGCCTGGCGGCTGCGCGGCCGGGCGCTGGCGCCGGCCGCTCTCGCCGCCATCCCGCTCAAGGACCTGCTGATCGCCGGGATCTGGGTGGCGGGCGCCTTCCGTACCACCATTCTCTGGCGCCAGACGCGGTTGCGCATCGGGCCCGGCAGCCTGCTGACGCCGCTCGCCCCGCCCGGCACCCCGCTCAACCCGTCGCTGAGCCTCGAGGGGCGCACCGCGACCTCGACGCTCGAGGTGTCGGCGTGAGCCCGCTGCGCGCCGCCAGCCAGGAGACCTGGAAGTGGGTGGTCTCGGTGGACCAGGCCATCCTCCTCGGGATCCGCCGCTGGGAGTCGGCGCTGATGACGCGGCTCATGCGCATGTTCACCCGGATGGGCGATCCGGCGGCATGGGCGGTCGTGGGCCTGACGCTCGGCGCCATCGCCGGAGCGCACTACGCCTGGCTGCTCGGCACCGGCGCCGGCCTGGCGGTCGCCGGCTCGCAGGTGCTCAAGCGGGTGTTCTGCCGGCCCCGGCCTACCACCGGCATCGGCGGCTTCGCGGCCCTGGTGGCGATCCCCGACCGCTTCTCCTTCCCGTCGGGTCACACCGCGGCCGCCTTCGGCGTGGCGGTGGCGCTGGCCGGCGAAGGCAGCGGCACCGCTCTGCTCACCCTGGTCCTGGCGTTCGGCATCGCCGTCTCCAGGATCTATCTCGGCGCCCACTACCCCCTGGACGTCGCTGCCGGGGTGCTGGTCGGCGCCGCCTCCGGCCTCGCCGCACGCCTGTTGATCGACGGCTTCCACCTGCTCGTCTTCCTGGGCTACGCTGGGCTGACGCTGGTCCCGCTCGGCTTCGGCGGTTGATCCATCGTCCCATGAGCCCCTGGGCACCGGTCCTGCCCCGGCCGGAGGCTCCGTTGCCGTGTCTGCCTGGCGCCGCCACTCATGGATAGCCCTTCCGCCGCCTCAGCCACAGCTCCTCGAGCTCCTGCGCTGGTCCATTTCCCGGCGGCCGCCGGCCAGCCGGCTGCCAGGGCCGCGGCCGCGCCCGGCCAGCCGATCGTCGCCGCCGTCGAGATGGGGTACGGCCATCTGCGCGCCGCCCACGCGCTGGCCTCGGCGCTGGGAACCACGGTCCTGCACGCCGACCGGCCGCCGCTGGCCGGCGAGGAAGAGGGGCGTCTCTGGCGATCGGGGCGCCGCCTCTACGAGGCGACCGCGCGGGCCTCGCAGCTACCGCTGGTGGGAGCGCCGCTGCGGGCGTTGCTCGACAGTCTCACCTCGATCCCCCACCTCTATCCGAAGCGGGACCTCTCGGCCCCCACCCTGCAGGCGCTGTCGCTCGACCGCCTGGTCCGCAAGGGCCTGGGGGCGGGGCTGGTGGAGCGCCTGAAGGAGACCGGCGAGGCGCTGCTCACCACCTACTTCGCCACCGCGGTGCTGGCCGACGCCCACGGCTGCGCGCCGGTCTACTGCGTGGTCACGGACGTCGACCTCAACCGCGTCTGGGTGCCGATGAGACCGCGGCGCAGCCGCATCGTCTTCCTGACTCCCACCCGCCGCGCGCTCGAGCGCCTGCAGGCCTACGGCGTGCCGCGCGGCCAGATCGAGCTCACCGGTTTCCCGCTGCCGCCGGAGCTGCTGGGCGGGCCCGAGCTGCCGGTGCTCCGCCAGGCCCTCGCCGGCCGCCTGGTGCGCCTCGACCGCAAGGGCGTCTTCCGCGAGCAGGCGCGCAGCGAGATCCACTACTTCCTCGGCGTCGAGCTGCCGGCCGACCAGGAGCGCCGGCCGCCGCTGCTCACCTTCACCGTGGGCGGGGCGGGTGCGCAGGTCGAGCTGGCGCGGACGCTGATCCGCAGCCTGGCCCCGCTGGTCGGCGACGGCCGCCTGCGGCTCTGCCTGGCGGCGGGCGTGCGGCCGGAGATCGCGGCGCGTTTCGAGCGCTGGGTGGGCGAGGCCGGCCTCGCCGATCGCCTGGGAGGCGACGTTCGCATCTTCCTGGCCGCCGGTCTGGAGAGCTACTTCGCGGGCTTCAACCAGGTCCTCGCCGAGACCGACATCCTGTGGACCAAGCCGAGCGAGATGACCTTCTTCGGCGCTCTCGGGATGCCGCTGATCTTCTCCCACCCGGTGGGAATGCACGAGCGCTACAACCGCCGCTGGGCCGTCGAGAACGGCGCCGGCCTGAAGCAGCGCGAGCCGCGCCACGCCGGCTACTGGATCCGCGAGCTGCTGGCGGAGGGCACCCTCGCCGCCGCCGCCTGGTCGGGCTTCATGCGCCTGCCGAAGTTCGGGACCTACCAGATCGTCGAGCGGGTGACGGGCGGCGAGCACCGGTCGCGGCGCGCGGGTTAGGGGGGGAGGCGTGGCTGGATTTGAGCATCGGTTGGTTGGCCTTGCTGATCAGCGCTGCGGTGGCGATGATGATCTTCGGGGTGCATCACGACCCAAGGAGTAGGCAACGATGATCATCTTCTTTCTGCCGATGGTGGCGATACTCCTGGTGTACTTCATCGAGCTCGGTCTTCTCGATCGCGCACGCCGTGATCGAAAAGGCGACCAGCTGACGCTTCCGCTGGAGCCTTCGTCCGCCGGGCTCGAGCCGCGAGACGCGGCGCCCCGCTCCAGAGCCTCGTCCTGACGGTCGCCTTACGCGATCGGCACACGTGAGCCGCGCTCAGGCCAGGCGGCCGATCATGCCGCCGGGCGCCAGGGCGACAAGCTCGACCTCGGTCAGCTGGTTACGGAGCGCTTCGGCGGCAGGGCTGAAGACTCGGATGTAGTTGTCGGTGAGTCCCTGTCCTTGGCCGCCCTTCGGGCGCTCCCAGAGCACCATGGCGCGGCGGCCGAGGTGTGCCCTGCGGAAGTCCTGCTCGGAGCGCTCCGCCACCGCGATCATTCGCGCCATCCGTTGCCGCTGCTCCGCCGGCGGCACCGCGTCGGGCAGCGCCGCCGCTGCAGTGCCGGCGCGCGGCGAGAACGGGAAGACGTGCACCTTGGCGAAGCCCAGGGCCGCGACGGTGGCCAGGCTCTCCTCGAAATCGGCGGCGGTCTCGCCGGGGAAGCCGACGATGACGTCGGTGGTCACCGCCACGCCGGGGACGGCGGCGCGGGCGCGCTCGACCAGGCGGGCGTAGCGGCCTGCCGTGTAGGGCCGCCGCATGCGGCGCAGGGTGGCGTCGGCGCCGCTCTGCAGG